>PEAR01000107.1 GCA_002753745.1 Candidatus Omnitrophota bacterium | reverse complement strand
CCTCCGGTCGCTTCGCTCCCTTCGGGTCGGCCATCCGCCCCGCCTTTAGGATGCTCCTATTCGTCGCATCCAGCGGGGCTCCATTCGAATCTCACAACAGGCCCTGCTTAAAATAAAACGGCGTGGCTGTGTATCACTTACAAAAGCATCTCTCTTTTGCCATCGCCAAATCGAGCGCTAATATACCATATTAATGAAAGAACAGAGATAAAAAGTTCGAAAGAAATCCGCCATTAAAATCATGTCCCTACAGGACAAACAGCCTGATTCTTTGTCCTTTTTGTCCGGTCGTCCGAAGAGGTATTCTCCATAACCATTTGACAACAGACGAATAACAAAATGTCCCGTTTCATGTCCGGACATGGTTCAAGAAACATCAATGCCCCACCAGGTAATAGAAACTAACTCCAACTAATACACTCAAAAATCACAATTTTAAAACGCGAGTAACCGGCTGAATATCCAGAACCACAGGTATCAGCCCTTCAATCTGGATGCCTTCAATATTCTGTTGCTCCACAGGAAGGGCCACCCCAGCCCCATCACGACGAATGGTCATATCTAAATGATCAGCATTCAAGTCAATACCACCGACATCAGTTTCATTCATCTGCGCTTGATCAGCGGTCACTTGCGGACGGCCAATAGTGATTACCCCAGTACCAACGACCTCAATCTTGACCTGATCAAGAGCCGAAATATCAAAATCTCCTTTTCGCATCCCCGTCATCATAAGTTGCTTAAGATTGATCTGCAGCACTCCATTATTGATAAACGAACTCAATTGAGTCCCAGCAATAACAATCTCATTACCAATATTCTGTGCATTCTTATGCCTATCTTCAAAAATCAAGTTTACAGATGAAATATCCCCCTTCAACGGCATCGTAAAAGAATACCGAAGGAAATTATCACTAGTCACGCCGGGCGTTGACAGTGCAAAACCAAACCCACCCCAACCATTCCCTTTGCGCAATTGAACATCTTCCTGCCCATTCGGCCTGGGTGTAAACGCAATGCCATTTCCCCCACGCGATACCCAAGAAGCGATCTTTGATGTCTCGCTCCCCTGAACAGACAGAACTGACGCGACAGGCTTTTCTCTCAACAAATTTTGAAAAGGGTCCCGCGCAAAAAATGGGTTCTTCTGAATATCCGCCTTTATATCTGTCGGAATATGAAAGTCCTTCCAACCTCCATTTTCCATTTTGGCAATATCGAAAGGAACAAAACCTACAAAATTAGGAAACATACCATTCTGAAGATCATTCAAGAAATACGTCCAAAATTCACGTTTCTCTTTATCCGGCATCGCCGAGCTCATTTCACCCATCATGAACGGAATGCCATATTTTTCAAACCGACTGACCATGCCAGTCACAAGCTCATTAAAATTACCACCACCTGGCGGATAACTGTAGGCATCAAGCGCAATCACATCAACATATGGCTGAATTCGAGAGAGAATCTGATCGGCTAATTCATACGGATGCGCCTGCTGAACATTCGATGGTTCATAATTGTGCGGTGAAAAGGCAAACGCCACATTCTTTGCCCCGTTTTGCTGATAAATGCTGACGATATGCTGCCAGGCTGCCACGTAATTATCAGCATCTTCCTGCGTCCTTACCGACCAGCCATACCAACCGCCCATCGGCTCATGCAACACCCGAAGTAACACAGGCTTCCCGTATTCCTTTGCGATCTTGGCCCTCGCGATCAATTGCTGATCAAACTCTCCTCTATTGATCCTCTGCAAAACTGTCCCGTCACCAGGATGCGCGTCAAACTCAAGAACCTCATGAGGCACCTGTCCGGGACGTAAGCCACGCCACTGCTCAAGAATCCGCTGCGGGTCATTATAAATTCCCGTAAACGAAAGTACCGACGGCCATCCTGATAAAGCTGGGAAATCATTCCCCTCGAACATGCCAACGCCAACGCCCAACTTGCGCGTTTTACTCACATCCAGAATCACCGGATTCTGTATCAATACCTTCCCGTTTGCAGTCACAGATTTAAACTTAACCGGCCTTACGGCCCGCCAATTAAAATTTTGATTTCGATCTTTGATTTTATCCAATCGTACCAGCGCGTACTGCTTTGACCATTTGACAGAAATATGCTCCGTCGAAGACACCCCAATTTCATTACCTTGATCATCCTCGAATGCAAGATCATACCCGACCCCATCTGTTCCTGAGATCGTAAATCTAAAAACAAGATCATCCAGATTTTTCTTCAGATCAAGAAATGGCACGCCGGTTCCCCAACTACGGGTTGTCCACATTCCGCCCGGGCTCTGCCACTCCCAGGAAAGCGCCTTTCTGTTCGAATCGTCAAGATCCTGGACAACAGCCAACGAAACATTAGAAATATTCTTGATCGTACTGTTATCAAATTGCATTTGATTAACAATCTTTGCTGAACCGATCGACGCGCGCACCGGTACCGTAGCATTCCCAATACGAGGCGCCTGACCCAGAACAGGGTCTCCCGCCGCCAACGAAGAATCAACACCTGTTAACAACGAAAGTGCGATCGATACGATCAAACTTCTTACCAATATAGACGCCTGAGCGTTGTCTGCTTTTTCTTGCAAAACAGGACGACCAAAAGCGCCTGTAACGCCTTTCCCATCCCATCCAGCATTTTCTGGAACCCAAATCTTTACTTTCTGTATCCCTGGAAAGTTAAATCGTTCATCATAAATAATTGTCTCACTACGGTAAACACCATCTAGATGATCCTTATCCGGCGCATAATGAACAACCGACTCCTTCCGATCTAAAACTTTTTTACCATTCGCAAAGAAGTTAAGTATGTTAATTACCATCACCCGTTTCTTATCGGAGCCTTCGAACTGTACCGCTTTCTTGGCAACAGCATCCCCAACAGATAATGTTAACTCATGGCCAATACCATTTGATCCCTTCTCATCATCTTCAAGGGTTATCTGAACTTCTGAAGAAACATCATCACCTACAGGCATTCTGATCTCGTAATGACTAAGAGCTTCTCCTCTGCCCAATGCACCCCGAACCCCATCATTTATATCAATCGTCAGACCAAGCCCTATCCAACCAGGTTCTTTTCGTTGCGCCCACCACCAAAATGTGCCATTCGATGACTCACCAAATTTCTGAACATTGTTACCACCAACATTAGACCAATCCGGCCCCTTAAGCCCCTTATCCTGCTTTGGTGCCGCTACAATCAATTTTTGCGTCTCCGGCACTTTGTCCGGAGCCGCAAAAGAATTATTTACTACAAACAACAAATTCATAGCCGTCAACCCAAAGGCCAATAATGTCCTTCTTAAAGATGACGTCGACCGTGCCTTTGTTCTAGCAGGATCTAATGTCAGACTGACCGCCTCGTCCGTATCAGGAATAACTCCTCTCAAACTGGCAACAGGCTGTCTTTCAAGATTCGACAAATCCTTAACAATACCGCCGGAAAAATATTTTCTTGGGATCGTCGTTTGTGAAGCTGTGTCATATTCTTCTTTAATGTAGTTGTACACACCCGTCTTGAATGCCTCAACATACCTATCATATATCTGCTGATTCACCGTAGGATCTTCCTGATCCACACCTTTGACCCTGGAACGATCGGCATAAATCCTGCCCAGCAGACTTTCCTTAAGGGCCCGCTTGTACCACGTTGCTAAAACCATACCGCCAAAGATCTGACGTAACTGAGCAAAATTTCTACCTTCATTGACCTCTTTCTCCAACGCCGGAAGAATAACCTGACGAATAATGCTTTTGACCTCAAAAGAGGAGTCCGCTCCCAACTCCGAATTCTTCTCAACAGCATTACTCTTCACCGCCTGATAATCATCTTCCAACTGAACCTTCAAATGCATCTGTCCTATATAAGCAATATTGTCCTTCTCATACACCATCGCTTTATCGGGCGTGATCCATACCTTATTAAAAGTATCCAGCGGAACATCTGTTGTTCCAAACTTCTGCTCAACCTCCGCATAAACCCTTGTCCAGAACGCCTTACCAAGCGCACTCTCAGGAAACATCGCAGAGGAGGTAATTTGCTTAAGCAAATAATCCTGCGCCAAGAGATCTCGCCCCATTTCGGTTTTTCCAAAATCATCCTTAATAATTCGATCTTTCTCATAAGGCGACAAGTTAACCCACTGGTCTTCATCAGGAATGGTCAATGACGCCAGGAAATATTTGATCAGTCTTGTATATGACTCTTCTTTCTGATCCCGGGATAACGCTTCATCTCCCCTGTTAACAATAAAATCAAACTTGAACGGATCTTCGGTATGAATCTTGATTCCTTTGAGCATGGCTGGCACAAACCCGGAACTTAACGGAACCATCACATTGGGGGGAGTTATATTATAAAGCACTTGAGCATGCGCTGGCGAGACCACACTTGTTAATACAAATGTGATCGCCACAAAAGAAACCAAGAATTTTCTTAATAAAACCATAACATTACCAAATTGTGTATCCACCGGCCATTTAGAGCTATTCTCAATATTAAGCATAACATATATAAAGCCCGAAAAACCATGAGCCACGGAATTAAATATAATTGGACGGCTTCACCTACTACTTTTCAACGACATTATTACTAAACTTTAGAAGTTTATCCCCTTGCTATGTGCCAAAACCTATGGCTATATCTCAAGTAATGGAGGTAACAACGATGAAAATGAACGCAACAGAATCACCGAAAAAACCACTAATTGAACGCATTATGGCCCTTAAAGAAGCGTCAATAGCATCCCTGAGAGCCCAACATGACGCGTTATACGGCCCCAAAACCCCTTGCTCCAACAATAAGATCTTCCTGTGGCGCAAGATCGCCTACCGCCTGCAGGAGCTTGAATACGGTGGATTACCTGATGATACCAAAAGCAGAATCAATGAACTGATTAAACGCTACGACCCGGTAAATAACAAAGCCCTGCGGCCCAAGAAAACTACAGGGCATAACGCCACCAACGGCCGGGACACGCGGCTCCCCATCCCCGGTGCCATCATTAGGAAGGAATACAAGGGGCAGACTCTGGAGGTCAAAGTTTTGGAGAATGGCTTTGAATATCAAAGCCGTGTTTACAAAACACTCTCAGCGGTCGCAAAGGCAGTGACCGGAGATCACTGGAATGGATTTCTTTTCTTTAAGCCATGACAAACGAACCCGAAAAGAAAAAACATCTGGTCTGCGCTATCTACACCCGCAAGTCCTCATCTGAAGGCCTGGATCAGGACTTTACTTCGCTTGATAACCAGCGCGAGTCTGCCGAGAACTACATTAAAAGCCAGAAGAGTGAAGGCTGGACCGCCTCGAGCGAACTGTACGATGACGGCGGGTTCACGGGTGCCAACGTTGAAAGGCCTGCACTTCAAAAGCTCCTCACCCATATCAAGGAAGGAAAGATTAATTGCGTTGTCGTCTACAAGGTTGACCGGCTGTCGCGATCGCTGCTTGATTTCAGCCAACTTCTTGAGTTCTTTGATAAACACAACGTAACTTTTGTCTCGATCACCCAGCATTTCAATACAAATACATCAATGGGCCGACTGACGCTCAACATCCTCCTCTCATTTGCCCAGTTTGAACGGGAAATTATTAGCGAACGCACAAAGGACAAACTGAGTGCGGCCCGCAAGCGCGGTCAATGGCTCGGCGGTCACCCGCCTTTTGGTTACATGCGTGACCCGAAAGAAACGCGAAAGATCATCATCAATCCTGATGAAGTCGACATGGTGCGTAAGATCTATTCTCTGTATCTTGAGAGAAATTCCGCGCTGGATGTGGTTCAGGAAATCAATGCCACTGGCTATCGAACGCCCTCATGACCAACTAAAAGCGGCAAGACATTCGGAAATAAAAAGATTACTATTGTCACTGTTGTGCGAATGCTGAAGAACCACACCTACATTGGGAAGGCCAATTACAATGGGCAGATCTATCAAGGCCTGCATCCAGCGATCATCGACGAAGAAACTTTCCGGAAGGTTAACGAGAAGCTGGCCCATAACCGGCTGGACCGAAAGCCTTACAAAAACAAAGACTGTGCCGGGCTCCTGTCCAAAGTCCTTAAATGCAAGGCCTGCGGCAGCTCCATGATCCACACCTACACTCTCAAGAAGGGACGCCACAAGTACCGCTATTACCTTTGCTGCAATGCCCAGAAACGGGGCTACTCTGAATGCCCTGTTCGCTATGTGAACGCTCAACAGGCAGAAGAACGGATCATTCAGATCCTGCGAGGCGAAGTCAAAAACATCAAGAACTCGCCGCACAAGGCGGACGTTGAGGCTATCCTTTCCCCTATCTGGAATACGCTCTTCTTTGAAGAACAGCGCCGGATTATCCAGATACTCATCCAGAGGGCTGACTATGACTCAGCAGCCAAAAAAATCGGCATTGTTATAAACGGCATACCGGAACGGATGGAATTCGACTCAAATATCAAGAAGATCCATGCCAAAGGGCGTGATGCCCAAAAACGCCAACTGGGTCAAGAACCGCCAGTCAGAAAATCGCTGCTCCTAGCCCATCACCTGAATACTCATCTTACCGAGGGAAAGATCGAAGACCTCAACCAAGCCGCTGCTTGGATGGGCTTCACGCAGTCCCAACTAAGCCATATCCTTGGGCTCCTGCATCTCTCCCCTGCGATCCAAACAGAGATAATCGACGGAGATTCCAAAAGCCTCTACGCTATCCCCGAATACAAACTCCGCGATCTCTCCTCTAAAATAAATTGGACCCGCCAGTCCGAACTCTGGACAGAGATAAAATCCACCCATTCCTAGTAAATGGTTTTTTATCCCACTCAAAATAGCGACAATATCGCCCTAATATTCATTTACTAGGGGTCCTTTACTAAGCAGCCAATTGGAGATAAAGAGATAGGTTCTCGACGGATTTTGGAGATCTCAGCCATCTCTACTAAGAGAAATCGAAGCAATCTAAAACGGCAGGAAAGAAAGATGCGGTAAGTCTTTGACACGTGCGGACATAAAGAAGGCCCTGAACCGGTTCACCGTCCAAGGCCTTACTTATCTCTCACCGTCGGACGACGGGAGAATAGAAAACGGAGAAGGTGAGATTCGAACTCACGGACCTTTTGGGTCAACGGTTTTCAAGACCGCCGCATTCGGCCACTCTGCCACCTCTCCAAAAATCATAACCTGTTCATACTAAGTCAACTTCAGAAACTCTACTCATCTCATCAATATCCAACTGTGACAAAATCGTCGCAATTGATTCGCTGAACTCTTTTTTATCAAGAAGCCAATTCTCTGCTATCTCAGTCTTTCTTTTGTGAAAGAACTCTAAGGCCTTAGCCTTGTCCTTAACATCTCACTCTCGCGAACATGTCGGTCATTAAAGGTGGTATAACACGCGAAACTGAAGGTAAAAACCAATTTAAAGCTTATGTAAAATTGTTTTTTAATATAGTTTAACAGCGCTTAATTATCCACTGATTTTTTCTATTACTCAACTACTGCTCAATTTGCTGCAAGTCAAACCGGATCAATTTATTAAGAAACACCCAACACTTGCGGCAAATTCGTCATCGGACGAATAATAATGTCTTTAATGTAGAGGCCGTTGATTTCGATGTTTTCAAGCGCTTTTAAGTCCATGGGCTCAGTCAGCGAGGCCTTGTCCGTGGCGACGTCAACGTTCATGGGATTCGCGGTAATATTATTCAGAATATAACCGGTCAGGCGCAATATCTGCGCCATTCGGCCAACAAATCGTCCCTAACTCGGCATCGACTTTCATTTGGCGAAACTTTTTAACATCAACAAGTTCTAGAAAAATCCCTTTGCACAAAAATTTTCGCAAATCAACAACGCGGCGCTGTAAATCATCAAAGGTCAACTCAACCGTATAATCTTTAATAATTCTGGCGCCTACAACTTCTCTGGCAACAATAGTTTTCATATCAAAGGCTCAATGGTTTTAAGTTTTCCTGATTCCTGAGCAATGTTCCAATCTTCCATTAATTCTTTCTGATGCGCCTTTGCCCATTCTTTCACAAGGCGTCTGGCTCTGGGGGACAATTCTCCAGCAATCAACCGACATCCTCTAATAGTAAAGATCGCCAGCTGGCCTTCATATTTTGCATGAAAGTGGGGCGGTGATGATCTTGAAAAAACATTAATATCACAATACCAAAAAATCTTGAAATGACCGGCATAAGATCTCCATTTGATGAATGTAATATATCATGCAAAAAATCTAATGGCAACATCACAAGTGCAACCGACTTGGGAATGATACCATTGATCCTTACCCCCTGATACCCGGTGAGGCGGGCAAAATTCTATGTATCACCCTTAAAACCTATGCTGAGATCAAACAAGCTTACAAAGCCTTTCGAAACTCCATC
>PEAR01000106.1 GCA_002753745.1 Candidatus Omnitrophota bacterium | reverse complement strand
GGATGTCATGCCGACGATCAATGATGACGGCATGGTCACATTACGGTTGAAACCAGAGATATCATCAGTTGTCCCTGGTGTTGCGTCTAGCAAAGGGACAATTCCTCAAGTAAATAAAACTGAGATAGAAACAACGGTTTTGGTTGAAGATGGAACAACCATAGTTCTGGCGGGTCTACGCAAGGATGAGAAGACTCACCAGAAGAATGGGGTTCCTATCTTGGGAGATATGCCATTAATTGGCCGATTGTTCAGCAATCAATCAGATAGCACGACATCAACCGAAATTGTAATTTTTATAACGCCTCATATTATGACCGGAAAAGAAAACTATAAAGAATCAAGCGGAACGATCAAGCCGTCTAAGTCGTATAATTAATTGGCTTAAAACCATTCTGGAGAGGTTTCTATGAGTGTATCCTTAAAAATGATTCTTTGGCCCGGTGTAATGCTGGCTGTCGTGGTGACGGGATTGTTCTTCCGGCCAATGATGGTTCTGGCAGCTGAACAGCCGGCCGTGTCTGCTGATGTTCAGGTGGACCCTGAATCGTTTAAAAAGGAAATCGAACGTCTTAAGAACGAAAAAGACTTTGAGACCAAGCGTGTTGAGGAAATGCGTCAGGAGAGAGAGCAATTTGTTAAAGAGATTCGTCGCGTTGAGAACCTTAATACAAAATACACCAAAGAGCTTGACGAAATGCGAGCCAAGGCGGCGATGCAGGAGCAGTCATTTGAGGATCGTATGAAGAAGATGGAAGCCCAGATCAAGGAGTCCAGCGATATGAAGCCTAAGGTTGCGCTTCAGGCTCCTTCAGTTGATCCTAAAGCTTTGCCACCTGTTGAAGTTGAGAAAAAAGCTAATGAAGTTTTGATGAAGGGCGGCGATCTTGATCCAGAAGATGAAAAGTTCAAGGAAGAGCTGGCACGGGCGCATTATAATATGGGAAATGTTTACTTTGAGAGAGGTGAATACCAGCGGTCTGTCGTTGAGTATTATCAAGCTGTAGATTTAATGCCTTATGATGCGGATGCTCATTATAATCTTGCTTTTGTCAGCGGTGAATACGTTGGTGATCAGGAAACTGCCCTCAAGCATTATCAGTGGTATTTGTATCTAAAACCGAACACGGACGATCGTAAGCTTATCGAAGAGAAGATCGTTGCTGCAAAAACAGCTTTAAGAAGTCGCATTAGTGATTCCAAAGCTGAAAATTCCGAGTTAAATGGTCATTTGAATATCGCTCGATAATTGTTTTTTACTCAAGCATATCTCCCATTATTTGCGGGGTAGAAGTCTAAAGGAGTAATATGCAAACCAGCAGGTCCGCAGTATGCTTTCTCGCGTTCGTCTTTTTTTTCATTTCTTTCTCGGCCAGTGTTTTTGCGAATAACCTGACGATCAGCAATGTTCGTATGGGAACGCGTGATCCTTCAGCCAAAACGCTTAGTATCCTTTTCGATCTTGCCTGGGATAATTCTTGGAAAAATAAAATTAATCATGATGCTGCGTGGATCACGCTGCGTTTGTCGGATGGTCAGTCTTCGACGAGCGAGAAAGTCCTGTGTAAACTAACGACAGCAGGTGTTTCACCTGCCGGTTTTTCAGCTGGTTCAAACCAGAACGCTGAAATTTATGTGCCCCAGGACAAGGTAGGTGCTTTTATACGTCCATCAGGGCATCAGCCCGTTTCTTCATTCTCCTCTAAGAATGTCACGTTTGTCGTGGATTATAGCGGGTGCGGATTTTCTGACGCAACACAAATTGCTGTTAATGTCATGGGGATTGAAATGGTTTTTGTTCCTCAGGGTTCTTTTTACGCCGGTGATTTTGCCGCTTCAACGGGAGCATTTCAGCGTGGATCCGCAGACACCAATCCCTGGGAGATAAGTGGGGTCGGACCTATCTCTGTAACTGCGGTTACAAACAACGGATTTTTTTATAGTTCTTCTGGTAATATTGGTGAGTTCGCCACGGGTGCATCTTTCGTAATCCCGCAGGACTTCCCGACGGGATTTAATGCTTTTTATGCCATGAAATATGAGCTTATGGAAGGGCAATGGGTTGACTTTATTAATTCTCTTCCTGCTGTAAATCGAGCAGCGCATGATTTGACGGACAGCAATCATAAAAACACTGATTCTGTATTAAATCGCAATACAATTGCCTGCTCAGGATCTCCGTTAACATGCGCTACGCAGCGTCCATCTCGAGCGGTTAGTTATTTAGGGTGGCGTGATCTTTGTGCCTTTCTGGATTGGGCAGGATTGCGTCCGTTAACAGAATTGGAATTTGAAAAAGCTGCCCGCGGCCCGTTTGTGCCTGTTGCTGGCGAGTATGCTTGGGGTTCGACGGCTATTAGTCCTGTAACGCAGTTAAGTGGTACGGAAGAAAAAGGGAACGAACTGGCCACGACACAGGACGCAAATGCACATTTTTCGAATCAGACTTTAACGGGGGGAGATGCGTCAAACGGCCTTGAATACACCAAAGGTCCCTTAAGGGCGGGCATATTTTCGACGGGCACTTCTACTCGTTTGTCTTCCGGGGCCGGAAATTACGGTATGATGGAGCTCTCTGGAGACCTTAAAGAATGGACCGTATCTGTCGGTAACGCTAAGAGTTTGGCTTTTACCGGAAGAAATGGGGATGGATTTTTGACAACATTGGCCGGATACTCAGGTAACGCCGATGTCGATGGGTGGCCAGGGATGGATACGGTTCCCGCCAAGGGCATTACATCCTCCTCCGGGGCCGGTTTTCGGGGTGGTTCCTGGCAGGACATTTCTGATAGACTTCGGATTTCCGACCGCAGTGAGGCAGCAAAGGGAGCTGATGATGCCCAGCCCTCTTACGGCGGCCGCGGGGCCAGAACTGTCGACGGACAGTAACATATTAACATACATTCTTTTGTAAACCTCCTATGTTTAAAAAAACAGCATTGATGATATTTTTCGTTTGCGGATTTGTGTCAGCCTCGATGGCCAATAATCTCATTCTTTCAAGTTTTGATGAGGTTTCAACGAATGTCACGGGGCATTTAATGACATTTACGTTTAATCTTAAACAGGAGAACAGCTGGCGAAATAATGTTTCGCATGATGCTGCCTGGATATTTATGAAATATTCTGTTGATGCGGGAAAGACATGGCATCATGCTTCTATTACCAGCGGCGGAGTTTCGCCTGCGGGGTTTGAGTCGTATATTCCCCAAGACGGTAAAGGATTTTTCTTCCGTCGTAAAGATGCCGGAGCTGGTGTCATCGACGTAAAAGGGTCAACCTTTGTATGGAATTACGGTCAAGACGGACTGTCCGATACAACAGCCTCAGCGGCCAATACAATTACGAGGTTGTTCGGTCTGGAAATGGTGTATGTTCCGACGGGAGCGTTCTTCGCCGGCGATGGTGCGAGTTCTTCGGACTATCGTTTCAAGAAAGGCTCGGCGGACGATCAGCCTTGGTATATAAATTCCGAGAACGCCATCACGACGACAAATACATCATCGGGAGGCTTTTTCTACCAGGGTAGCGGATCGAGCGGCGAGAATTCGACGGGAGACATCTTTCTGCTCCCGAATTCTTTTCCCAAAGGTTACCAGGCTTTTTACCTGATGAAATTTGAACTTACAGAAGGGGAGTGGGTTGCTTTTTTCAATACATTATCTGTGGCAGCGCGTATCAATCGCGATATCACGTCAGCGGTTGACGGTGGGAAGGGAACAAGTGATGTCACAAATCGTAACACTGTTTCATGGGATTCGATCCACCCGATGGTTCCTGCACAGACAAAACGTCCTGCTCGGGCAATGACTTATGTGTCTTGGCCGGATGCCGCGGCATTTGCTGATTGGGCTGCCCTTCGTCCGATGACTGAGCTTGAGTACGAAAAGGCTGCCCGCGGTGTTGATATTCAGCCTAAAGCGGATGAATTTGCCTGGGGTTCATTGGCGGCACATTCTGCCGTCTCGGGAGATATTTTTCCGTCAGACCAGGATGAGAACGGAGCGGAAGTTCTTCTTAGCGGCGCTGCAAATGTGAACAATAATGCTCTCAGCTGGATTTCCGGCGATGGTCGCCAACCGGGAGGGATTTCTATTGGTCAGAAAGGACCTCTGCGTGCCGGTATTTTTTCTGCTAATTCAAACAGCCGTGCCGCAAGCGGTGCTGGATATTACGGCAATATGGAGTTTTCCGGTAATGTTGCTGAGCCCGCTGTTACGATCGGGCGAGATCAAGGCAGACAGTTTCTTGGCACGCAAGGTGATGGCGAACTGAATATTCTCTCAGGCTTCGAAGGCAATGCAACCAATGTTGATTGGCCCGGCATTGACTCTCAGGATGCGCGCCGCGGGATTACGGGGACGCTGGGGATCGGGTATCGTGGCGGGGATTATCAATCGTCCAGCATGAAATATCTGCAGATTTCCTCACGTAATTTTGCAGCCAAAGATCCTGACAGCGAAGGCTTTAAGCGCCGATTTGATTCTTCGGCCGGTATTGTTTACGGTATTCGCTGTGCGCGGTCCGCTCAGTAACTTTTTTCCGTCGAGAAAAATTGGTTTTACTTTTCCAGCGATAATGCTAAAATCATCCAAAAATTTTTCAGATATTTATTGAAGTGAGCTTCATTTAATTTAATAATGTAGCTATAAATTTAACACCAGTTGATCCCTGGGATGATAATAGTTAAAACCAAAAACACTTCTAACTTTATAGGCAGCTGCATAAGCTCATTTATTATTATATTAATAATAAATGTTCTTATAGCAGCTTCTGCTTTTGCTCAATTTTCCGGGGGCAGTAATAGCGGCGCAGCTCAGGCAACTATCGGCGGAGATATTTACACCGGTGGTGTTCAGTCTGGCATTTCGAGTGCCGCTTCAGGGACTTCAGGCAGCCTTTCCCATGGCGACGCCACACACCTTATCTTTTTAGCCTCGCCTTCCAGTTCTAAAACTCTGATCGCTTTTTCCAGGCAGCCGCTTGTCGCCGTTGTTGATGCTGATAATAATGTCGTTACCAGCGACAACGCGACACAGGTCACGGTTTCAATCGCAAATAACCCGGGCAATGCCAGTCTTCGTGGGACAGTGAAGTTGACGGCGGTAAACGGGCTTGTTCAATTCACGAATCTTCAGATCACCGCTGGCGGTAATATGTATACGCTTTTAGCGGAAGCGCAAGGGCTGGCCAGCGCGACATCTCAATCTTTCGACATTTTTCAAGGTACCGGTCCAAAGTTCGCCGCTGTTTGGGATAATTCGATCAAAGCGTATTTGTTTTATGCCTGGCTTGAGAGCGATGGACTTCGTAAGACCATTCAAGTAAACGATACTTGCGATGCCACGATTTACATGGCTACGGTTGCAACGTCGACTTATGCTGTGCCGGCACCTCAGGCTGGTTTTTCACTGAAGCCAGATACGACCAAGAATTGGTTTGCTCCTTTCGATGATGCTGCCCCCGTCGACTCGACGTTGTATAATTCCACAGGGCACGGTGTATGGGTTCCGCCGGATTTCAAGAATTCCTATTTCATTAACATAAACATAAGAATTAATGAGGCTCAAGTCGACGGGAACTTGTATGATGCAACTCTTTACGGAGGGGTTTACAGCACGTATGCTCCGTTGGATCTTGTCAAGCCAAATGTTTCGGATCTTGCCGCGGTCAATTGGGACGATATGGGGGTCATGTCCGACACCAGGATTAATTGGACTGATGCTAAAGAAATCCTTTCCAGCAACAATGGTGTTAATTGGATGGATATCGAGGTGTTGATGAGCGGGGTGTCGGCGATCAGAAGTGTTACTGACCAAATTGCGGCGGCTTCGATTAATTGGGATGATATCGGGATCGCCACGGCGGCTGGTGCTTTTGGTAAGTTGGCGAACGCCGGGATCAATTGGGATGACCTGTATGCCATGACGATTGCCGGTGTCAATTGGCTTGATATTAGTGCTTTAAGTGACTCGAATATTAATTGGGATGATTTGGGCGTCATGAGCGATGCTTCGATCAACTGGCATGATATTTCATCTTTGGCAGATCTTGGGGTAAATTGGGCGGATATAGGTCTTTTAAGTTCCACTGGTTTGAATTGGACGGACCTTGATCTTTTTACTGCCAGCGGGGTTAATTGGGTGGACCTGGCCATCATGACAGGAGCAGGTGTTAACTGGCCAGACCGGGTGAATTGGGACAGTTTGGCTGTTTTGACAACGGCCAGTATAAATTGGGATGATCTGAACGTTATGTCTGGCCGTGCGTTAAATTGGTATGACATCGAGGATATGACACTCGCCAGTATCAATTGGAACGATATCAGCACATTAAGCGCTGCTGGTTTTAACTGGGCAGATTTACAGCTCATGAGTGCAAGTGGTGTTAACTGGAGTGATATCGGGGCGTTAAGCTCAACCGGCATTAATTGGATTGATATTGGAGTTTTGAGTTCAACGGGAGTTAATTGGGTTGACATCGGAGCCTATTCCAATGCAGGGATCAATTGGGTCGATATTGCCGCGTTGTCCTCGAGCGGGGTAAACTGGTCTGATATTGACGTCTTGTCATCGGCCGGGATTAATTGGATCGATCTGCAGGAGTTCTCGGTATCGGGTATTAACTGGATTGATATCCAGTCATTAACTAATATTGGTGTGAACTGGTCGGATTTATCATCGTTGAGCTACTCTAATATTAACTGGATTGATTTTGGATCTTTAAGCAACGCTGGCGTAAATTGGAACGATATTGCTGCCCTTAGCTCTGTTGGGGTTAATTGGCTTGATATGGGGGTTTTGGCAGCTAATGGTATTAATTGGGATGATATCGGAGCGCTATCTTCCTCGGGGATCAATTGGGTAGATTTTGAGACAATGGCTCAAAGCGGTGTTAACTGGCAAGATTTGTCACAGATGACAACCGGTGGCATCAATTGGTCGAATATCAGCGTAATGTCTGCCGAAGGCGTCAACTGGGATGATATCCAGACAATTTCATTATCAGGCATTAATTGGCAGGATATTGAAAAGCTGACGGTTTCCGGTGTCAACTGGGATGATATTTCATCTTTGAGCAATGCAGTTGTTAACTGGGATGATTTGGCGGCGTTGAGTGCTCAAGGGGTAAATTGGTCGGATATTGGCGTCTTGTCAAGTTGCGGTGTCAACTGGCTGGATGTCAGTTCACTTGCTGCATCAGGCGTTAACTGGACCGATCTTTCTTCATTGACTGAGGGTGGTATTAACTGGACTGATTTAAAATCGATGAGTACTTCCGGCGTTAATTGGACTGATATTGAAGCTTTAGCCTTGTCAGGCGTTAACTGGATTGATATCGGGACAATGTCCGCAACAGGGATCAACTGGCTCGATGTAGGTCAAATGTCGTCACAAGGGATGAACTGGGATGATGTGGCGTCACTTACGGTCGCTGGTATTAACTGGCAGGATATTGCCATGATCTCTTCGACCGGTATTAACTGGTCGGATGTTGATGTTCTTTCAAAACAAGGCGTTAATTGGCAAGATATCGAAGCCTTATCGGTCAGTGGTGTTAACTGGACCGATTTTACCCGCATGTCAATGGAAGGTATAAATTGGACCAGTATTCAGGAACTTTCAGCCAGTGGGGTTAATTGGTCTGATATTGGCGAGTTAAGTTATGCCGGGCTGAATTGGATTGATATAGGGGCTATGACTGATGCGGGAGTAAACTGGGGTGATATCAGCCGGCTTTCAGTGAGTGGAATAAATTGGGATGATTTAAGTGCCTTATCAAGTTCTGAAATTAACTGGGGTGATATTGGTTCATTGTCTCTTACAGGGATTAATTGGACGGATATTCAGACTTTGTCAATCCAGGGTATCAATTGGATAGATGTTGGATCGATGTCTGCCTCGGGAATCAATTGGCTGGATATCGGTCGTTTATCTGTTGAAGGCGTGAACTGGTCGGATATCAGCTCTTTAAGCGCTACTGGCATTAATTGGGAGGATATTGGCGCTTTGTCAACGACAGGTGTCAATTGGCTCGATATTGATGTATTGGCCAAGACCGGCATTAATTGGATCGATATTGGAGAGATTTCCTTAAGCGGAGTAAATTGGCTTGATGTCGGAACATTAACGAACTCGGGAATTAACTGGACGGATATTGAAACGATTGCGTCTACAGGTGTAAATTGGACGGACCTTGAAGCCTTGTCATCGTCAGCCGTGAATTGGACGGACATTCTTCAACTGACGGCGAGCGGTGTAAATTGGGCAGATGTTAATGTCCTGACGCACGCGGGAGTTAATTGGGATAGTGTTACAGCGATGTCACTCAGCGGTCTTAACTGGGATGATGTTTCGGCTCTTTCAATAACGGGAATCAATTGGGTAGACCTTGATCTTCTTTCGCGGACTGGCGTGAATTGGGAAGATCTTTCATCAATGTCTCGTGGGGGAGTTAATTGGACAGATATTGAAGTGTTGACGCTTAAGGGGGTCAATTGGGATGATGTCGATGTTCTATCTAATGCCGGAATTAATTG
>PEAR01000105.1 GCA_002753745.1 Candidatus Omnitrophota bacterium | reverse complement strand
TGCAGTAAATTCCGTTTTTTTTAGCTGGAGCTTATTGGCGGCTTTTTTGTTAAGAAAATATTATCAAAAGTCTTTATTTGTCAGCTTTTTTGCTTTCTGCGTAATAACATTCATTATCATTATAAGCATTTATAGCAATAACAAATCTATAGGCCAGGTGTTAACCGATAAACATGGAGTGAGAGACTTGAGTAGGTCTTTTAATGATGATGCGGCTTTAAACACTGTTATTTCTGATAAACAATATTGTGGACGAAAGTATTCAACTGATGGATTGCATTTTCAATATAGCGGTTGGAATAATATGGGGGATTGCTCGGTTTCAAGTGTTATTGATATCTTTTTGCCTTCTAAGCGCTGTTTATTATTAAATTATTCAGTCCCAATTGATATGAAGCAACCCAAGCTTCGGGTAAAGCGGGATTTAATGTTTATGTCTCTATTGAAGTCCCGAGTTGCCAGGGATTCGTCGACAAAACTTTATAACGTTACGGAAATGTTTTGTTCGGATACTCCGTATAAGCCCAACATTAGTCTGTTTAGTATAGCTTGGGTTGATGTGGATCATTTAACATTGGATAAGCTGCCTATCAAATTGAACTGGGTTGCTTCTGTTGAAGATCCAGATTGGAATGATGGAGCCTTGCCGCTATTGAATAAACTTGTTTTGAGTCCATAAGCGGATTCTTTTTCTCGTACACAGAAATTTTACGTGTTTATTGATGATGTGGTTGAGCGGGGAAGCAATATGCTAAAGGTAAATATCTTATGAAAGTTGCCATTATCGGCGCCGGGCCGGCTGGAATAACGGCAGCATACGTCTTGGCAAAGCATGGGGTGGCGCTTGATGTCTTTGAAGCAGGCTCAACCGTTGGCGGCATGTCCAGGACTATTCGGCTATGGGATCAATCGGTGGATCTTGGCCCCCACAGGTTTTTCAGCAAGAGCAAAATGGTCAACGATTTATGGTTGGAAATATTAGGTAATGATTACCTAACGGTCAGACGTCTGACCCGCATCTTGTATAAGGAAAAGTTTTTCGCATATCCTTTATCTCCCTCCAATGCTTTAAAGAATATCGGTCTGGTTCAGGCCGTCATTTGTTTGTCGTATTATTTCAAAGAAAGCGTTATGCCGACCAGATTGGACGGCAGCTTCGAGTCCTGGGTGACGCATCGTTTTGGCAAGCGGCTTTATGAAATATTTTTTAAACCCTACAGCGAAAAGTTATGGGGCATCCCCTGTTCAGCGCTTGATGCTGATTTTGCGTCCCAGAGGATAAAGAAATTGTCTTTATCTGAAGCTCTTAAAGAGGTGTTCTGCAAGGCCCGGTTTAAAGAGCACCGGACAATGATCGATCAGTTTTCTTATCCTTGCAAGGGGACCGGGTATCTGTATCAATGTATGGCAGGCGCTGTTGAGAAAAATGGCGGCACAATATTCTATAATAGGCTGGTTGACCGAGTGAACGTGACGGCAGGGCGTGCGCATTCATTGACGTTTTCTGATGGCCGTATCAGCGGCGGATATGATCTTATCATTTCAACAATGCCCCTGACGCAGCTTGTCGTGGGGTTGAGCGATGTTCCCGGCGAGGTGAAAGAAGCTGCTGGTGCTTTAAGGTTCAGGAATACTATTCTCGTTTATTTGAAGATTGATTCTGTTGATCTGTTCCCGGATCAATGGATCTATGTTCAGTCGCCGGAATTCAGGACCGGACGGATCACCAATTTCAGGAATTGGGTGCCGCAGCTTTATGGTGAGGAAAAGAGCTCGATCCTGGCCATGGAATTCTGGTGTAATGATGAAGATGCCCTGTGGAAGGATCCAGATCAGGATTTGATTGATCTGGCTTCCCGGGAATTGCGGCAGATGGGATTTAAAAACGCCGCGATTCTGGACGGTCATGTTGAAAGGATCAGACGATCGTACCCTGTTTATAACCTTGGTTATAAGGAGAACATAAAAGTGGTTCGGGATCATCTCGATAAGATCACGGGTTTGATGGTCATTGGCCGTGGAGGGGCCTTCAAGTACAACAATCAGGATCACAGTATCTTTATGGGTTTGCAAGCTGCCGCGAATATTGTCCATGGTGAAAGGAATAACCTTTGGGATATCAATACAGATTACGATGATTATCAGGAAACAGGCACTTCTGCGAATAATTGAATGGTTGGGATCGGGTTAAACGGGAAATTCTTTCGGGGGTGACAATGAACAAGGTTGCGCTGGTGGTGACAAGTATTTCAAAGCCCAATACGGTTCTGCAACTCTTGGCCGACGGCGCGTGCAGACATGGTTGGGATTTTATTCTTGCCGGCGATGTGTCCAGTCCGAAAGAGTTCTCTCTGGCTAGCTGCGATTATTATGATATCGAGCGGCAGATATCGACGGGATTGGGCACGGCAAGAAAGTGCCTGACCAGACATTACGCGCGCAAGAATGTCGGGTATCTGGCGGCGATCAGGAAAGGCGCGCAGGTTATTGTTGAGACGGATGATGATAATGTTCCGCTGGAGAGTTTCTGGCAGGAAAGAGTCAAAACAAAACCAGCTCGCTTTGTTCAGGAAAAGGGCTGGCTTAATGTGTATCGACATTTTTCCAACGCGCCTGTCTGGCCTCGAGGGTTTCCTTTAGCCAGTGTTCAAAGAAATGACATCTCGCTCAAAGACTTGACGCTAAAAACGCTGGATTGTCCTGTTCAGCAGGGCCTGGCCGATGATAATCCTGACGTCGACGCTGTTTATCGTCTGCTCATGCCGTTGCCGATCAGGTTCAAGCCCGCCGAAGACCTGGCGCTTGGCGCGGAAGTCTGGTCGCCTTTTAACAGCCAGAACACTACCTGGTGGCTCGAAACGTTTCCTCTTTTATACTTACCTTCCTACTGTTCCTTTCGTATGACCGATATCTGGCGCAGCCTCATTGCCCAGAGGATCGCCTGGGCCAATGGCTGGTCGGTTCTTTTTCATCAGCCCACCGTGCGCCAGGAACGCAATGAGCATAATCTCATGAAAGACTTTGCCGATGAAGTTTCCGGGTATCTTCAGGTTGAACTCATTCGGGAAACGCTAACCGGACTTATCATTCCTGCTGGAGTTAAAAATATCCCGCAGGCCATGAGACGATGTTATGCCAGCCTTGTAGAGAAGAATGTATTTGATCCCCGGGAGATTGATCTGCTAGAGGCTTGGTTAGAGGATTTGAGATAAATATTTTATTCGCATTATAAGGGTAAAGTCGAGATTGCCAAGGTATGAAATTTAAATACATCGTTATAGAAATCTTTCTATTCGTTTTATTGTTTATATTTTACGGAAAGTATATTTGTCTTTTTCAGGGATTCTCGAACTTTTTTTCGACATCCTTAGCTCATCGTCTGCAAACGGATGCTTTCCTGCAAGGAAGGTTGTCTCTAAGTGATCACCCTTTTGGGTTGCCTTGGGACTATATATGGACCGGACAGGCTATGCACCAGAATTGGGGTCTTGGAGTTCCTTTGCTCAGGCTGCCTTTTGAATGGGCCGCACATGTGTTGGGATTTGGCGCTTTTCCCGACAGGCTAACGCTTGTATTTTATTTGATCTTGATGGTCTTGATTCTTAATATTGCAATAAAGTCTTTGCTCAAGCAGTTTAGCGTGCGCGTTTATTCAGGCATTGGTTTGTTGATCCGCTGGTTTCTTCTGGTGTGGGTATTATTCTTATCTGGCATGAGCGAGCTGTTCAAGATTGATTTTAGGGTATACGAAGAGACCATCTTTTACGCTGGTATCTATAGCAATATATTGATGGCGCTTCTCTTTATTTACCTGGGAAGACCTCGAAAGGCACTTTTATTTGTTATTTGTTTGGTTTGCGGAATGGCGTGGTTAGTGCGCCCGACGCTAATTATTTACGGTCTAACAACGGTAACGTTGACGTTGTTCCTTGCGTATCAAGAGAAAAAAGATCGCCGATTGGTTGCTGCTGGCGTTCTTCTTTTTTGTATCGGGATTACTGCGAATCTTTTTCTAAATTATTGCCGTTTCGGTTCATTTATTGAATTTGGTTATGCGGGAGCGGTTAATGGCTCAACGGCAGCAGAATATCCGCTGCGATTTGGCAATCCGTATAACGCGGCTTCTTTAGTGGCCGCTGCCAGAGAACTGACAAGCGCCATGTTCTTTAATTATCGCTGGTCAGCAAATATTTTCCGCTGGAGAGAGTTTGGCGCGGCGATATTTAATGTTTTCCATTTAATTGTTTTGCTTGCAGGGCTTGTGTTTCTATTTGCATTAATCGTCACTCGTTGCAGAGAATTTTTCTCTGCTTGCAGGAAAAGCGGGCCCCATCAGTCGTTTTTCTTCTTAATGTGTTGGGGTTTTATCAACTTCTTTGTGCTTTACATCTTTTATTTGCATTATTTTTTAATCAGTCCAAGATATCTGGTTGATTTCTCCTCTTCGATAAATGCAGTTGTTTCTGGTCTGATCTTATTAGGCACGATCCTTTTAATTAAGCTCAATCTAAAAAGAGGGCTTTCTATTGCTGTTTGTTTTGTGCTCCTTACGATGATTGCTGTTTATAATGCGAATATCTATTATCAGAATAAATATGCAAGTTCCGTTCTAACGACTCAACAGGGGGTAATGGAGCAAGTTGCTGCATTTGAGCGGGAGTTAGCTAGGAGTTCGAATCTTCCCGACAGGTTTTATTGCGGTCGCACGTATCCTAACGACGGATTGTATTTTCAATTTGCCGGTTGGAACAACCCGGGTGAGTGTTCAGTCGCAAGCTCAATTGATATCTTTTTGCCGTCACAACGTTGTTTATTGTTAAATTTTACGATAGCGAGTGATGTGCCGCAGCCTGAAATTCGCGTAAGGCGCGACTTTGGTTTTATGAAACTGGATGATTATCGTCTTGTTGGTGAGCCTGAAACAAGGTCGCGCATTATAACGGAGACGTTTTGTTCCGATGTTCCCTCTAAATCAAACATTAGTTTATACAGCATTGCGTGGATCAACGTGAACCATTTCACGTTGGACAGATTGCCTGTCACATTAAACTGGGTTGGCTCTGCTGAGCATCCAGACAGGGATGCTGTTTCGCTGCTTCTGGGTAAACCTAATATGAGGCCATAATGGTGTATGTCTAAACAGGTGAAGACATATTCTCGGATTGAAATTGCTCTCATTATCGGCATCTTGGCGATCGCTTCATTTTGGACGTGGATATTCTTTAGACCGCCGCCTCTTGATGACGCGTATGTCACTCTTCGTTATGCGCAGCATTTTCTTCAAGGTCATGGCCTCGTGTTTAATTTGGGAGAACATGTTGAAAGCTATAGCAGCTATCTTTGCCAGATGCTGACATGTTTTGGAGTTTTCTTAGGTATTCCGGGAGATGTCTTTCTGCAGGGACAAGGAGTTTTCTGCTATTTTCTTACTCTTTTACTACTCATGCGCTTTGCCAAAAGGCAGATCGGCCGACACTGTCTTTATTTGTGTATCCCTATCCTTTATGCATTTTCTTTGGCTAACAGTTTCTGGAGCGGGATTGGGCTGGAAACAATGCTTTTTTCTTTTTTGCTTTTGTCGTCGATAGTATTCTATTTGCAATTCAATCAGACGCGATGGCAGCGCATCTTTGTAGGTGTCTGGTGTTGTCTGTTAAGCCTTTCCCGCCCGGAAGCCGTAGCGTATTACGCGTTGATATTAATATTTGAGTTCTTTTATCAATGGTTAGTTAGACGAGAGATTAATTTTGTGTATTTGTTGGAGTATTCGGCAGGGTTGGTGATTTTTATTTTTTATGTTTTCTCTCGCTGGGAATATTACGGGTATGTAATGCCCAATACGTATTACCAAAAAGTGGGATATAACGTAACTGTCTGGCATCATGGGTTTGATTATCTTAGGGAATTTATTAATTTTAATGTCGGCGGGTGCCTGGTTTTATTTTTAGTGGTTGTCTATGGAGTGTTTTTTCGGCGCGATCGAGTCTGGTGGTTGTTTTTTCTAATCTTTTTGATGTTTTCTGGAATTGTCGTTTTAAGCGGCGGGAATAACTGGCCGTTCTGGCGCTACGCTATGCCTTGTCAGCCGTTACTGCTTGTTTTGATTGGAATTTTTATCAATGATGCCTTGTTGTGTGCTGATAAACTAAAAGGTTGTTGGTCGTTGTTGCTTAGGACGAGCGTGCTCTTTTTGTTTTCTACTATTCTTTTATCATCATCTGTCGGGATTTTACTTAACCCATCGAGTTTCGGTTTTTCAGAGAATAATCAAAGATTTCATGCAATTGCAAAGTTTTATGGTCAGGCATTTCAACTAATGTTATCTTCGCATCAAAGCATTTCGTTGAATGCTTTGCCATTTGTCGCCTATTATTACGGAGGTTGGGCGTATGATCCATTAGGATTGACGGACTCAAAGATTGCGCATCGAAAAGTTGAGATGGGTAAGCGGGTGTATTCTCATGAAAAAGGTGATGGTCGCTACATTCTTGGCGTTCGTCCCACAGTTATTTGTTTTGGCCCGGGTTTGAACCTTGTTGATCGTCCTAATGTGGATTATCCCAGGCTGGAAGATTTATATTTTATTTCTGATATCGAGATCGTTCGAGAGGGTGACTTCAAAAGACTTTACGAACCGTATAACATTTATATTCCGACGGCAAAGATGTATTTATCTTTTTATAAACTGAAGGATCAGAGCATTAAAGTGCCCATAGATCAAATTAATCTGATTTATCAGACATTGATGCGTAAGGAGGATACATTTAAAGATCGATTGGCGGCTAAAGCATCATTTCTTGCGTCATATTTAGATAAATCGTTCTTCTCAAGGGTCCGTCTCAATTTGATGAGAGTTATACAGCTTGAGAAGGTGGCAGATGAAAAGGACGGGCGTATCAATTCGAATTTATAAGGCTGGAGATTTCGCATGAACGACAAGAAGGCGTTATATTTCTGGAAATTTGTTAGTGTCTTTTTAATGGGATTAATATTATTTTCGATCTTATTAAGTCTTCATTATCCATGGGAGAAGTTGTTGTTTATCAATTCTGACTTTGAGAAAGGAGATCTTACAAATTGGACAGCCGAAGGAAGGGCATTTTTAAATCAACCAACTTTGGGTGACAACAGCCTTTATCGCGGACGCGGGGCGGCTAATATGCGGGGTAGATATTGGGTTGGTAGCGTTGAAGATCATCATACAAAAGATCAGACTTGGGGGAAACTTCAAGGCGACCATCTAACAGGAACGCTGACTTCAATCCCATTTTTGATTGAACGCAATCATATTGGTTTTATGATTGGCGGAGGAGATTCATCGTTGAATGAACGTGTTGTTTTGATGGTTGACGGCAAGGAAGTCGCGACTCAAAGTGGCTGGGGCAATACGATTGACACAGAAACCATGTCGCGGGTTGTTTGGGATATTTCTCCCTGGAAAGGGAAGAAAGCTTATTTAATTATCATAGACAGTTCTACTGGTCCATGGGGACATATTAATGTTGATGATTTTCGTTATTTATGATGTTACTCAATGTTGAAGAGTATAATTTATTATTTCTGTCGGGTGTTATTAGTGATCTCAATAGAGTCAATGCCGGTTTTCATGGCGATTGATGCGTCGTTTTTGCCGACAACTTTGAAAGACAGGATGTTATTGCCATTCTCAAAATGAATATGTTCAAACTTTATTTTCTTGAAATAGATATTTGTCGAATAAAGGTCGATTGGTTCGGCGGTTAATGTCCTGTTGTTAAGAAGGATCTCAACAATGCCATAGTCATATGAGGTGGTGCAGTTAAGTGTTATGTCGGCTTCGAACGTTTGATCAAATCGTAATAGGAAGCCGATTTGCGCCCCGAGCTTTTCAGGACTAAAAAATATCTGATCATCGTTTTTCCAGAATGGTCCAAAGTTGCTCATGTTTTCCTGGAATAGAGCGGTGCCTTCATTAAAGTTCAGCACATTATCCATGCTAAGGTCAATGATAAATGGTTTATCGGTGGGCAGGATATCCCAGCGGTCCCACATCGTCTTTTCCTGAGAATTTCTTTCTTGATTTGTAACAAGCTTGTAGATCCATCTTGAGTCATCAAGGAAGAATTTTCTAAAAGTATACTTTTCTTTATTGGGAACGTTTGCGAGGTAATTGTTGAAAGGGTAGCCGGTTGAAACGATAAAGAAATCTTTTCCGCTATTAAAAGCCTTGCTCAGACGCAGAGTAAATTCTTTTTTGTCTGCACCCCAGCCTTCAAATCCCCAGGAATTGATCATGCGGATATTTATGTCAGGCCTTTGCCGGTTGACCTGTTGGTAATAGGTTTCGAGCTGATAAAACATTTTTGAATCATCGTCCCAGTACTCAGCTTTAGGAGGAAGTTTCTGAAGGATCAGGTGGCAAAAGTTCTCAATTTCGCGATTATCCCGTTTGTTGGGGTTGGCAAGAAATTCATTACAATGATAAATATTTGTAAAATTGTAATTGTTGTACTGTGAGTTCCAGAGACTGTTGGGGTTTTCTCCCCACTTCGCCAGATGGGCATAGAAATAGAAATTCCAGCCTAAAGACAAGAGGGTTAGTGCAATTAACGCAGCCCGTAGTAGGATGAATTTTTTTAGCCAGACATGATGAACAATGTAATGGACAGCAAAGGATGAGCAGAAAATAAAAATGATAAAGGTGGGCATCATGAACAGAAATTTATCCCACGTGTTAAAGAAAAGAAAGAAAATCAGAACCGGGAGGAATGTAAAGAGTACACCCAGGGAACTTTCAGATAT
>PEAR01000104.1 GCA_002753745.1 Candidatus Omnitrophota bacterium | reverse complement strand
ATGCCTGGATCAGCGCGGGGCGTTTTTGGTATAAAATATGGTTAAGCAATGTTGATGGGGTTGAGAAGGTTTCATACCGTCGATATGATAAGAAAAATGGAAAAGCGTTGGGGGCAGAAAAGAAGCCGGTAGACTTTGAGCATGAAGTGTCGGTAGGGGCGGGTATTGCTTCTGTTGATGAGACCTGGAAATCTCAGGTTAACAGTTACGCCATTGGAGGCGCCGGGCTGGCATTCAGGCATTTTTCATTTGAAGTTCAGCGTAGTGCGGATAATCAGCCTGTTCTGATTGTACGCCATCTGGTTCCACCTGAGCAGGATGCAGAAGAGTTTAAAACGGTTGTTGAATGGGAGACGCCTTATCAGCGAGTTTTGTTACGCGACGCTCAGGGTTTAGAACGGGAGGAAGAATTTGAAGGTAGTGCATGGATCAAGGCGGGCAGTAAGGATTATATTTTTCGGGTCTGGGTTGAAGGCGGAGAAGTCAGGCTGGCTCGTTATAGTGCGGATAGGATCAGGAATATTGAAGAGTTGGCTCCTTTTAAACCGGGCGTTGATCATGAGATCGGGCGGGAAATGTTTGCCGTCGACCGGGAAATGTCGGGCCGGCATTTTATGTTTCGTGTCACTCGTAATGTTCAAGGTCGGTATTTCATTTTTGTTAAAGATCTCTATTCATCGAATAAAACGACCGTGGAGTGGATTGCCCCTGAAGAGGATTCATCCCTGAACCCGGAAGCGGTCGATCAGTACACAAAAAACACTGAATGGGAGGAAACTGTCTGGGAACAGATTACCAAAAATGAGGGTATAACTCCCGAGCCATTTCAGCCTGATGACGCAGAGCCCCGGACAATGAAAACGGAAGATGTGTTGACGGGAGATATTGTAACTGTGCGAAAGAATGTTAAGGATCTGCTATTTGCGCGTAATGGCCGATCTGGTCTTAGCTGGATCTGGGATAATGGTTGGATCAGGATCAAGGGGCAGGATAATGATTCGCCTAACTACAAGAATTTGCTGGCGATCGTGGAAGTTGGCATGAATTATGTTCTGCAGGGTGATGAATCCAGGAAAAGAAGAATTCTGGAACATGCGTCAGGTTTGAAAAAGGTTGAAATCGCCGAAGGGTATCATGATTTTAAGCTATTAACGGCGCGTGAAATCCTTGTTGGGGATAATCCTTTACCGCAAGGTCTTTCTGAAGACGCGCGCGAGTTTTTCTTGAAGCGTTTACATGTTCTTGGTGAATATTTGGACGGCGATCTGATGCGCGATATATTGCGTCATTTGGGTGGTAAAAGCGGCAAGAGCCATGATGTTATTGGTGTTTTACGGGAATATTTCGAACTCATTTATCGTATTGAAAGAACGGAAGATTTAGAAGAATACAAAAAGACAATGACTGCGCTGGTAAATGAATACAAGAGCAATAAGTTCGCGAAAGTGTTTGAATTGGGTCGTCAAAAAGTGCGGCAAAACGGCCAGCTTGTTTTAAATGAAAACAACGTAATCGGTATGCTGGACCCCCGAAAGACGCCGTTTCGTCTGGCGCCGGCCAGTGATGTCGACGGATTCTACAGGTATATTCAGGGATTGAGCTTAGTCGAACAGAAGGGAAATTTTTATATATTCCCCAGACGATGGGATTTCGGCGGACGTCAGTGGCTTCTGGCTGCCCGGGATGGGCGGCTGGAATTGTTTTATGCCAGTACTACGTATAGCACTGTAGCCGGACAATATCAGTGGTGCCGCCAGGAGGCTGCTTTGGCGACAATCATGGCCGATGGTCGTGTGTCATTGAGGTGGTATGCGAAACCTTTTGTTGAAACATCGCACGATGTCAATGATGTCAGCGCAAACGAAATCAACAGGATTATTTATACAGAATCGGAAAAGGGTGCGTTTGTGCTTGATGCCTCGCCAGAATCCAAGTCGTTTGTTTCTCAGTTGCACCTGGACTTGGGGCTAGCTTTTGGCCCTGATGGTCAGGCACTATCGAGAGATGACAAAGGCCGGCCGCAGTATGGCAATAACATTGATTTAAACGTCGATTTTCGCAGATACACTGCCTGGCTTGGGGCGGGGATGAAGCATGCGCAGGATCAGCGGCAGCTTAATTTGCTTATTGAAAACTACAATAATGAAGAAGAGCTGCCTGATCTGGGGTTGCCGGCGCAAAACCAGAGTAAAATATTGAAAGGGCTTAATTCCAACCTGGATGCCGGTCAGAAGCCCGCAGATGTCGGCGGTATCGATCTTAACGCCGACCGGTTGAATATGAGCATCAGGCGTGACGGGACTGGGGTGCCGTTGCCGATCAATCTGCAGGATCCATCGATGTTGAATATCCCCGGATTTATTCCGGTGATCGTTGATATTTCTCCGCTTGATCCGTCGAAGCTGGCGGTATTTTCCAGGGACAGTTAACGGGCTTAGCGCCAGAAGAAGACTTCGCGCAGGATTTCCCAATAGAAGGAAGCTCCCCAGCGTAAGATCTGCAGTTTGCGCACGCCGCCAATGCGTTTGGGCTCATCGCCCGGAATCTCGGCGATTTTGAGTTTTCCCTGCGCGGCGCGTTTGGCGGCGCGGATGGACATCAGCGGTTCCCAGCTGACATTGGTGCCGAAAAGTTTTTCTTCGAAGGCGTAGCTTTCCGGCTTTTCGAGGTCAAGTTCGTGTGGCAAGTTTGTACGGTACATGCGGTAAATGCCCATCGCGTCGGTGTAGCGGCCGCGGTGAAAGAAATTAATGGAGTTGGTAAAAAGCCAGTTGCCGAAACCGGTGACCACATCGTCATCTTCGCTTTTAGCTTCATCCTTGTAGCGCGATACCAGCACCAGGTCGTAGCCTTCCTTGAATTTCTCGATGCAGGGTTTGAGGCATTCCACCAAAGAGTTTCCGTCGGGGGAGAAGGTGATGACGGCGTCTCCCTTGATATGCGGCCAGGCCGCGAGGTAGGCGCCGCGCACACCCGGCAGGACCTGGGTGACTACATCAAACCCCATTTCTTTGGCGATGGCGACGGTCTTGTCTGTTGAGTGTCCGTCGACGATCAGGATCTGGCAGAACAGGGAGCGGTCGACCGTGGGCATGATCTCGCGCATGCCGACTTCTTCATTAAGCACGGGAACAAGGAGTGTTACTTTCATTTGCGAAGACCCTTTCGTTGTAAAATGACCGTGCCGTGGTTCCATGCCCAGCCCGGTTCGTTTTGCCAATCACCGAATTTTGCCACAGGAATGAAGTTAGCGTCAATATATTTCGCAATGTTCGGGCAGTAGGTCTGTCCGAAGATGCCGAGGCCGGGTTCCTGCGAGTGGATCCGGTTTGAAAGCAGGATGAAATTTACCCGGGAATTTTCCAGTTCGTTGATGACCTTCATTTCTTGTTCCGGCGGGATATGGATGACGTCAAAGAATGTCAGCATTCGGGTCGGTGAACGCCTGGCTGTCAGGTAGTAGTAAAGCGGATCGTAGGGCAGCGCCAGGAAGGTTTCATCCGGCGGGATCATGCGGTTGATGAATTCGGCGGTGTCTTCTGCGGTCTTCATCCATTCCGGCGGGTTGGCAATAAAGACTTTACCGCGCGGGTCGGCCAGGTAGTGATCAGTGGTGCGGTAGATGTCGATCTTGGCCAGGTATTCCCGGGCGTGCAGGGTACAAAGGATGCAAAGAAGCCCAAATATCAATGCGCGGATCAGGAGCGAGAAGTTTTTAAGCGCCAGCGCGACCAGGGCGAACATCCAGACAATGCCGGCGGGCTGGGCCCAGAAGGTGCGGTACCAGAGGTCGCTTTTAATGTATTCATGGAGCGAGAGAATGTAACAGGCTCCGAGCAGGATAAGGGTTAGCAGGCTTTCCTTGCGTTCGGCGGCCGGTCGTTCGCGGTCGGCCAGCTGAGAAAGGACGCGCAGCAGGGAGGTTAGCACGATAGCGCCGAAAATGAAATCGGTCCTGTTGGCCAGCAGATTTTGCCCGAATGTTTTGGCCAGCAGATTCAGGGCTTCCCACGGGCTGGATTGAAAGAGGGCGTCGGAGCGTCCGAACGGCATGCATTGCTGAAGCTCAGCCCAGGATAAGCCGTACAGGAAAGACCAGTAAACGGCCAGAATGATCAGCGGCAAAAGGATCGTGCCGAAAAGGTAGAAGAATTTCTTTTTTCCGGTGAAGGGAACGGCAAAGGATAGGTCGGTCAGGCAGGCGGTGCCAAGCAGCATCAAAATGGCCGCGGCGCCAAAATTAAGTTTGATCAGCGACAGGATGAAGGCGCCGACAAGTCCGGTCCATAACCAGTCGTCCTGGCGGGTTTTAATATAAGAAGCAACACAAAACAGAGTGAACGCGAGGCAGGTTATTCCGCCGGCGTGGTTGTAGGTGTAGAAAAAATCGTGGCCAAAAGCCAGGAACCAGGCGGCGGCCGCGAAACCGGCCAGGCCGCCGGCAAGGACTTCAAGCGTCAGAAAAATACACATGGCGGAGGCAAGGGTCAGCAGGGCCTTGGCGATCAGGATGCTCATGATATTAACGCCCAGCAGGTGGTCGAAGGCGGCGTAGTAATAGGGCATCAGGGGCCCGTAGTCCCACCAGTAGTCCTGGTACGGCACATCCCCGTGGAGCGTTCGTTCCGCAGCGTAAAGGCCACGGCCGTGATCGCCGGAAGACAGGAATCCCTGGAAGTCGATCTGCGGGTAAAGCAGGCAAAGACCCGCGGCGACAGTCAGCCAGAAAAAGAATGTTGAGGAGGATGCGGTCTTGGTCATTGTATGTGGCGCATATTGTAGTATAATTCCCCGATAACAGAAAGGATGTTTATGTCAGAAGAACAAAAGCCTGTAGAAAATGTTGTTGCCGCACAGCCAGCCGTCGTGAAGGCCGTTGAACAAAAGCCGTTGGAGGCGCTGGTCAGTATTGATGATTTTAAAAAGTTCCGTATTGTGGTCGCTCTAATTAAGGAAGCGGCGCTGCATCCGAACGCGGACAAGCTGTTCGTGCTCAAGGTTGATATCGGTTCCGAGGTCCGTCAGGTCGTGGCCGGGATCCGCAAGTCGTACACGCCCGAGCAGCTGGTGGGCAAGCGCGTGGCCTTGATTGCCAACCTTCAGCCGGCGGTTATCCGCGGGGTGGAGTCGCAGGGCATGGTGCTGGCGGCTTCCGATGATATCGGCATTTCCGTGCTTTCACCCGATCGCGCGGATATTGCGCCCGGCAGCCAGGTTAAATGAGCCTGCCGCAGGGCGTTTCGTCAGACTTTTGTCTGCAATGCCGGGGATGTTGCGTGTTCGGCGCTTCAACGGGCGACTGGTGTGCGCGGTTGATGGTTGAAGAAGAGATTGCGCTGGAAAAAAGCGTCCCCGGCTTTTCGTTCGGCGGGTATGTGCTGACCAAGCCGTATCACGACGGCCGGCTGGCCTGCCGCTGTCTTAATGCCGATGATCATCGATGCCGGGTGTACAGCCAGCGTCCGCTTGAATGCCGGCTGTATCCATTCCTGTTGTCATCAGAGAAAGACAAGTTGAAGTTATATGTGCATCGTGCCTGTCCCTGGGTTCAGGAACGGCGTCATGCGCCGCAATGGCTGGAAGATATAGCTGGAGTAACGCGTTTCCTGGGTTTGCCGGCCAATCATTTTTTATTGAAAGCGGTCGTTGCGGCTTTTCCTGACTATAGCCGGTATGGTGACGAGGTCGAGCTGGTCGCTGAAATCCCTTTTGAAAATAATGCCGATCTTTTGTGGCAGCGCAAGGCCGAATTGAACAGCTGGTTTGGGCGCCGCGAGCCTGTTTTATCGTCGAGATCTTTTGTAAATGCGATCGCCTGGAGCGATGCGTTCGATTTTACTGTTGAAGAAGCGGATGGAAATCTGCTGCTGTATGCGCGTCAGCAGGGCATTGAATTTTTGTATTGTCCGCCGTTGGGAGACCAGATCAGCCCGCGGGCGGTGGAAGCCGCTTTTTCCCGGATGCAGGGTGGGGCGGCGCGGATCGAGGCGGTGGCTTTGAATGAGCTGACATCGTTTGACAGCGTCAGGTACCGCGCGCATCTGCAGGGCGAAGAATATTATTATGAGCGCGCGCGGGTCGCGGCGTTAAGCGGCAACGGGTACCGCTCAAAGCGTTCGGACATAAACGCGTTCCTGAAGAAATACGCGCCGGTGTTCCGGCCGTTTCTGGCAACGGACCGTCAGGCGTGCCTTGATCTTTTTGACCGTTGGCTTGACAACCGGCGTACTTCATATGAAGATGACATTTACCGGGCCATGTTAGTCGAGAATCGCCCGGTGCACCGCAGGCTGATGGAACATGCCGATGCGCTGGGTCTGACGGGACGGGTGGTTGAGATCGATGGCGTTATCGTCGGATATACCTTCGGTTATAGGCTCAGCGACGACACATTCTGCGTGGCGCTGGAGGTTACTCTGCCGGAATTGAAGGGATTACCGTCTTATATTTTCAGGGAATTCTGCGCGGATGCGTCGTTAGGATCATTTAAGTTTATCAATGCGATGGATGATTTCGGGATGCCGGGCGTGGCCCGGGCGAAACGTTCCTGGCGTCCGTCGCATATGGAGAAAGTTTATTCAGTATGCTTAACGCCCTGAACATGGAGTATATCGTTTTTGACGTGGAGACCACCGGATTGTCGGTGGCGGAGGGCGACCGGATTATTGAGCTGGCTGCGCTGCGGTTAAGAAAGGGCGTTCTGGCCGAGCGCATTGTGTCGCTGGTGAATCCCGGCCGGCCGTTGTCGGCGGGCGCGCAGGAAGTCAACGGCATCACCGAGGAAATGGTGCAGAGCGCGCCGATGGCCTGCGAAGTGCTGCCCCGGATGATCGAGTTTTCGGCCAATGCCTGTCTGGTGGCGCATAATGCGAGTTTCGATATCAAATTCCTGGCCTATGAGCTGGCGCTTCACGGCCGCAAGCTGTACGATGCCACACCGGTCATCGATACGATGAAAATGGCGCGGGCTTTTCTGCCATACCTGTCCAGTTACCGTTTAGGGTCGCTGGCGAATTCGCTGGGGGTCAAGATGGGCCTCGCGCACCGCGCGGAAGCCGACGCCGAGATCACGGCGGCCGTTTTTCAGCGGCTGCTGTCGATGGCCGAAGACCACAATATTCATGACCTTAAAACGCTGGCATTAAAGTTCGGCGTTGAAAAACCTGTCTTCAAATTAAATAACGCGTCCCAGGATTCATTTTTTTAATACCCGAGGCAAGCCCATGATGCCACCATTTCTGTCGATCGTTTTTTCATTTCGTAATGAGGAAAGCGTTTTTCCCGAATTGATCCGCCGGGTCAGGGCGGTGATGGATGACGCCCGCGGCAGCGGCCTGATCGGCGGGCACGAAATGATTTTTGTCAACGATGCCTCGACCGACCGTTCCGTGGCTATTTTACAGGAACAGTTTTTGGTCGCCGATGATATCCGGATCATCAATATGTCGCGGACGTTCGGCGTGGCCCCGTGTGTCATGGCGGGCCTTGCGGCGGCGCAGGGGGATGCGGTCGTGTACATGGATTGCGACCTGCAGGATCCGCCTGAAGTGATCCCTGAAATGCTTAGGGCCTGGCAAAACGGCGAAGGGGTCGAGGTTGTGCATACGCACCGCCGTTCCCGTCGGGGCGAACCGGCGTTTAAGATGTTCATCACGGCGATCGGGTATTATATCCTTAACCGCTATTGCAGTGTGGCGATCCCCCGGGAAGCCGGGGATTTCAAGCTCCTGTCGCGGCGGGTGGTGGATCAGCTGCTGAAGTTCCCGGAGCACAATCCGTTCATGCGGGGGTTGGTGGCCTGGGTAGGTTTTAAACAGGTTTTTATTCAGTATGACCGCGAAGCCAGGGCGGCCGGGGACAGCAAGTTCTTTGTGCTCAGCCATAAGGTCATCAGCAATTTCCTTAATTCCGCGATCGTGAATTTCTCGGCGGTGCCACTGCAGGTGGCGTCGTACCTGGGTTTCGCGGCCATTGTGGTCGATCTGGTACTGATCCTGCATCTGATTTTAAAAGGGGTACGCCTGGATACATTGTCCAGCTCGACGATGATCCTGATCTCGGTCCTGCTGTTCGGCGGTGTCCAGCTGCTGTGCCTGGGGATGATCGGGCTGTATTTGAATTCTGTTCACGAGCAGTCAAAAATGCGGCCGCCTTATATTATTGAATCGACCTTCGGGTTTAAAGACCCCCGTCATGCGCAATAACTATTTCTTTTTAAAGATCAAACTCTTTTCGCTGGCATGCTTTAAGCGAAAGATTACTCTTCGTAAAGTGTGGAATGTTTTTCTCTGTTCCCTTTTCTTTTTATTAAAAACAAAGCGGTCCGGGCCCGCGCCTTTTATTTTGAGCCTGGAGCTGGGCAATGAATGCAATGCCAACTGCCTTTTCTGCCGGGATGCGAAAGGGGTTATTCACGATATTAACAAGATCAACCCTCTGCCCGGCGGGATCACCAAAGGGGTGATGCCTTATGAGATGGCTGCGAACCTGGTGAGCCAGGTCAAGGATGATGCGCTGATCGTGGTCCTTTACACCAACGGCGAACCGCTGCTTTATAAAGATCTTTCCAGGCTGATCGCTTTTTGTTCGGCGAATCAGATGATGAGCATGATCGCAACTAACGGGCTCCTGCTTAATGAGCAGAATATCCGGGAGATCCTCGGCGCTTCCATTGATTTTATCAAGATTCAGTTAAGCGGTTTTACGCAGGAAATTTATAATGTGCAGGTGCGCTGCGGCAATGTGGAGCGGTTGAAACAGAACATCCGATTGCTCGTCGACACACGCAAGGCCATGAAAAGCAGCACGTTCATCATGATCGATTTTATCCAGTACAATTACAACCGGCATCAGCTGCTTCTGGTCAGGGAATTTTGCCGGGACCTGGGCGTGGCGTTAAGTGTCCGCTGCGGCAATCCGCAGGGCGGGCTGGAAGGGCGGGAACCGTCCCAGTCCCTTGAACCGCTGCCGCTTTTGA
>PEAR01000103.1 GCA_002753745.1 Candidatus Omnitrophota bacterium | reverse complement strand
CCGCTGGGGTCGCCAATATATAAAATTTTTTTGGCGACGACATGAGAATAAGAACCCGCGAACTAATGCACTGGCAAGGGTTCCAAAGGTTGCTTCAATAAATTTTTCTCAGAAAAGCAACCTTTCCCATGAGCGAAGCGAATGGAAATCCCGCTGGGGTCGCCACTTTTAATAAAACCCTGCCAGTTGCTGGCAGGGTTTTTTATTAGGCACTAAAAATTTAAATAGTTTCTATGTAAAGATTTTAAAAAGAATTAAAATACGCAAAAGGAGATTTTTATATGGTTAAAGTTGCTATTACCGGAGCGGCTGGCCAGATCGGCTATGCCTTGTTGTTCCGCATTGCTTCGGGTCAGATGTTCGGTCCGCAGGTTCAGGTTGAATTAAGCTTGCTTGAACTGGACGCGGCCATGAACGCCCTTAAAGGTGTTGTCATGGAGATTGAGGATTGCGCGTTTCCTCTATTAAGCAAGGTTTCCGTTACCAGTGATCCGGTTAAAGCTTTTGCGGATGCGGATTGGGCTTTGCTGGTGGGCAGTGTTCCGCGCAAGGACGGGATGGAGCGCAATGATCTGCTTAAGATCAATGCGAATGTTTTCGTCGTGCAGGGAAAGGCGCTGTCCGCATCAGCAAAAAAAGACTGCCGGGTCCTGGTCGTCGGAAATCCGTGCAACACCAATGCGTTTATTGCCAAAGAATGCGCGCGTGGTCTGGATCCCCGCAATTTTTTTGCCATGACCATGCTCGATCAAAATCGCGCGGTGGCTCAATTGGCTTTAAAAGCAGGTGTTGGGTATGACGCGGTAACAAGGATGGGCATTTGGGGAAATCATTCAGCAACTCAGTTTCCTGACTTCAGCAATGCCAGGATCAACGGTCGTCATGCCGGAGATGTTATCGCTGATGATTCCTGGCTCAAAGGAAATTTTATTGAAACGGTGCAGAAACGCGGGGCGCAGATCATTAAGGCCAGAGGATTATCGTCCGCGGGATCGGCGGCTAATGCGATTGTCAAGACTGTGCAGTCCTTGACCACACCAACACCGCAGGATGATTTTTTCTCAGCGGCCGTTGTTTCAGATGGCAGCTATGGTATTCCGGCCGGCTTGGTTTTCGGGTATCCTCTGCGTTCGGATGGCCGCCAATGGCAGATCGTACCAGGCCTTGTACATGATAATTTTGCCAAAGAAAAGATCTCAATGACATTAAAAGAACTACAGGAAGAGCGTGATCAGGTTAAAGATTGCTTGATCGTGAAAAATTAGTTTTTGATATAATTTGGGCCAAAACTTGTTTTTTTAACAAAAGGCGTGTATAATTTAAAAGGCAATTAAAATACGGAGGTTTGTTTATGGTTAGTTCCAAGAAAAACGCTGTCATTATTTTTACATTTTTATCCGTTTTGTGCGTGGCGGGTTGTGATAATATCGCTCCTAAAGCAAAAAAAGCAGCGGCTGTTCCTGCGACGGTAACAGCTCCCGCTGCTCCGGTTGCAGCGGCAGCGGCCGTTACGTCGGCTGATGAAAAATTATCCAAGGATGTGCTGGCAAAAGTTGGCGACTGGACATTGTCGGTTGCGGAGTTTAACGAGCGCGTGAAGAACATCAAGCAGGTTGTTCCAAATTTTGATGAGAAGAATGTGGAAGCCAAAAAAACGCTGATTGATGAATTGATCCGCCAGCAGCTGATGGTGCATGAGGCCCGCGACCAGAAGTTCAATGAGTCAAAAGAATTCGTTGCCGCGATGAAAGATTTTGAGAACAATATCCTGGTCCAGGAATTGGTAACGGATATGACCAAGGACATCAAGGTTACGGATGCGGAAGCTAAAGATTACTACGACAAGAACCCGGATGTTTTCTTGAAACCGGTGGAAAAGAAGGTCAGCGAGATTATGGTGTTGACCGAAGCAGAAGCCAAGGATGTTCTGGTATCGGCTTTGCAGGGAACGGATTTCGCTCAGTTGGCCAAAGACCGTTCCAAGAGCAAATCTGCGGCGAATGGCGGCGATCTCGGGTTTATTACCAAGCCGGCGTTTGAACAGATGGGAAAGGCGATCGAGACGCTTAACAAAGGTGGCGTGTCGTCGGTTTTTCAGGGTCCTGACGGGTTTTATATCGTGAAAGTCGACGATGTTCGCGGCGGGGATAAGGTGGCGTTCGATGAAGTTAAGGCTGATCTGATCAAGGGGTTAACTTCTCAGAAGCAGCAACAGGTTGTTTTAGGCAAGATGGCCGAGGTGGCCAAAAAAGTCAAGGTAACGGTAAATACCGACCTATTGGATGGCAAAACCGGAGAATAATTATGGCGTTGATCAATATGGAGAATAAAACACAGATCGGGATTATTGTAGTAGCGATCATGTTGGGCGTTGGGGCATCGGGCCTGGTGGGCACCTATGTAACGTCCAAGGTGAATGAGGAAACAAAGAAGATCGCCTATCAATATGACAAAGCCCAGGCGCAGAAAGAGCAGATGTACAATGAGCAGATGGCGCTTTTAAACCAAAAGATCAACGAGGTTGAAGGCCGGGCCAAACAGGCGGCGGAAGAGGCGGCCAAGGCGGCGGCCCAGCAGAAAGTCGCCCCGGTTACTGAGGTAAAGAAGAAGCCTTCACTGGCGCTGCGCACGCCGGCGGGAAAACGCGCGTTGACCGTGCAGATCGAGTCATTGGGAGTGGTCGGCGGGCTTGTTAATCCGGGAGATTTTGTGGATGTAATCGCGTCCCTCGATATGCCAACCGGCAAGAAGCTGGATCCCAAAGAAAAAGTTACGGCCATGATATTTCAGAACCTGCAGGTTTTGGCGGTGAACACGAATATTGATGAACCGGGCGCATATGATGCTCAGCAAAAAGAAAACACCTTGAAGGTGACCTTTGCCGTTGAACCGCAGGAAGCCGGATTGCTCGCGTTTGCTGAGCAGAATGGAAAGCTTAACCTGGCGCTGCGTACTCCTTCTGAAAAAGGCCGCACCATGATCCCTACCGCCAACTGGTCAACGCTGGCTGAATATGTTCTGGAAAACAGCGGGGCAGATATCAAGATAGAGGGCGCGGATAAAAAGAAAGTAGCTGATCTAAAAGTTGAGACGGAGAATGTTGACGAAGCCAAGCCGTATATCCAGATCTATCGAGGCGGAAGGGAGCTTTGATCCATGAAGTCTAATTTAACGGTGACCATGATGAAAAAGTTTATATGTTTGTTGCTGGCGGTATGTTTGCTGCCGGTTTATGTTCCATCCGTTCACGCATCAACGGTGAATGCTTTTGAAGAAGTGCAGCTGCTTAAAGGGGATGTGTACACGATCCCTGCCAAGGGACTGCAGCGTGTTTCCGTGACGGACCCAAATATCGCGGATATCAGCGATGCCAAGCCGGATAAGGTTACTGTGGTTGGTTCGCAGCCTGGTCAGACCGTGCTCTTCCTCTGGGATGAAAGCGGGAAGCGCTCCTTTATCATTCAGGTTATTAATGAAGATCTTGGGTTGATCAAAGCCAGGATTAAGACCATTCTGGATAATTCCGATGTCAAGGGTGTGACGATTTCGCAGAATGATCTGGAAGGTAAAGTCATGCTGACGGGCGCTATTCCTGAAGATAAGGTTGAAACAGTGGCGCAGGTTGCGGATACTTTTCCGGGATCTGTTCTTAATCTCGTAAGAAAAGAACAGATTGATGATCTGGTACAGATCGACGTGCAGATCACGGAGCTTTCAACCACGCTGACTAAAGCCATGGGCGTTGATTGGGCTGATGGCGGCGGGTCGACAACAGGGACATTCCTGGCGCCTGTTGTGGCGGAGCAGAATATTCCTCAGGGAAAGTTCCTTGATACTTTGCAGATCGGGAAATTGGCACGCACGACGACGATCCAGGCAACTGTTAATGCCATGATCACCGAAGGCCGTGCCAAGATCCTTTCTAAGCCCCGCTTAGTGGTCAAGAGCGGCAAAGAGGCTTCGTTTTTAGTTGGCGGAGAAGTTCCGATCAACACCGTGACGACGAACGCAGCAACCGGCAACGGTACCATCACTCAAAATGTCACATATAAGAGTTACGGCGTGACGGTAGCGATGACTCCTTCGATCAAGGAGGGGAAAGTCGATGTTCTTGTAAACATGGAGATCAGTGATATTGACGGAGCAAAGCAGTCGGGGAATAACACCGCGTTTTTGACGCGTACGGCGCAAACCCAGCTGCTTCTGGATGATAAACAAACGATCGTTTTAGCCGGTCTTATTCGCAAGACCAGAAACCAGCAGGATCAGCGTGTGCCGTTCCTGGGAAAGATTCCGATCATTGGATGGTTTTTTAGCAGCAGAAAGACGGTAACGCCGGATGATGATACTGAAGTGGTTATTTCGTTAACCCCGACCATTCTAAAGGCTTCCAAGAGAGTGGATGTCGTGGATCAGCCGGTGGTCAATCGTCAGCCTGCTCCTGTGGCTGCTCCTGTTGTTAAAGCGGATGACAAGCTGGTCATGGATGCCGGGCGTAACGGGAACAAGCTTCCGGTGATCGCCAAGAATGCGGCGAATGTTCCGGTAACGATATCCGAGAACCTAAAGCCCTATGCCCAGGCGGTACAGCAGAAAGTTTCATCAGCTATTGCCTATCCCTATGAGGCTCAGGAGAATCGCTGGCAGGGTACAGTGAAGCTGGGTTTGGTCATCCGCAAGGATGGCAGTTTGCGGGATGCTTTTGTTAAAGAAAGTTCCGGCTATGATGTTTTTGATCAGGATGCCGTTAATACGGCCCAGATCCTGGCGCCGTATGACCGTTTTCCGGCAAATATATCCCAGGATGAGATAACCGTAACATTGCCGATCGTTTATAGTCTCGATTCGTTTTTGAAAAATGTTGCCAAACATAAGTAACTGTGATAGATAGAAGAGCATGAATGCTCGGGTTATAACAGTATTTAGTAATAAAGGCGGCGTTGGCAAGACTTTTACCTGTGTAAATACGGCTACGGCCCTGGCTTTAGCCGGACATAAGGTTTTGCTGGTTGATTTTGATTTTCAGTCGGGTCAGGATATGGCCCGCATGTTAAATCTCGCCCCGCGCTCCTCCGCTATCGATGCAATCCCGGAACTGGAACGTTCTCCGGAAGCGATCGCTCTTAAGCCCTTTCTCATTCGCCATCCCTCTGGCATTGATTTTATTCCGGCCGTTTCTTCGGTCCGTCAGGTAGGTCAGGTCACTCCGGAAAACACCAAGTTTTTCTTCAAAAAAGTTACCCCCCTTTACGATTACATTATTGTTGATGTAGGAAAGTCTTTCTCGGATATCCTTTTGGCTGTCCTGGATATGTCGAACCTTATTTTGCTGATCGCTACTCCCGATATCCTGGCTGTATATCAGGTAAAATGGGGTATTGAAGTCCTGCAGAGCCAGCATTTTCCCCTGAAAATGGTCAAACTTATCCTGAATCGTTCGGAAAGCCATGGCGGCGTGGCCTGGCAGGACGTCAGGGCGGCGTTAGGTCTTGAGATCCTCTCCCGTATCCCTTCTGATGGAAAAACCGTAGGCGTGGCGCTTAATCGCGGTGTGCCTTGTGTTATGGACAGTCCGCGCGCAAAAGTTTCCACTGCCTTTATTGAAATGGCCGAACAGCTGGAAGAAAAAGACCTTTACGTCCAGACGACTGAAGTTGTTCATCTTCGTTCAACAAATGAAGATAAAAAGGCCAGTAAATTCTGGGAGAAATTCGGCATTTCCCAGGCAGGGAATGTCAACCAGATCAAGGTTGTTTCCAAGAAAGAAGAAGACCAGCTTAACAGTTTGAAGAAACGGGTCCATGAAAAATTGATCGACCGGATGAATTTGAAAGCGACGCCGGAGCAATTAGCGGATCCGGAACAGGCTTCGATCATCAAGAAAGAAGCGCAGCGTATTATTACCGATATTATCGCCGAAGAATCCGGCGGGATGTTGTCGTCTCATGAAGAACGCTCGAAGCTGGTCAAGGAGATCGTTAACGAAGCGCTCGGCCTTGGTCCTTTGGAAGAATTCCTGGCGGATCCGGATGTTACGGACATCATGGTGAACAATAAAGACGAGATCTATGTAGAGAAGGCCGGCAAGATCGTGCAGACGAACCGCAAGTTCATGTCGGACCAGCAGGTCAGGCTGATCATTGACCGTATCATTGCACCGCTTGGCCGGCGTATCGACGAGTCGGTGCCCATGGTGGACGCGCGCCTGCCGGACGGATCACGTATCAATGCGATCATTCCGCCTTTGTCGCTGCGCGGGCCGATGATCACGATCCGTAAATTCGCCCAGGAGCGCTATACGGCGGACGACCTGATTAACCGCTTTCACAGCATTTCCCAGCCGATGGCGGATTTTGTCCAGGCGGCGGTCCAGTCGCGCAAGAATATTCTTGTTTCCGGCGGGACGGGCTCGGGTAAAACGACCCTTTTGAACATTATTTCCGAGTATATCCCTGACGGGGAGCGCATTATCACCATTGAGGACGCGGCGGAGCTTAAGCTGACCAAAAGCCATTGGGCCCGTCTTGAATCGCGCTCATCGAACGTGGAGGGTAAAGGCGCCATTACCATCCGAGATCTTTTTGTCAATACGCTGCGTATGCGTCCGGACCGTATCATTATCGGTGAGTGCCGCGGGCCGGAGGTTATCGACATGCTGCAGGCCATGAACACGGGCCATGACGGTTCATTGACGACGGTGCACGCTAATTCAACGAGAGACGCGATCACCCGCTTGAATTCTCTTATCCTGCTTAGCGGCCTGGAGTTGCCGCTGCGCGCGGTCTATGAAATGATCGCGTCCGCGCTTGACCTGGTGGTGCACGTAGCGCGTTTTTCTGACGGAACAAGAAAGATCACCGGGATCACGGAGCTTACCGGAGAGCTGATTGAAGGGATGCCGGAGCTCAAGGATGTTTTTGTCTTCAAGCATCACTCGACGGATGCGGACGGCCGGATCATCGGGGAATACGTTCCAACCGGATATATCCCTACCTGTTTTGAGGATTTTGCCAAAAGAGGGATCACTCTTAATCCGGATGTTTTCAGTGTTAAAAAAACGCCAGCGGCGGCGTAGCCTGTGATCCTTACCAATGTGTCTAACCGGTCAATCATCGCTGATAAGGTTGAATTAGCCGATGATCCTTTTTCCAGGATGAAAGGACTGCTGGGCCGTCAGGGCTTGGGCCAGGGCGAGGCGCTGGTGATCACGCAGTGCAATTCCATTCACATGTTTTTTATGCGCTTTGCCATCGATGCGGTTTTTGTCGACCGTTCCTGGCAGGTGGTTGGGCTGGTGCGCGGAATCAAGCCGTTCGGGTTGAGCCCTGTTTTCTGGAAGGCTTCCGCTGTTATAGAACTTACACCGGGATCTATCGATCGTTGCGGTCTTCAGCCGGGGACGCATATTTTTCTGGATAAAACGGCAAGTTGATATAAAATACTTGCCAATTTTGAAATTTAACCTGGTTTGACGCAAAAGCCGGGTTGATAACCTTTTTGTGAGGCATCCATGCGTTCGGATTTGATTAAAAAAGGCTTAGAGAGAATGCCCAACCGGGCATTGTTGTACGCAACAGGATTGCACCGGTCGCATATGGACCGGCCTTTTATCGGGATCGCTTCGTCATTTACGGATATTATCCCGGGACATACGCATATGCGGGTTCTGGAACGGTTCATTGAGCGCGGGATCGAAAATGCGGGGGGAACCCCTTTTATTTTCGGCGTGCCCGGTATTTGCGACGGGATCGCCATGGGCCACCGGGGCATGCAGAATTCCCTGCCTTCGCGGGAATTGATCGCCGACATCATCGAAACCATGGCAAAAGCCAATGCGTTTGACGGGATCATCCTTTTGACCAACTGCGACAAGATCACGCCGGGCATGATCATGGGTTCGTTAAGAGTAAACGTTCCGACGATCGTCGTGACGGCAGGCCCGATGATGACCGGCCGGCACAACAAGCGTCGGCTGAATCTTATTACGGATACATTTGAAGCTGTTGGTAAGTTTAAAGCCGGTGAGATGACCGAGCAGGAGCGCGGTATTCTGGAAACAGAGGCTTGCCCGACGTGCGGGTCGTGCCAGGGCATGTATACGGCCAATACCATGGCCTGTTTAACGGAAGCGATGGGTTTGTCGCTGCCGTATTGCGCCACGACCATGGCGGTGTTAAGCCGTAAGCAGCGTCAGGCCTATGAGAGCGGTCAGCGAGTGGTGGAGCTGGTTAAGAAACAGGTTTGTCCCCGGGATATTGTGACGGTTAAATCATTGGAGAATGCGGTCCGGGTGGACATGGCGCTGGGCGGCTCATCAAATACGGTCCTGCACCTGATGGCGATTGCACATGAAGCCGGAGCGCCGCTGACATTAAAGCATTTTGATGCGTTAAGTGCTACCACGCCGCATTTGTGCAGCATGAACCCGGCGGGGAAATGGTATATGGAGGATCTTCATGAAGCGGGTGGTATTCCGGCGGTCATGAGGATGCTGGGCAATAATATCCATGATTTGCCGACAGTGTCCGGTTTGACGACCGCGGGGATCATGCGTGCGGTGAAGTTGATTGATCCGGAGGTGATCAAATCTCCAAAGGCGCCCGAGCACGCCCAGGGCGGGATCGCGGTGCTTTACGGCAACCTGGCGGTGGACGGATGCGTGGTCAAGCAGTCGGCGGTCGAGGAGGCTATGCTGGTGTTCAGCGGGCGCGCTGTGGTCTTTAATGCCGAGGAAGAAGCCATGGCGGCGATCCTTGGCGGAAAGATCAAGAAGGGACAGGTTATTGTGATCCGTTATGAAGGGCCTTCGGGCGGACCGGGGATGCGCGAGATGCTTTCACCGACGGCGGCGCTGGTGGGGATGGGGCTGCATAAGCACGTGGCCCTGATCACGGACGGACGTTTTTCCGGCGGTACCCGCGGCCCGTGTATCGGTCATATTTCACCCGAAGCAGCGGCCGGGGGATTGATCGCCTACGTCAAGAACGG
>PEAR01000102.1 GCA_002753745.1 Candidatus Omnitrophota bacterium | reverse complement strand
TCCTGATCTGGTTGTCCGTCACCATTCAAACCTCCTTTTAAGGTCTGAAGAGTCTAACGGGCTTACTGCAGATCGGCAATTTTCGTTGTCGTTGCTCGGAAATTATACTTGTCGCTGATCAGTTCGAACGGACTATGAAATTGTGGGGTTTTTAGGGCACTCCTGAAAGGATTCCAAACCGCTGCTGGCTTGCGTGTGCCAGAATGCCGAGAGCGTATTTGGCCATAAATTAGAGAGGCCATTCTGCACGCCTGCCTCTGATTTCCAATTGTCTTCCGGATGTTCTGTTCCTTTTTAATTTTATCGTTTAGTTGATTTTAATGTTCACATGTTGTATATTGTTCATTAATTAGTGAACATTATAGGAATGTGAACATTATGAAGAAGCAATTGGCCTCAAAGAATATTTTCGCTGATAAAGCCACCTTGATCTTGCGCAAGATGTTGCGTGATCCTGATCGCCAATGGGTGGTTCGGGACTTTAACGGCCCACAGGGCGTAAGCCTCGGCCTTGCCCAGCAAGTTTTGGAGACAATGGCTCGCCAGGGGTATGCCGAGCGGGTCAAGAAAGGGCCTGACAGCTACACGGTCTTAAGCGATGCCGAGGAATTGATCAAGGCGTGGACGACTGCATACAGCCTCGAGTCGAATGAAGCCTATACCTATTACACTCACGATGAACAAATCCTGAAGAAGATCAAGTCGGCGTTGAAAGATCGCGCCTATGCACTGACTCTTCATACCGGGGCGAATTTGCTGACATCGTATGTTAAAACGGATCATGTTTATCTTTACCTTGATGCTACCCATTGGGAAAAGGATGTTCTGTCCATCCGCCAACAGCTTGATCTGAAAGAGCTGGTGCAGGGAGGGAATATCCATTTTATCCGGCCTTTTTATAAAACGACTGTCTTTAACGGAAAAAGGATGGTAGAAGGATATCCGGTGGTCTCCAATTTGCAACTGTTTCTGGATTTGTATCATTTTCAGCCCCGGGGCCGGGAACATGCGGAGTTTCTTAAGGAACAGCTTGAAGAGAAGGGGAAGGCGATTGGTCAATAATGCGGATATAGAAGCTATTTTCTTTCGGGTGCTTGATGATCTGGAAGAATATCTGGGTGAGCTGACACTTGTCGGTGGATGGCTGTCGTATGTCTATCCCAAATTTGTCTGGAACAATCTGAATGTTAATCCTGTCACTACGGTGGATGTTGATTTCGGGGTGAGTTCCGATAAGCCGCTTATTCACAAGCAGACCATTTTTCAGATCTTGTCTAGCCGTGATTATACGGAGAGGCATCTGAGCATGGATCGGATGTATCCGGTTGTTTTGTTCAAGGAAGGGAAAGTCCGGGTAGATTTTATCAGTGGAATGGATATCCCTCGCGAGGTGGTGGAACGGCTGGTGGGTTCCCAGATGAGTATTAGCCGACTTAAGGACTTTGACTTTATCCTTGATCATCGGATTAAGGTTAATGTGGAGAACAAGAAGAGCCGAAAGACCTACGCGCTTTATTGTCCCCGGCCTGCAGCCTACATTTATCATAAGGCGGCAACTTTCGTCGAGCGGGAGGATGATTTGAAATGCGCAAAAGATCTGTTCTATATCTATTTTGTGTTGAGATATGCTCCAGATGTGGCGGATCTTTTGAAAGAGGTCCATGAGTTTTTCAAGGCAGGGCATTTGCCGCAAGCGGCGGGTAATCTGAAGAAGTATTTCGAACGGAAATCCGGTCGGGGCTGTCTGATGGTCGATAAGGAGAACGGTCCGGATGGGTTCGTTGAAGACCTGAGAACGGATATCTTTGAAAGATTTTCAGCGTTGAGAGAACAGTTGTTATGAAAGTGGCTTGGTTAACAGATATACACCTTAATTTCCTTAAGCCAAAACAGTTGAGCGCTTTCCTGAAAATCGCTTCTCAGGAAACGGCGGACTGTTTTTTTGTTTCCGGAGATATTGGAGAAGCTGATAGCGTTGTCGGCTATCTGGAGCAGATGGCCACGGTTTTGAAGCGCCCGATCTATTTTGTCCTTGGCAATCATGATTATTATGGCGGTTCGATCGAAGAAGTCAGGGGCAGAATTGATGCTCTTCAGAAACAGAAACATTTGATTTGGCTGAACAAGGTCGATTACATTGGCCTGAGCAAAGAGACCGCGATTGTGGGATATGATTCCTGGGCGGATGGACGTTTGGGCGATTTTGAGGGAAGTTCGGTGGAACTTAACGACTTTCGATTTATTGATGAGTTGAAACTATGGGATCGCGCAGATCGTTTAAAGGTAATGCAAAAACTGGCCGATGAGGCGGCAGAACATTTGAAACGGGTTCTGCCAATGGCGCTGAAAGATCATCGGCATATTTTGGTTATAAGTCATGTGCCGCCCTTTAAAGAGGCATGTTGGCATGAGGGGCAGCTTTCCGGCGATGATTGGCTGCCGTTCTTTTCCTGCAAGGTGGTGGGGGATATTTTGGAAGCCACTATGAAACGGCATCCTGAGGCCGCGATGACGGTTCTTTGCGGCCACACACATGGCGCGGGAGAGTGTCAGGTTCTGTCGAACCTAAAGGTGATTGCCGGTGGAGCGGAATATGGCGCGCCTAAGATCCAGCAGGTTGTTGAAATCAAATAGATGTTGTCAGGGCCCCCTTAGAATTGGCGAGGAAAGAATCTTAATATTCAGAAAAGAGAGCCTTTCTGAAGAAAACGAGGCAGATTTTTTAAAAAGCATTCAGAGAGGATAGGTTCAAATCCCATCAGCCCACCCGTAATTCCTGCCAATGATTGTTGGCAGGACCATATTTCGTTTTAAAGCACAAGATCTCCATAAGGACATGGGGGTCTTTGCTTTTGTGAGGTTCGAACAAGGTTTAAAAAAGTGGGATTTTTAGGGTACCCCTGAGAGGATTCCAAACCGCTGCTGGCTTGCGAGCAGATTATCTTATGGTATTATGAATCGCGTTATTTAGATGCCGTGTGTTGTTGATGGGAGAGAGAATGATAATTCGTTTTGGAATTTGCTTTATTGTTATTGGCTTGGGGACGGCACCGTTCTTTCTGGCAGAGCTTAGTAGTCCTTTCGGCAGGCTTATCGGTATGATTGGCCTTTTGCTTAATATTTTCATTATTGGTACAGGGATTTCTTTGTTGTTGAAAAAGAATTGGGCAAGAATAGCCGCCCAAGTCATTCTTTCTCTTTTTGTCCTCTTGGGTATTTCGTTGGTCGTTATTTTCTTTCTTCCGTCGCACGCCCATCATCCAACAAAGCCAATGACATTGGAGCTGATTGTTAGTATGGTGATTGTTTTTTTGCTCGGAGTGGGATTGCCTGTTTGGGGGATGATTATTCTGGGGCGGGAAGACGTCAAAAAGGTTTTTTTGTCAGGAGAAGCATTATTGGCATCCCCTGTGGAAGATTTGGGGGTATCAATAGACAGGAAGATAGATTTGCAGTTTTTAGAAAGTGACCCGTTAGGTGTAGGCAAGATGTGCCGTTCTTCGTTTGTGGTGCAAGGAGATGGACAGGTAGTGTTTTCGCTTGGCCCGCTTCGTCAGGCTTATGTCGTTGATTCTTCAGCCACAGCAGAGCGGCTCTATAATAAGTATGCCCTTTATTATTATTGGTTTCTTGCGGTTACACTGTTTGTCATTGTTTTATTTGGCTCGAAGCTTGCTGCAACGCCAAGATTATTCATAGGGGTTATGGCGGGGATGTTGTTATTTCAAAACATTCTTCTGATGACGTTGTTTTCTAAGGAATTTGGTCGTTTACAGAAGGTTGAAAAGAAGAATCCCATCGGTATGTGGTTAACTGGTATGGGGCAGGGGCTATCTCGGAAAGACATTTTGATTCGCCTGGGAGGGTCGGCAGCCTTTGTTTTAGCTTCCCAATGGATGATGAAAACGATTAAAGGCAGTGAGGTTATTTCGTGGTCGTCTATTGTTATTTTTACAGTTGCAGCGTTGGTTTGGTTGACCATTTTGCTGATGAAAAAGAATGATGAGTAGGGTGTTTATTAATTAAGAAGGGGGCGGAATGGCAAAGCCATTAAATGAATTTGGCGGTTGGCTAAAGTTTTTTTATATTACTCTATGGATAAGATTGATACTTTATAGTTATGTGTGTTTAATGCATTTATTGTGTTTACTGGGCGGTTCAGCAGGGAATGAAGCGTGATTATGGCCCGATGGAAAAAGTTTTCCGGACGGTTCTTAAGACAACTATTTCTCGGCTGAAGTCTTAACTGGCCGCTTTTGGGTGATCTTTATCAAGGCTCTTTTCAGGGAAGCCTTAACGGTGCCAAGTTCAATGGCTGTAGAAGAAGTAACATTGGCAACTAGCTGATCAGCATAGCTGCTATTGCCATAAAGGTACGGGTTGGATTCAAACAGAGTTTCTTGTTTCATAGTTTAATTATACCATAGATCAGGATGCTTGGCTGATGAAACAGGTTTGAAATTCTTCAATGCTTGCTTCTTTTAAGAAGGCGCCATAGGTCAGCACTTCTTCTTTGAACGCATTGGTCGGGTTGCGGAATACGTCCTGTAGCCCACCCAGATAGGACAAGAAAGCCCTTTAGCCCATCGGTTGAAGGGCATTTTTGTTCAATTTTTCCTAATGATGATCCACCTGTTATCCCGCCGTACAATTGATTCATTTTTCGCTCAGCTTAGAATGGAACTCAAGTAAATACTGAATAGGGAGTTTCAAATGAAGCAAACATCGCAAAAGAAACAGCCCGGTGATAAATGTTCGGAAAAAACAAGAAGATCGGACCGGCCGAAATATGGGCTGAAGAGTGTGCCATCTACAGATAAATAATGTAGATGCCCGAGCACTTTTTCCAAGCTTTACACTGGTATCAGGAAGAAGACGTAACGTTGGGTGGTTGATAGAAGTTTCGGATCATTAATGACGGCAGATAATTTCATGATATTATTAGCCGGTTAAATTAAAAAAAGGTAACGCAGTTCCAAATTACAGGAGAACGTCATGGTGGTTCCGGAAAAATTGCAGGAGATTATGAAACAGGACGGCGTTGCGGCCATTGCGACGTTGGGAAATGACGGGCCGCATATGGTTAATACCTGGAATAGTTACATTAAGATATCCGCCGACGGACGGTTGTTTATTCCTGCCGGTTACATGCACAAGACCGAGGCTAATGTTGCTCATAACCCCGATGTGCTGATCACGATGGGCAGCAGCAAGGTGAAGGGGTTGCACGGGGCCGGCGCCGGGTTTCTGATCAAGGGAAAAGCGGCCTTCATTACTTCCGGGCCTGATTATGATTTCTTGAAAGCAACCTACAGCTGGTTACGGGCCACCCTGGCTGTTACCATCGATTCTGCTGTTCAAACCTGGTGATGTAAGCAGGTTCTTCATCCGTCTTTGGCGGAGAATGTCGTCGCTTAATTTGTCTTATTGGGAAGCCCTTCGTAACTAAGCACGTTCCGAAGGGTTTTTTTATTTGGTTTTTCCCGCCTGTTTTTAGATGATTGAATGATAAACTGATAAAAGTCCCGAACGTGATTGTTCTTAAATGGAGAAATCAAAATGATCCTGTCTATTTTAAGTAGAATGCAACGCCGTATTCCGCTGGTTTTCGTTATTGTTTTTCTGATCATTCCTGGTAACGCTTACGCTGAAACAGCTTATGCCCCTGATATTGCGCGCATCACGGCAAAGGGAAAGATCGTCGTCGCGATGCTCGACAAGGACAGCCCGCCGTTCTTTATGAGCGATGCCCAGGGACATTTGTCCGGGATCGATGTGGACCTGGCCAATGATATTGCCGGCAATTTGGGTGTGAGCGTTGAGTTCAACCGCAAGGCGAAAACTTTTGACGGGCTTGTTGATATGGTAGCTGCCCGGGAGGCCGATGTGGCTATCTCGTATTTGAGTAAAACACTGGAACGGGCAAAAAAGGTTCTCTTTACCGATACGTACGTTTCGCTTTATCAAACGATCGTCGTTAACCGGCTGGCGGCGGCGCAGCGTCGATGGGGGGATGATCCCCGGGGGGCGTTAAACAATAAAACAGTGTTGATCGGCACATTGAAGGGAAGTTCGTATCTTGAGTTTGCAAAGAAGATGTTTCCTCTTGCCGCTATCGTTCCTTATGAGGATCTCGATGCGGCTTTTGATGATGCGAAAAGCGGGAAAATACAGGCCGCCGTTTTTGATGATATGTATGTCAAGATCTGGAACCATGCTCATCCCGACGCTGCTTTGTACGTTCAGACCTGTGTTTTCAAGGATAAGGAAGATCCTATCGGCATCGCGGTGCATGGGGAAGATGGTCATTTACGGGAATGGCTTGATCAATACCTTCGCGGGGTGATTAAGGACGGGACGGTTGATCGCTGGGTCAATAAATATCTTGAGAGCGCCAGATGACGCTGCCTGAAAAAGCAACCGCACCATCAGGACCTCATTGGCTTCTAAGCCCCTGGACCATCTTCGCCGGGGTTATTCTGGGATGTGCGATCGGACTGCTGTTCAAAGGATTGGCAGAGCGCCTGACTTTTTTTGCCGATGTTTTTTTGTCTCTTATCCAGATGTGTGTGATTCCGATTATTGTTACGGCGATCATTTCCAGTTTGGGCCGGCTGGTAGCCAGGCAGTTCTCAACCCGTTTTTTGAGCCGGTTGGTCTTGATCTTTGCAGGTGGTTTGATCTTCGCCAGTCTGGTGGGATTGTCGGCCGGCACCTGGGCTAAACCCGGGGCGGATCTTAACGAGAACGCCCGCGGCCGTATCGGAGAGATGATCGCGCAATACGAGACGGGCACGATCGGCAGGAATGATGCGCCCTCTCATGGCTTGCTGGGCTTCTTGAAGGAAATCGTTCCCTCCAATGTATTCGGCGCTTTCAGTCAGGGGAAGATGTTATCGATCCTGTTTTTTTGTATCCTGTTCGGGATCTCTCTGGGGCTTGTCCGCACCCAGGCCGGCCGGGTGACATTGTTTGTCATGGAAGCGCTTTATGATGCTTTTCAGACGATGTTCGGTTGGGTCATGTATGTGCTGCCGTTCGGCTTGTGCGTTCTTTTTGCGGCGCAGATCTCGCATATCGGGCTGACGATCTTTGCAACGCTGATCAAGTTTATCGTCGTGGTTTATTTGACCTGTGTTTTGATGATGCTTTTATATACGGTCCTGATCTGGTGGCGCCGGCGAGGTGCGTTGTTCGCCGGGCTTTCTGCCCTGAGGGAGCCGTTGATTGTGGCATTAGGAACGTCGAGCAGTTATGCCGCAACGCCTTCGGCCTTACGTTGTTTGCAGGAAAATTTAAGAGTTAAAAAAGGTGCGTCTAACCTCGTTATTCCTTTGGGTGTTAACCTCCATCCCCAGGGGCAGGTGATGTATTTTGTTCTTGCGATCATCCTGATCGCCCAGATATATCATGTGTCGCTCGGTGTTCAAGGGATCATCATTATGCTTGTCGGCTCGATTGTTGCCGCGATGGGAACCGCCGGCGTACCCGGTGCGGGATCATTGTCCATCCTGGCGTTGGTCCTGGCGCCGTTGGGGCTGCCGGCGCAAACAGCCATCGTCCTGTTGATCGCCATCGATCCGTTGATCGATCCGGTCTTGACGGTGGTGAATGTTTTTGGCAATTGCATGGCCGCAGTATGGGCGGAAGAGAGCGACCGATGACACAAGTTTCAGGGAAGAAGAAACACTGGCTTTTAAGCCCCTGGACCATTTTTGCCGGGATTATTCTGGGGTGTGTGATCGGGGTAGGATTTAAAGATTTTTCGGCGCATTTAACCGTTTTGGCGGATATTTTCCTGGCTCTTTTACAGATGTGCGTGATCCCGATCATTATCACGGCCGTTGTTTCCAGTTTGGCCAGGCTCGTGGCCAGGCGGGTTTCTGTCCGTTTTATGGTCAGGCTGGTCGCTATCTTTGCACTTGGATTGATCTTCGCCAGCCTGATGGGCCTGGCGGCAGGTCTTTGGGGTAAGCCCGGCGCGGACCTGGATGAAAATGCCCGTCGCAGTATTGGGCAGATGATCGCGCAATATGAAGTTAAAGCCGCCAGTGATAATGCTGCCGGGACGGAAGGATTGGCCGGTTTTCAAAAGGTATTGTCCCTTCAAATGTATTCAGCGCCTTAAGCCAGGGGCAGACGTTATCCATTCTTTTTTTCTGCATTTTCTTCGGGATCGCGCTGGGGCTGGTGCGCCCGCCCGCCGGGAAAGTGACGCTGTCTGTCATGGAGGCTCTTTATGATGCGTTTCAGACGTTGTTTGGCTGGATCATGTATGTGCTGCCTTTGGGGTTATGTGTTCTTTTCGCCTCGCAGATCGCGCATTCCGGGTTGACTGTTTTTAAGGCATTGTTTAAGTTTATTGTGGTGTGTTACTTGATTTCTGTTCTTATGTTGATTGTTTATAACGCGATGATCTGGTGGCGTCGGAGAGGGTCGTTCTTCAGCCCGCTGTTGGCATTGAGAGAGGCGCTGGTGGTGGCTTTTGGAACGTCGAGCAGTTATGCCACCATGCCTTGCGCCTTGCACTGTTTACAGGAAAATCTTAAGGTTGAGAAAAGCACCGCCAATCTTGTTATCCCTTTAGGCGTTAATCTGCATCAGCAGGGGATGGTGATGTTCTTTGTTCTTTCTACGATGCTTTTTGCCCAAATATATCATGTTCCCCTTGGCTTTCAGGAGATCATGATCGTGTTGATCGGATCGATCCTGATCGCCATGGGAGGGACCGGTGTTCCCGGACCGGGGGCGCTGGTGATGCTGTCGATCGTGTTAGTGCCGCTGGGCTTACCCAGCGCACCGGCCATTATCCTTTTGATGGCTGTGGATCCGATCGTTTCGCCGATCCTGGCCGTTGTCAGCATTTTTGGTAATTGCATGGCCACGGTCCTGGCTGAGGAGCGTGTCCGATGAGATCAGGTGAAGAAAAAACCGGGAAGCCGCTCCATTGGCTCTTAAACCCATGGACAATCTTTATCGGGATCATGTTA
>PEAR01000101.1 GCA_002753745.1 Candidatus Omnitrophota bacterium | reverse complement strand
TTTGAATGACACAAAAACACTCGCGAGTTTTTTTGACATTGACTGAAAATAGTAGTATCCTTTCAATATGAAGACTGAGCGGTATCTTACAGATCAAATTATCAAAGACCTTGAAGCAAAGATGGTTTTTGTGGCTGGTCCCAGGCAGGTGGGCAAGACCACGCTGGCGCGCAACATCATCACGGATCTCCGGGCGTATTTAAATTGGGACGTCCCTGCCAGTCGGGAGTGTATCCTGAAATACGAGTTGCCTGACACAAAAGCGTATGTTTTTGACGAGATCCATAAATACAGAAAGTGGCGGCAGTTTTTGAAGGGCCTTTTTGACCAGTATGGAAAGTCAAAAAAGATTCTGGTGACGGGCAGCGCGAAACTTGACCAGTTTCGATACGGAGGGGACTCGTTGCAGGGCCGGTACCATTTCTTGAGATTGCATCCTTTAAGTGTGGCCGAGCTTAAGGTCAAGACGCAGGATGGTTTACGTTCGCTTCTGGCGTTGGGGGGATTTCCGGAGCCGTTTTATTCCGGGTCGGAAGACACGGCGCGCCGCTGGTCGCGCGAATACCGCAGCCGCCTTATTAATGAAGAGATCAATTCATTGGAGCGTGTCGCTGACCTGGGGTCGATGGAGCTGCTGGCCATGCGCCTTCCGGATTGTGTGGGGTCTCCGTTATCAGTGAACAGTTTGCGTGAGGACCTGGACGCCGGATACGCGGTGGTTGCCAATTGGCTGAAGATCATGGAACGTTTTTATATGATTTTTCGTCTGCCCCCGTTTGGCGGCCCGAAGATACGGGCGGTCAAGAAAGAGCAGAAGCACTATCATTTCGACTGGACGCTGGTTTCGGACCAGGCATTGAGATTTGAGAATATGGTGGCGGCTCATTTATTGAAATGGGTTCACTATCAGCAGGATGTATACGGGTATGAATATGATTTGCGTTATTTTCGCGATATTGACGGGCGGGAAGTTGATTTTGTTTTGCTTAAGGACCTTAAGCCCGCGGCATTTATTGAGGCCAAATGGAGCGATGATCAGATTGGCAAGGGGCTGAAGTATCTCAAGAATAAATACCCTGGCGTGGATTCATGGCAGATATCCGCTGTCGGCAGTAAGGATTATATCTCCAAGGAAGGCATCCGCGTTTGTCCGGCGTTGAAATATCTTTCAGGGCTTGTTTAACGGTTTCTGATTCTGTTTTCTTATTTTTTGGCGTAAGCGGGGGAATGGATGCCATTGATCACAGCGGTTATTATTGTTAAGGATGAAGAGGCGCGCATTGTTCGGGCGATCGCCTCAGCCAGGGCGGTGGCGGCGGAAATTATTGTTGTCGACGACAACTCAAGTGACCGCACGGCGGCGGTGGCACGCGAGCTTGGCTGCAAGGTCGTTGCCCGGGCATTGAACGGTGATTTCGGTGCGCAGCGTAATGCCGGCGCCGCGCTGGCCGGAAACGACTGGGTCCTGATGCTCGATGCTGATGAGACCATCCCTGAACCGTCGATCCAGGAGCTTCGGCGGTTTTTTAAAAGCGATACAGATGCTGATGCCCTGCAAGTGCGGATCGTTAATGTGATGTTTGAGAAGCCGCTGTACTACAGCACCGGTAATTGCCGGACGGTGAGGCTTTACCGGAGATCGCGGTGCTCTTTCGCCGGGGATGTGCATGAGAAACTGTCGGTGCCGGACAAGGTCATTGCCATTGACGTCGAGATATGGAATGATATTGCGAAGACCCTCGACCATGTTTTTGTCAAGATGCTCACCTATACCGAGGTTGAGGCGAAGCGGTACTGCGCGTCTGAAGCCATTGTCAGCGAGCGGATGCTTCGGGCCGAGCTTACCTGGCGGTCGCTCAAACGTTTCTGGAAACATTATGTTAAGCATCAGGGCTTCAAGGACGGGATGGGCGGGCTCGTGCTGTCGTTGATCAATACAATCGGGCCGCTGGTCCGCTGGATGAAGATCTGGGAATGCGCCAAACGCCAGGGGAAGTTGACCAGGTGAGCGGGGTTATGGTTATGTCATTGCGTTATAAAAAAGTTTTATTGATCAATCCGCCGGAAAGCGGCCAGGGCAGCGCGACGGCGGCGCCGCTGGGGCTGATGTATATCGCGGCCGTTTTGCAGAAAGCCGGGATCGAGGTCAGGATCCTTGACGCGTTTCTGGAGGGCTGGCCGTCGGTGAAAGCGGCGCTGGAGGCGTATGGCCCTGATCTGGTCGGTGTGGCCTGCCAGACCTACGCGCGTGTTCCCGCGGTTAAGGTAGCGGGGATCGTCAAGGAGTATCAACCGGGCCTGCCGGTTATTTTCGGTGGTCATCATCCGACGCTGATGCCCCGGCAGGTCCTGGGACATTATACGCATGTGGATTTCATTTGCATCGGCGAGGGCGAGCCGCTGATGCTGGAACTGTGCCAGGGCGTGCCGCTGGCCGACATCGCCGGTTTGGGGTACAGGAAAGAAGGCGCCTGTGTCATCAATCAACTCCGGACCGAGTTGACCAATCTTGATGAATTGCCGATGCCGGCCTGGGACCTGGTCGATCCGAGGCGGTACGGGACGAATTGTGATTATGTGTTCGACGGCGTTGATCTCAGCCGGGAGCCGGGGGCTAACATTACCTATTCCCGCGGCTGCATCGGCCGGTGCAATTTTTGTTCAAGTTATCAGATGTGGAAGAAATGGAAGTTCCGTTCACCGCAGAACGTGATCGCGGAAATGGAGCTTTTAAACAAGAAATATGGCATCCGCTGTTTTCAGTTCAATGACGATTGCTTTTCTGTTAATAAGCAGGCTACCCTGGATTTCTGCCGTCTCATTACCGAGCGGGGGATGAAAATATATTTTAGTATTGTTACCCGCACTGATTGTGTGGATGAAGAAATTCTGCGGGCATTAAAAGCTGCGGGCTGCTACGCGATCAGTTTCGGGATCGAGACCGCCTCGCCGCGCCTGCTTAAGATCATTCACAAGCCGATCAAGATCGAGCGTTCGCTGGAGGCGATCCGGCTGGTGAATACGTTCGGGATCCGGTCGCTGGCGCTGATCATCGCCGGGAATGTGGGGGAGACTATTGAGTCGATCAATGAGACGATCGATTTTCTTCAAAAGGCCCAGCCGACGGCGATCGGTGTCGCCAACGGCCTGATGCTCTTTCCGGGGACCGAGGTCTACCGCAATGCCGTCAAGCAGGGGTTTATCAGCGATGATTTCTGGCTGAGTGATTATAACTGGAAAGTTTACACGGCCGAGGTGTCGCGCCTGAGGCTGAACATTTATGTCGCCGCGATCCATGCCCGCCGGAAATTATTTACGTTTTTTCCGCTTAACGCCCTGCAGTATCACCGGTTCTTCTCGCGGGAAGTGGGGATTGCAGCGATGGGGTTACTGGGACGGCTGGGCTGGCGCAGGGGAAACGGCGACAAGCCGAAACTGGCGAAATAACGGCGATAAAAGGCAGGGGATGTACTATGGCAAGCAGGGTTATTTCAAAGCTGGGCAGGGTTTTTAATGTCAGGGAGCGGGCCGATCTTTTCTGGCGTAATGTCAGCCGGCATAAGTGGGAGAATCATACATTTTCGATCTTTCAGCAGTTCGTCCGGCCGGGAGCGGTGTTCCTTGATATCGGCGCATGGATAGGCCCGACGGTGTTGTTCGGCGCCTGTACGGCAAAGCATTGTTATGCGGTCGAGCCGGATCCGGTGGCATTTGAGGAGTTGACCCAGAACCTTGCGTTGAATCCTTCCCTGGCCGGGAAGGTAACAGTATTTCAAGGGTGTATTTCGGATGTTTCCGGGAAGGTCAGTTTCGGCAGTCAGACTAAATTTGGCGACAGTCAGTCGAGCCTGCTGTTCGCCGACCGTCAGGGTGCCGTGCAGGTCGAGGCGCTGAGTTTCAACGATTTCCTGCAGCGTTACCAGATTACCGCCTGCGACTTCATCAAGATGGATATTGAGGGCGGCGAGACGATCGTCCTGCCGACCATGAAGGCGTATCTTGCCCAGAGCCTGCCGGTTTTATATGTGTCGCTGCATCAGAAGTGGTTTAAGGATAAGGCGGCGGGGGTAAGGGTGATTGCGGATGTTTTGAGGGTCTATCCGTACGTTTATACGGCCGGCGGGAACCATCTGGAACAGGCGCGGCTTGAGGAATATCTGCTTAATAATGAAACGGCAGAATTGGTTTGTTTGAAAGGCCCATGGCCGTTTTTTGGATGCCTGCGGCAGCGGATCATCGGATCATGATCGTTGAGACTAAGTGAGGGGGCGCAATGATTTCTCGTGAGGCACAGCAGTTGTTCGATCATTTTACGATGTATCCCGACGCGGACCCGGTCGCGATCGATCTGGCGCACGATGTTCTGATCGCGGGCATGATCCTTTCCCGGAAGCCGCAGCGCGTGGCCGAGTTCGGGGTCGGATCCGGTTTTGTGAGCGGATTGATCGCCAAGGCGCTGCATCTCAATGCGGCAGGCCGGTTGACGTGCGTGGATAATCTGCATGACTGGAAAGGCGCGGTGCCGCCGCAGATCGAAAAGCTGCATTCGCTGGGACGCGTAGAATTCGTTCGCGAGGATGAGTATGCGTTTTTAAAGAAATGCCCGTCGAAGGCCTTCGACCTGATCGTCTCTGACGGAGACCATGTGAACGCCTATTATTTTCTCGACCATATCTTCAGGGTCGCGGCCAAAGACGCGGTTATTTTCTTTCATGATACCAATAACAGCATCTTCCCGAATTTGCGTAAGGTCGAGCGGGTTATCAAGGCGCATGGTTTGTTTTATTGCCATTTTCGGGAAAAGACCATCGCGCAGGAACGTACGGACCGGGGGCTGCTGCTTGTTTTTAAGAACAAGGATGTACCGGTAAATATTCCTTTAAAAGACCGTTTGCGCTGGCAGTGGAAGATGCTGAAAGTCAAAAGGCGTGCCAAAGCGCGACGCTTGGCGTCAGGGGCCTGATATGCGGGTGTTGTTCGTAAGCGCGGAAGCAGGGGTAAAGGCGGGCGGCGAGCTTTTTTTGATGGACGTTATCAAAGGGCTGGCGCCGGACATGGACATGGCCTGCGTTTGTCCGGCGGAAGGCGAGCTGGCGGCCGCATTGCGCCGGCAGGGGGTTTTGGTTTTTATCTCCCCGACGAACTGGAGCAGAAAACTCAGGGATTGGCCGGGGCAATGTTGGCGGCTGGCGTGTCTGGGGCGTGCGCTTCATTTATTTGAGCCGCAGGTCATTTTTGCCAACGGCGGCTATACGAATAATCTGGCGGTGCGCCTGGCCCGCCGGCTGGGTTGCCGGGTTGCTGCGTATATCCAGGATGTTTTTGATCCGCCGCAGGGTGATAAATATGCGTTTGGGCAGGCGGATGCGGCGGCGGCCTGTTCTGTGGGGATCGCCGACCTGGTGCGGCCGTTTAATCCGCGGGTAAACGTTATTTATCACGGCATTGACACGGCGCAGTTCTCGCCTGACGGCCGTTTGCCGGCGCGTGCCGCGCTGGGGCTTTCGGAGGAACAGTTTATTGTCGGCTTTACGGGAACGATCATCCGCAAAAAGGGGATCTATGAATTTATTAACGCGGCTCGCCTGATCGCGGCGCAGGTTCCGCAGGCACGCTTCCTTATCGCCGGGAGTCCGAAAGCCGGTGAAGAGGAAATATTACAACAGTTGAACGCCCGGCTGGCCGGGGATGGTTTGCAGGACCGGGTGCGCTGGCTCGGATTTGTCGGCCGCATTGAGGACGTCATGCCCGCGTTTGACGTCTTTTTGTTTCCAACACATTTTGAGGCCCTGGGCCGGGTGATCATTGAGGCGATGGCCTGCGGGGTCGTGCCGGTTTCGAGCCTGGCCATCGGCCCGAGGGAGATCATTGAGGATGGCCGGACCGGGTATTTGCGACCTCATGATGATATTGCTGCGCTGGCCGCTGCCGTGATCTCTCTTCACCGGGATGCAGCGCTGCGTGTGCGGATGGCCGCGGCTGCCCGCAAGGTTGTGCAGGAGAAATTCTCTACTCAAGCGATGTTAAACGGGGTTAAAGCGCTCATTGAAAGGGCGGCGCCAGCGAAGGCAAACACGTAAATGCGATGCCAGGTTGACGGGCTAACTTTTTTGTAGTATATTCCGAATTAGTAATACTAATTTGGAGGTTATTCGCACATGAAAGATGTCGTTCGTACGCTCAAGATTGACCTGCCGCAGCGGCAGTCGGCTTTTCTATGGGGGCCGCGCAAGACGGGGAAGTCGACATTCTTAAGGCAGGCGTTTCCGCATAGCCTGGTCTATGATTTTCTTCGGAAAGATGTGTATCTTGAGGTCGTAAAAAATCCTTCATTATTACGCGAAAAGATTTTGGCTCAAGACGCTGCTGTTCTAAAGCATCCGATTATTCTTGATGAAGTGCAAAAGGTTCCCGAGATTCTCGATGAAGTCCATTGGATGATCGGGAACAAGGGCTTGCGGTTTATTTTGTGCGGATCCAGCGCTCGAAAGCTAAAGCGCGGCCAGGCGAATCTTTTGGGCGGTCGTGCGTGGCGTTTTGAATTGTTCCCTTTGGTTTCATCGGAGTTGGAGCATATTGATCTGCTAAGAACATTGAGCCATGGCCTTTTGCCGGCGCATTATTTACAAGAGAATGCTGCAAGATCAATCAAGGCCTATGTTCAGGATTACTTGAAAGAAGAGGTTTTTGAAGAAGGGATTGTCCGCAATATCCCGGCGTTTTTGCGGTTTTTCGACGCGATGGCGTATTCGCTTGGCGAGATGGTCAATTATTCCAATGTTTCCCGGGATTGCGGGGTGGATTCGAAAACGGTTAAAGAATATTATCAGATCCTGGCTGATATGCTGCTGGGGTCTTTTGTTGAGCCGTATAAAAAACGTCAGAGCCGCGATGTTATTCTTAAAGCGCCGAAATTTTATTTCTTTGATGTCGGCGTTGCGGCCGCTATCGCGAAGCACCCTGTTCTTGAGGCGCGGGGAGAGTTCTTCGGCAGGGCTTTGGAAAATTTTATCTTTATGGAATTGACGGCCTATCGAAGTTATCGGGAGCGCGATTTTTCGATCAATTACTGGAGAACCAAGACCGGCCTGGAAGTGGATTTTATCCTGGATGATGGTCGGGTAGCGATCGAAGTTAAAGGCGCCTCAAGAGTGGATAAAACTGAATTATCGGGCTTGAAGGCGTTCATGGAGGAGTATCAGCCGTCGAAGGCTCTGGTGGTCAGCAATGAACGGGAGCTGCGGGTGACCAGCGGGGGCATTCAGGTCATCCCCTGGCGGGATTTTTTGTCGCGCTTATGGCGCGGGGAGATTGTTTAACCCGGATTTTTCAATAGAAAGAGGAAATCCGGGTTGAACCCCTGTCATTTCCCGAAGATGGACATTATGGAAGACAGGCTGGTTTGCGTTAGCATTATTTGGTGCAATTGGTATCGTCGGTATTCGAACGCTTATTGCAATATCTGGGTTTAAATCAGAGTGTTGAAAGGGGTTTGGCATGCGAATCGGCTTTGACGCGAATGTGTTGACGAAGGAGAAAAGCGCGGGGGCGTATTATGTATCGCAGCTGGTGCGCGCGCTGGTGGCGTTCAATCCGCGGCTGGAGATTTTCCTGTTCTCGGCGGACAAAGTGTGCGTTGATTACGACCATGATGTGCATTTTCCCCAGGTCAAGCGCGTGACGCTGGACCTGCCGCGGGAAGCGCGCAAGGCGTGGCCGGCCAAATACATTCCGGGCTTGCTTAAAGAATATAAGATTGATGTCTTCCATTTTCCCTACCAGGACGGCACGCCGTTGTACCGCCCGGGTTGTCCGACGGTGGTTACTGTCATGGGGATGGGCGACTGGATCATGTCCGGCTCTTTTGCCGGCTGGTGGGAAAAGCGGCGTTATCAGTTGGGTCATCTGGCGTGGAGCCGGCTGGCGACGCGGACGATCGCCCTGTCGGAAACGACAAAGAAAGACCTGATGCGCCTGTGCCGGGTATCGCCGGACACCATCGCGGTCACGCTGCCCGGAGCCGGGTCGGGGGACCTTTTTTCATTGACGAACCAGGAGGCCGACGCGGTCATTGAGCGTTACGGCCTGCTGGGCAAGGATTTTGTGGTGAACGCTTCCGGCCTCAGCGACCGGAGGCATAATATCAATTTTGTGCTGGAGGGGTTTGCGCAATATTTGCGGGAAAGCAAGTCCGACGTGAAGCTGGTCGTGACCGGCAGTGTGAATTATGAAGGCGCGCATGCCCGTGCCATGCGCAAGATGGAGATCCTTGGGATCAAAGACAAGGTGATCCTGACCGGGTTTATTCCCGACAAGGTTTTTTACGCGTTCCTGCGCAATGCGCGCGCGGCGATCGTGTCGTCGATGTATTCCGGCATTTCTTTCGCCATGACCGAGTCGTTTGCCGCCGGTGTTCCGGTGATCGCTTCCGGCAGCGGCGCGTTCGCCGAGATCGCGGGTGAAGCGGCGATCATGATCGACCCGTATGATGTTCAGGGATTGACCGCCGCGCTGCAGCGACTGCTGGAAAATCAGGTTGAACATGACCTTTATGTGGAAAAAGGGGTGACGCGCGTGAAGGAATTCAGCTGGGAAGGCACGGCCCGGCAGACACTGGATGTGTACACGTCGCTGGTTAAATGAGCCTATGAAAAAGATCCTGATCGTTAACCCGTTCGGCATCGGCGATGTTTTATTCACGACGCCCATGATCGCGGCGCTGAAGGCCTGGCGAGCGGACCTTTCGATCAGTTTTATCGGTAATGCCCGGACGCTGCCGTTTTTGAAGAATGATCCCCGGCTGGAGGAGATCTTCAGTTATGAGCGCGATGAGTTCGTGGCGGTCTATCGGCGTTCGCCGCTGGCGTTCTTGCGTCAATGGTCGGATTTCGTCAGCGGCCTGCGTCAGCAGGGATTTGATACGGCCATTGACTGTTCGCTGGGTTCCCCGCTGGGGCTGGCCCTGGCGTGGGCGGGAATACCCTGCCGGATCGGGTATGATTATAAAGGCCGCGGCCGCTGGCTGACGCATAAGATCCCGTTAAAGGGGTATGAGGGCCGGCATGTGGCGCAGTATTA
>PEAR01000100.1:5386-9273 GCA_002753745.1 Candidatus Omnitrophota bacterium | reverse complement strand
GCTCAGTTCGGTGTTCCCGGAGGGGTTGCGCGTGGGCACGGTCAGCGAAGTCTTCCCCGGCGAGAAAGGCACTCCGCCGCGCGCGCAGGTGTCGCCGGCCGTTGAATTGAGCAAGGTGGAAGAAGTGCTGATAATTAAATAAAGGCGTGCAAGTGCGTGTAGGGCCCGGCCCCCGTGCCGGCCCGATAAATTATATTATGCGTCAAATTATCCTGATCCCCGTCATCTGCTATCTCGCCCTTCTCCTCGAATTCACCTTGTATAATTTATTCGGCCGCTGGGGGGATCCGCATGTGTTGCTGCTGGTGGTGATCTTTTTTAATTTGTATTCCGGGATCCGTTTCAGTATCTGGGCGGCTTTGTGGGCGGGGGCGTTTAAGGATTGTTTCAGCACCATGCCGTTCGGCACAAACATTTTTGTGTATGTGGCTTGCGCTTACTTGTCGCTCGCGGTGCGCCGGTATTGTTATGAACGCGGGTCGAATATTTCCCGAATATGGATGGTGTTGTGCGTGGTGACGGCACATACGGTGATCATGGGATTTTTGCACAAGATGACCTTTGAAGAAGTCAGCTGGCTCGACGTTTGGCGGGGCATCTGGCTGCCGGAGGTGGCGGCAACGGCGGTGGTATCGGTGTTCGTGTTCGACCGCCTGAAAGCCCTCGCGCAGAAATTAAAATTTTGATGGCGCATTTTTCGACGCATGTAGGGGCCGGCCCCCGTGCCGGCCCGATAAAATTAAATGAGGGCGGCCACGGGGGACCGCCCGTACACGCATCGATAATCATTTGCCGGCCCGAAATTTTATGCGTTTAAATGTTATTCGTAATATCATCATTTGCCTGATGCTTTTTATTGCTGTGGACCTGTTTTATCTGCAGGTGATCCGCGGCGGGTATTTTGCGCATTTGAGCGAATCGAACTCGATCCGGGTGGTGCCGATCGAAGGCGCGCGCGGGCGCGTGTACGACCGTAACGGCGTTATTCTCGCCGATAATGTCAAGGCGTACCACGCGGTGGTTGTTCCCCAGGATATGCGCGACAAGCGGGCGCTTTTTGCCTTCATGGCCGATGTTGTCGGTGTCGACGAAAAAGCGATCGAGAAACGTTTTTACAAGAACAAGACCACGCCGTTTACGCCTGTCTCGCTGGCAGAAAGCCTGACACGGTCCCAGGCGATCAGGGTTGAGGAGAATGCGTTTCGTTTTCCGGGGCTGATGGTCCTGGAGAAATATTCCCGGCGTTATCCCGGGGCCGAGTATAGCGCGCATCTGGTGGGCTATGTGGGCAAGGCTGATCCGTTCAAGGTTAAAGAGATCGCCGAATATGGATACACCGCCGAGGAGTTTGTGGGGTATTCGGGAATCGAGCAATATTATGATGATCTTTTGCGCGGCAATCCCGGCGGCCGGCAGATCGAGGTCAACAGCCGCGGGCAGCAGACACAGCTGCTGAGCGTGCGCGAACCTTCCGACGGCCGCAGTCTGATGCTGACCGTTGATGAGGATATGCAGCAGGCGGCCTATCAAGCGCTCGCCGGTCGGCGGGGCGCGGTGGTAGTGCTTGATCCCTCCAATGGCGAGGTGCTGACATTGGTGAGTTCCCCGGGCTACGACCCCAACGCGTTTCTTGACCATGATCAGCGCGACCGGGTGGCGGAATATTTGCAGAGTACGTTGTCTCCTTTATTGAACCGGGCAGTGTCGGGGGCGTTCCCGCCGGGCTCGGTGTTCAAGATTCCGGTTGCGATGGCGGGGCTGGAAGAGAAAAAGATTGTGCCTGCGACGACCTTTGATTGTCCTGGTTTTTTCCAGATGGGGGACCGCACGTACAAGTTTCCGCATTCCTGGGGCACGCAGGACTTGACCATGGCCCTGGCGCATTCGGCGAATGAGTATTTTTTCAATATCGGACTTTTGTTGGGCAGCCCCGTGATGGCGAAATACGCCCGTTATTTTGGGTTGGGAGAGCGGACCGGGATCGATCTTCCTTATGAGTCAAAAGGGAACCTGCCGGGTTTGAACATGCCGCGCTGGTACAAAGGAGACACCGTAAACATGGCGATCGGGCAGGGGTATGTGCAGGCTACCCCGATCCAGGTGGCGCGCTTAATGGCCGGATTTGAAAATGGCGGCATCTTGCCCTGGCCGCACCTGGTATTATCGGGCCTTGATGAGCCTTTCAAACGGCAGCCGGTTCATTTTTCGTTTCGAAAAGATGTCTGGGATGCGGTTCATGCGGGGCTTGACCAGGTAGTGGCGCTGGATACCGGAACTGCGCATGCGCTGGCGGCTATTCCGGGCACGGTAACGTATGGAAAGACCGGTACCGCTCAGACCGGTCCGGGTAAGGAAGACCATGCCTGGTTTGCGGGTGTAACTCGTACAGATAAAAGAGTTATCGCTTATTGCGTCTTTCTGGAACACGGCGGTTCCAGTGCCAATGCCGTGCTTCTTACCAAGGAATTCCTCACCTCCCTTATTGAGCAGGGAAAGATATAAATATTTTTTAATATTTGATTGAAGCTCACAACCTGTTTGATAGGATTAGAACATCGATCCCAACAAATAGAGGTTGGACCTTCAAATGGCCCGATGGTTATTATATAAAGATTTATTTATTACGCGCGCCTTGCGCGTATTACTTATTTCTTTTTTATTTTTATTTCCCGCATTACTCATCGGAACAAGTTTCCCTTCTTCAGTTTTTGCAGCCAGCTCGGACATTCAGGCGGTGCTTGATTCGACCGACGGCACCAGTTCATTTGCGATCCAGAACAGCGTATCTGTCGATCAGGTTAAGATTACGTCCCAGGGCAAGATCGGGGTGGGTGCCAACCGGTTGACGCCGACTTTTCAGGTTGATGTCAGCGGCACTGTGGCGGCGGATTCGGAGTTCCGGGTGGGGACGACGGCAGGGTCGATGTTCGGCAGCAATAATGATCTGCGGCCGAGAGTGACGAGCGGCTATTTGAATTTGCTCAGCGGCGCGGGCAATGCGGGGATCTCGTTAAGTGATACTCGGATCCATTTTGCTGCCGGTGGAACGTCGGAGAAGATGACGCTCGATGAGAATGGCAATTTGGGGATCGGGACGATCTCGCCGTCGACAAGCCTGGATGTTCGCGGCGGGGCGCGGTTTTGGGATGGTGTTTCTTATGATCCAAGTGGCAGAGCTGGAACCAGGGGGTTGAGCTATGCGGTCAATTCCGGGGATGTTTATATTCAGAATAATCTCGAGGTTGACGGGGATGTGTATCTGGGTGATTCGACGATGCGAAATCTGATCGTTATGGGCCAGTTGATCCTGGAGGGTGCTACCAGTTATTCCGGTTCAATGACGATATCGGCGGACAGTACTATTGCTCTTTTGGTCAGGAATAGCACTACCGGAGTCAATGAGTTGGAAGTTAATACCAGCGGGCAAAAAGTGAAAGCCGTCCATGATCTTGTGGTGGGGAGTAATGTGACCGCGGGCGGAACGGTGAAAGCCGGCAATCTGACAATCGGGTCCGGGTCGGTTTCGGATAGCGGGAACAATATTAGTTTTAACGGGAATAATTTGTCCACCTCAGGGACGATGGATGTGGCGTCAGTGCTGGTCAATGGCCGGATGACGGTGACGAACGGGTTGACGGTGACGGCGGATACCACGCTGGTTGGCAACGCGCAGGTAACGGGTTTGATGACGATCGGCAGCGGTCTGACGGTGACAGCGGATACAACGCTGAACGGTAACGCGGCGGTTGCGAAGAATTTGTCGGTCTCGGGAAGTTCGGTGGTGAGCGGGGCAATGAATATAGGCAACCGGCTTTCAGTGACGGGTGATACGACGCTTAACGGTAATATGGGAATTACCAATGGTTACAGTTTTGGTATTGGGACCA
>PEAR01000100.1:0-4915 GCA_002753745.1 Candidatus Omnitrophota bacterium | reverse complement strand
CAACATCGGTCACGGGTCGGACGACGATCAGCAATGGCTTGACGGTCAGCGGAGATACAACCCTGGTTGGCAATGCCCAGGTGACGGGATTAATGACGATCGGCAGCGGTCTGACGGTGACGGCGGATACAACGCTGAACGGTAACGCGGCTGTCACCGGGTTAACCACGACAGGCTCCTTGACTGTTACCGGCGAAGCTACGGTGAATTCTTTTTCATTTTCTTCGGGCAGTACGGCGGTCAATGCGATCTCAAATAACCTGGTTCTTAGCGCCACGGCGCTGCAGCTGCCAACGGCCCTGGCGGTCATCAACTATGTGGGCAGTAGTTCGAACACGATCATTCATGATACGGCCAATGATAGTATCGCCTTGACCGCAGGATCGACCCTGCCCATGACCTTTGGCATTAAAGGTTCCACCTCCATGGTGCTCGATCAGAACGGCAATGTGGGCATCGGCACGACGAATCCCAATACAAATTTTGTTGTTCAAGGACAGGCAGATCCTCAGGTTCGGGTTTTTAATACAGACCATTCAAGCAAGGTTAGCATCGGGGCTGGCAGCGGTTATGGCTCGGTTTCAGTGGTTTCAACATCGTCGGTTGGGTATTTTCAGGGATATAGAGCCGGAGGAAGCGTTGACAGTCCTACGCAGCTGTTAGGATCTGTGGATATTGTTGAAATTACGCCTTGGGGGATGGATGAAGCCGGCAATTATCGTTTGCCGTCATCGGTAAAGTTCGGGACTGAGGGGGATATCTCTTCTGCCAGCGCGCCAGGTAACATCCGATTTGCGACGACTCCTTCGGGGTCAGTGACCCCCGTTGAGCGTTTGAGGATTACAAGTTCCGGCAGCGTTGGGATTAATACGGCCGCGCCGCGGGCGAAGATGGAAGTGACGGGCGGCCTTACCGTTACCGGTGATACGACGGTAGCCGGGATTCTGACGGTAGGCTCGCCGGCCGGCCGGGGGTTTGCTACCGGTCCGGGTAGTCTGTATGTGCAGGATACCCTGGAAGTCGACGGCAGTGTGTATTTGGGCGATCTGACCTCGGACCGGATCACGGTTCTGGGCACCATGAATTTTACGGGGGACACCACGTTTGGCGGATCGGTCCTGATCAGCGGGAACGAAACGGTAACCGGTTTGATTTCGACGGGGTCGTTGACCACGTCGGGGGATGTCACGGTGGGCCTGGCGGCCCAGCTTTACGGCTCGGCCAATCCGGATGTCTTCGTTAAAGGAAATGTCGAAGCGGATGGCACGCTGTATGGCAATGCCCTCATGCTTTCGACGGGGAATACGGTGAACGAGATCACCGCGTCTGCGCCGACCTCCTCGTCAACCGACCTGCAGGTGCCGACGGCGCTTGCGGTGTACCACTACGTCAGTGTGGGTTCCAGTACGCTCATCCGCGATACCAATCCCACCATGACCAGCGTGTCGGTCTCGAGCACCGCCAATCCGCGGATCGTGTTTAAGGTGACCGACGGGGTATCCATGGTTATCGACCAGAACGGCAATCTGGGGATAGGGACAACACAACCGGCGCATTTGCTGGATGTTGCCGGCAGAACGTTTCCGATCGGCCTTTATGGTTCGGATCTGTCTCTGCAGGGAGAAATTGCCGCTTCCGGGACGTCAACAACGCGTACGGTCGGGTTTAATCTGCCGGGTACGGCCAGTAACACGGGCGATAACTGGGTTATTAACCAGTTTAACGGGGTCAACAATAAGGTTTATGTCGGCGACGACGGCACCCTGAGTTATATTAATTCAGGGACAGGTCACGGATTGTTTTTGGGAGCAGGCCTGGCCGCGACAACAGCAGCAACGCCGAATCTGGCTTTGCTGACCAACGGTTATGTCGGTGTTGGCACGATCGCGCCGCGGACGAGATTTGAAGTTTCTGGCGGGCTGACCGTGACGGGAGATACTACCATAGCCGGGATCCTGAGCGTTGGTTCGCCGGCCGGCCGGGAGTTTGCTACCGGTCCGGGCAGTTTGTATGTGCAGGATACGCTGGAAGTCGACGGCAGTGTTTATCTGGGGGATCTGTTCTCGGATCGCATCACTGTTTTGGGCACCATGAACTTTACGGGGGATACCACATTTGGCGGATCGGTTTTGATCAGTGGCAATGAGACGGTAACCGGTTTGATGATGACCGGTTCGTTGACGGTGACCGGTGAGGCTACGGTTAATTCATTTGCGTTCTCGTCTGGCAGCACCTTTGTTAATGCGATCACAAATAACCTCAATGCGAGCGCCTCCGCCGTGCAGCTGCCGACGGCTGCGTCGGTCATTGCTTATGTGGGCAGCACGTCGAATACCATCATCCAGGACACGGCGAGCGACAGCATTGCGCTTACGGCCGGCGCGGCAAATCCGATTGCCTTTACGGTCAAGGGGTCCAATTCCATGGTCATCGACCAGAACGGCAATGTGGGGATCGGAACGGTTCTGCCGGGGACAACCCTGGCCGTGATGGCGCCGAACCAGACCCTGCATAACGGCGTTTCTTATGTGAACCAGGCTATCCTGACCAACGACGTTGTCGGCGCTGATCTTGGCGGCAGCCTGGGGCTGGGAGGACAGATCAACACGGCGGCTCCGCGAATCTTCGGTGTGGTCGCCGCGCGCAAGGACGATGCGACGATCGGAACTCAGGCGGGATACATGCAGCTGGCCACGAACCGTTCGGGGACGATGACCGAGGTCGTCAGGATCACTTCTGCCGGAAATGTCGGGATCAATACGACCGCGCCTCGCCAGGTTCTGGAGGTCGCCGGCAGTGTGACAGTGACCGGTGATGTGACCATCGGCGCCGCGACAACGAATTTCTCGACGACGAATTCGGATTTGTTCGTTAAAGGCAATGTCGAGGTGGATGCAAGCGTGTATGTGGGGGGCACGGCCGCGGGGTCGACCAATGCGGTGATCGTGAACAATGCGATCGCGTTTCAGTCTGAGGTGCTTAACGACTGCACGGGCGGCACGGCGGCGGTTGACTGGAGCAAGGGCAACAAGCAAAGCCTGTTGACGGGTGTTGCCGTGCCGTGCACGGTCACGTTCCATCCGCCGCCGGGCATGAATAATTTGTTACTCAAGATCAACCACAGCGGCAGCGAACTGGTGACCTGGGCGACGGTCGGGGGCGCGATCAAGTGGCCGGGCGGCAACCATCCTGCGTTGACGACAGGCGGCATCGACGTCACGACCTTTTATTACGACGGCACAAATTATTACGGTACGGCGGGGTATGATTTTCAGTAATTAAATGAAAAGCCGCTGATTTTTTAGATCAGCGGCAGAGATAATGGATAAAGCACCTTCCCCAACGAAGAGGTATTTGAATTATAAAATATTTTTTTGATGAATACAAGAAAAAATCGATCTTGAGAAGTCTCCCCGGGCTCTTCTCAAGATATATCAGTGCCCATGGCCAGATTTGAACTGGCATTGCCCTCTTCGTTGGGGAGGTACATTATCCATTATGCTACAGGGGCACTAATTGATTTATAATCAAACTATAATTGACAATTAAGAAATTGTCAACATCTAAAACAAGGAGGAAGTGGTATGAAGAAGGCACAAAAGTTGTTGGCAGGGTTAGTGTTATTCATGATGGTGGCGGGGCAGGTTTGGGCCCAGCAGGGGGTGATCGGGGTGCCCTATCGGTTGCCGACGGTTTCGGGTGAAGAGATCGAACTGGTCATCTATTATACGACCGGCTACAAGGCTGTGGACCATTACAAGTTCAATATCACCAAAGTCCATCCGGATGGCGGCGTGAATTTGTCGCTCAATGCCAATGAGGCGGGCGGCAAGATCAATCTGGCGTTGACCGTCAGTAAGGACAATGTGACCGGTGCCGTGGTAACGGAAAGCGGCCTGGCCAACGGTTCCAAGACGCTTAGTGTCAGCAGCCGCAGCGGTGAAAAGCTGACCTTTAATTTCAGCGGCAGCACGCCCACGGTCACGTCCGACCGGATCAAATAATGCAAAGAACAACCACCCCCCTCCCCGGGAGGGGGGTGGTTCAAACTATTTTTGATGTATCATCAAATTTTTTTGGCGTCCATATTTCCGGGGATGGGGTCGTAGTGATTTTCAATTCTGTGGGATGGCCCTGGATTTCACGACAGGAAGAATAGGTCCACATTTCCGGTTTTAGGAGCTTCAGGTCTTTGACGGGATTTTGATGAACGTAGTTGATCTTCTCCTCCATATGGTTCTTATCGATTAGTAGTCTTGCGTTAAAACGTTCCTGCCACAGGGGGCCTTTTCGATTGTGAAGTTTATTAAAATATTGTGAGTAGCTGTTCAATGTTTTCGACATGAACAGGTAAATGCCGTTCTCGGTTATCTGGCGCGCGATCAGGTGAATATGCGTCGGCATCAGGCACCAGGCATAGATATCGATATATTTCACACCTTGCGAATACTTGTACATGGCGGTCATGAGACCTTTGGTTTTCGCGGTATGTGAATCGACCAGGTCGGAAAACTTCTGCTCCCCGCGCTGGTACATGTTAAAAAGAAATAGCCCGCGCATCCTTTCATATTCCCTGGGGGTGGGGAAAATCACGTAATCATAGATGCTTTTGGTGTAGAGATGGTAGACACAGCCGGTTGATAATGAGGTTGTTCTGCGCATGGAAACTCTCCTTTATCCTTTCCGTTGATTCGGACCGGGCAGGAAGATTTTGACGAATTTCCATAGGGGATGGACGGGTTTAAGCATATCACACTTTGACTATTCGTCAAATAATAATTGAACCGCCCCCCTCCCGGGGAGGGAGGAGGTTGGCGATGTATGCCTGGGAGAGGCCAGGGCCAACACCTTGACGGTGGATACCACTAGTGCGCGGGCGTTCAATGTCAAACAGTCCGGCGCCCGACGTGCTGAG
>PEAR01000099.1 GCA_002753745.1 Candidatus Omnitrophota bacterium | reverse complement strand
TTCAGTTCAAAATCAATATGATGAAAAAAGAACGTTGAGAGCGCATGGTCGAAACTGGCATCCGCGTACGGCAGGGCCTCGGCCGCGGCCACGTCGAAATACACATTGGATAAACCGCGGGCCTTAACCGCCGCGGCATCGATCATTTTGGGCGCCGCGTCCACCCCGCTCACCCGGCCGCTGCGTGCGGCCAACAGATGACCTATCTCGATCGTCAGCGTTCCTGTGCCGCAGCCGATATCCAACACCGAGCGGATGCGCTGATCTTCCAGAAATTTGAAGCAGGGCCGGGACATCGCGCGCTCCTGGCCGAACAACATCAACGGGCTTAAGGCGTCATAGACGCCTGCCACATGGTCCAGCGTACGGCCGCGGGTCAAGGGGGATCCGATCATGACAGCCAGCTCCGGGCATCGTCCACATCCAAAGCCTTGAACATCCACAGCGCCACCGCGCGGGACAGCGCCGGCGTTAACCCCAGGCCGCAGTCATTAAGTTTGCCCAGACCGTCGATCATGTAACGATACGCCATGCGCGCCACCGGCGTCAGTTCCCCGGCAAACTCGGCATAGATCGACTGCTCAACAGAAATTTTCTTCTCCATCCCCTGCAGGCGCCGCACCGCCGAAGGATATTCATGTGCCAACAGCGACAGCGTATAATTATGACGCTGGTCAATATGGTCGCGGGCCATATCCTTCATGTCATCGAGCAACTGACACCCTAAACCAAAATTGCCCAGCCCTTCACGGCAGGCCGTCAGCAAACGATGATCTAAATTAGTCTCAATGCGCTCCGGGCCAAATAACGGCAGGTGAAACAACAGGCCGGTCTTAAGATGATGGATCGTGTTTAGAACATAGGCCGGGTCGGGGCGTTTAATAATCCCCTTCTCCTCGGAGGCTTCCTCAGCGGCACTCGGCAGGAGGACCTGCAGCGTACCGTCGGAGATCGAGCAGGCACCCTCGGGGCTAATGACTCCATTTGCCACCGCCTCATCTAAAAAACGCGCCATGATCCGGTCGGCGGCCATGATCACCACCACTTGACGCATGACCCGGGAGTCGACAGGCATATTGATGGCAAAAGACACTTTGTCCTCATTATCCAGCAAATTATCCGCCGAGGTTACCCAGATCCGGAACAGATAATTGATCCGCCCGTAAAGGATGCGCCGCTCCGGCGGGATCTTAAGAAAGAAATAGATCGCCTGAAAGACCGCGGAGAAGAAATTCCGCTGGGGCAGATACATCGATGCGGGGAAAGCAGATGCGCTGATCACAAATTCCTTAGGCGTCAACGCCGGCGAGAGCACGATCGACTGCCCGGCCGTTTCCACATCTTTCAAACAATGACGGCACTCGGCAAACGAAGAGTGCAACACCTTATTGGTCGCGAAAACACGGGCAATATCGATCATCGGCATCGCTCACCCCTTCCTGGCGTAATATCGCTGTAAATACCGTCCCAGATCCGTCTTGCCGCGGCTTTCTGTCGGGATACGGGTGACCGAAAAGAATACCAGCATTTTGCCCAGCGCGAAATATTGAAAGGAAAACGGACGGATCCCTTTCTGGATAAACGCATCCACCAGCTCCCGGCCCAGCACTCCTCCAACCCCGGCGATCAAAATATTGTTGTTCATCGGCGCTCCTCCTGTGCTTCAATTATGCAGGGCAGGATGATCTTAACCAATGGCAGAAGTGCTCTCATAGATAAAAACAAGGAAGGATATTGCACCGGACCAACAAACCCGCGCAAGATCTTGCAGGGACGCAAGCAGCTCTGTAGCGTAGGCAACGAAAAGATCTATCTGTGAGCAATCAGATGATTTTCGGCAAGAGTTTCCGAAGGTTTACGTAAAAACGTTCGCATCATCGGCTCGCCCTCGTTCAACTTAAGGCGAGAGCGATGTGCGCTTTACGTTTTTACGTAAACCGAAGGAAACGGCGAAAATCATCGCGAACAGATAGATCTTTTCGTTGCCGGTCAAGCAGCAGAGCTGCAACTAAATAGCGCATTTTATCTCCAGTGCCTCTTAAAACCAGCTCGGAAGCACGGCTAGAGCCCGTATTTCTTGATCTTGTACCAGAGATTGCGTTCCGAAATGCCAAGCAGCCTTGCGGCTTCGGCTTTGACGCCCTGGGCGGCATGGAGGGCTTTTTGAATGGCTTCTTTTTCCTTGGTGTCCACCTGGGACTGCAGGTCGAAATCAACGGCGGCCGCAGCCGGCTCGGCAGGCACCCGCTGCATAGCGTTCCGGGCGGACTGCACCAGTTCATCAACGCTAAAAGGCTTGCGAATATAATCGCACGCCCCGTGCTTGAGGGTTTTAACCGCGGTATCCACTTCCGCATGGGCGGTCGTCACCACCACCGGCAGGCGGATCCCCAAGCGTTCCATCTCGTAGATCAGCTCCACCCCGTCCATCACCGGCATACGGATATCGGTTACCACAATATCGACCGGCTGGTCGAAAAGAACCTTCAGCGCTTCCTGCCCGTTCGCCGCGGTCAGGACAGTAAACCCATGCTCCGGCAACCCCATGCGCAACACGCGCAGCAACCGGGGTTCATCGTCAACAATCAGCATAAGCGGCATATCAATCCCTCGTTGGAAAATAAATGGTAAACGCCGTGCCCCGGGGCGGGGGATTGGAAACCCCGATGCGCCCGCCGTGGTCTTCGACGATCCGTTTTACGACGGTCAACCCGATCCCGAAGCCGTAGGGCTTGGTCGTATACATCAGGTCCCAGATCTTTTGTTTCTGTTCAGCCTTAAGCCCGACCCCGTAATCTCTGATCTGAATTATATATTCGCCGGGCGACGAGGTCAGCGTGATCCTGATGGTTTCCTTCGCCATCGACGCCTCGATCGCATTGAGCAGCACGTTCATCACCACCTGCTTGACGGCATCGGAATGGCAGGTCACCAAAGAGCCCGGCGCCTGATCGTCGATCTCAAGCATAAGCCCCGCCGCGGCAAGTTTCGATGCAAACAGATCGGCTACCCGCCGCACCAGCGCCGACATATCAGTCGGGACTTTCGGCTTGTGCTGCTCGCCGCGGTGAATATGCAGCAAATCCGTTAATAATCCGTCCACCCGCTCGACCTCGGATGTAATATCATCCGCCAGCATCACCACATCGCCGGTAGACCGCCGGGCGATCACACTGGCCGCGCTTTTGACGATCCCCAGCGGATTGCGGATCTCGTGCGCCAGGTGCTGGACCAGCGCCACCAGCGCCATCTGGCGTTCCTGTTCCATTAACTGCTTGGCCTGCCGGCGCAATACCCGGACACTATACCCGCTGATCGCCAGGACCAGAAAAATGACGGTCAAAATAAAATAAACACTGCCATTCTGCGCCTTATGCCGGGCCTTTAGAGCATCGGCCAAAGAACGGCTGATATTCCCGAAATAGAATTGCTGCAGCCGACGGCTCGCTGTTTGCAGCTGGTCGATCGCCCGGATCAGGGATGTCGCGGCCGTCGCCGTAGGCACCGGCTGGAGCGCGGCAATAGCCGTCGTCAACTCGCCAAAGGCCTGCCGCGCGGGCAGCAACAGGAGGGCTTCCTCTTTCTCATAGACTACAAGCTCGGGCCGCTTCTTCTCTTCCTGCTCGTCTTTAGCCCACGACGAAAGGGCGCGCGTCATCTCACCGGCTTTTGCTTTCAACTGCTCCACCGGCAGCATCCCCGCCTGCCAGGCGCTGATATCCATCGCGACACCCTTAAGCACATCCTCAGCCAGCACCATGCGCCGGTATTCCTGCCATTCCCCCTCGTACTGAAGCTGATAAACTCGGACTCCCTCGAGATAATGCAGGCACACGCCGCCCGCCAGGGCAATGACCAGCCCCAACAGCACAAAGGCCCAGGTAATTCTTTTAGATAACTCCAGATAATGCGACGTCATGCCATGCTCCCGGCTTTCCAATTTCTGATCTCATACCTTATCACAAAATCACCCAACAAAAAACCCCTTACAGCCGCGCCGGCGATAAGAGGTTTTATGACCTATAAAAATCAATCATTCGTAAACGGAATTTATTAAACTAAACGCGCTTGGCGCTCTTTCTCACCGGCTTCATCGCAGGTTGATTTAATTTAAGCCATTGCTCGGAATACTTGTTCAGCCATTCCGTAGCCGCGTTCGCAGCCCCGATGTCCCGGCACTGCTTCTCGCTCTCGATCCACTTGTACCGCTCGATCTCACGCATCACTTCAGGGTTATTCAACAATTCACTACTCTTCATCGTCGCCATCACATGTCCCTCCATCGCTTTAAAACGTTTTATTAATTATTCCATCTTAGCATATCGATTGTTATTTTCCACAAAGAAACCCATCTCTCGATCGGACGCATGTCCCTCATCACTGACAAAATCCGCTTATTCTTTATATTTCCGATAGATCTCACAACGGGTTGGGCAACGGCAAATGTAATATGACGCATAGGACAGGATGTAGGGGCAGTCCATATTCGCTGGCCTGGGTTTAACAAAAATAAGCCCCTCGGATACAGCTTCCGTCACGTCACACCCCGGGCAACCCTCGACCTCCAGGCATTTGGAATCATGCCGGCACCTGGTTGTTCGACTGCGGGTCAGCTCATCTACTTTAAATGACATCCCTTACCTCAACAGACCACCAAATCAATATATACAAATTATACAAGAATATTAAATGTTAATACTGCCTGCTGTCTATGGGACAAATGTCCCCCTGAGGGATCAGGAGGCGATGCCGACCGTTTCGAGGGCGCGCACCAGGTCGGCGACGGAGGCGACGCGCATTTTTCTCATCACCTGGCCGCGGTGCTTGCGGATGGTTTTCTCGGCAGTGCCAAGCGTCGCGGCGATCTGCTTGTTCAGCTTGCCGGTTATAACCTGGCACATGACCTCATACTCCCGGGGTGTCAGGGACTTCACACACGCCATGATCTTGTGCTGGCGGGCTTCATGTGCCACGTTCGCCGCGTCCTGCGTGAGCGCCGTAATGATCGCGGCGCGCAGATCTTCCGGTGGAAAGGGCTTGAGCAGGAAATCCGACGCCCCTTTTTTGAGCGCCTTAACACTCATCGGGACATCGCCATGGCCGGTAATATAAATGACCGGCAGGCTGATCCCTTTGGCCTTAAGGGTGTCCTGCAACCAAAACCCGTCGAGCGCCGGCAAATACATGTCAAGCAGCAAACACGCCGGACGCTGGATCCTCGGATCTTCCAGGAACGCCTCCGCCGTATCAAACCCGATGGCCCGGTAGCCCATCAGGCCCACCAGCTCCTCGAGGCTTTCCCTGAAATTCCGGTCATCATCAACAATATAAACAACCAACGAGGTCGCGCTCATACAGCATTTTCCTCAACAAGAGGCAGCGTAAAATAGAATGTTGCCCCGTCAACAACGTCATTGCTGGCCGATATCAAGCCGCCATGCGCATGAATAATGGAACGACAGATAAATAGCCCCACCCCCAGCCCTTCTTTCTTGGTGGTATAAAAAGGCTGGAACAGCTGTTCTACATTTTTCATCTCAATAGCCGGACCCGAATTGCTGACGCTAACCGTCGCCTTACCAGCCGGACGCGCCTCCAGCCGGACGACGATCTTTGACCCGGTCACGCCATTAACCGCTTCCAGGGCATTGGTGATAAGGTTTAACAGCACCTGCTGCAGCTGGACACGATTCCCCATGACCAGCATCGAAGCCGGGCTCCGGTGGACCGACAAGGTCGCCTCTTCCAACACGGACCGGTTACGGACCAAGGCCGTCACCTCCTCGACAACCCGCCCCAGATCAACGGCCTCAGTTGCCGGCAATTCTTTTTTGATCAGGCTGCGCAGCCGGCGGATCACATTCCCCGCGCGTTCATCTTCATCAATAATGCTCGAAAGAATCTCCTGAAGTTTCGCCGTGTCGGGCTTTTCCTGGGACAGGATCATTTTCGCCGACGAGGCCCGGTTGAGAATCGTGCCCAGCGGCTGATTGATCTCATGCGCCAGCGCCGCGGTCAGCTGCCCCAGCACCGCCACCCGCGACATATGCGTCAATTCCGCGAACATTTCCTGCAACTTTTCATTCTGCCGCACCACTTCCCGGGTGCGCTCCTCGACCCGCTGTTCCAGTTCCAGGTTAAGCAGGCGAATCTTTTCATCGATCTTCTTTCGTTCGCTGACATCGGCCCCGAGCAACATCAAATGAAGATCCCCGGCATAAAAAAATGACGCAAACCGGCAGGAGATCCAGAAATCATGCCCGTAACTGCTGACCGTGTGCCCTTCGAAGATCTGTTCTTCACCCGTCGCAAGCGCCTTTTCCGCCGCCGCCAGCATCCCCGAACGTTTCCAGGATTCCAACTCGCGAAAATTCTGCTTCATGACCTGCTCACGGGTCGCGCCCACCAGCCTGACCGCGGCGTCATTAACGGAAACAACCTGTCCCGATGATTTGTATGTGAAAATTGCGATAGGGTAAGCACCAAAACGCGTTTCCAGAAAATCCAGCGATTCGGCCATTTTACGCTGGGCCTGCCGGCTCTCGGCGAAACTGGCCGCCAGCAGCATCCCCGAGACCGCGGAAAACCCCAAATAAAGCTGGGTCAATACCAACCGCGCCTCCTCGCTGCCGCCGCCCCATACGAGTGGCCCCGAGATCACCGCCAGACTCGTGATCGCGATGACCGCCAACAACATGATCGCCAGTGTCACCCCGCGCTGGCCGAACCGCAGCGCCGGCCAGGCCAGCAAAGCCACAAGCATATACGGAAACACAAAAGAATTCCGGAAAAACAATCCGCTATTAAAAGGCAGTCCAGACAGCACGCCCCAGCAGACAATGAACAAAGCCCCCTCGATCAATCGGGTCCATTGCTTGTTACGCATTAGCCCGGAGATATCAAGACTGCTCCACGTCACGACCAGCGGGGTCATGATCAGGATCCCCAATCCGTCGACGATCCACCAGGTCAGCCACAAATGGCCATACGACGCCGTTGACGTCAACATGGCCACGCCGGCACCGATGCAGGCGCTGGCAGCATTCACCGCGGTCGCCCCCAGCGTCAACGCAAGAACCTCAATCACCCGGTCAAACTTCACATTATTCCCGCAAATACGAGTGATCACCCATGCACACCCCAGCGATTCGGCCATATTGGCAATCATGAAACCGAAACTGTTAATAACAGGGCGGTGTTGAATGAAATTAGCCGCATTGCCGGCCGCAAAAAGCGCCAGCACAATCGCCGGCCACAAACGGCGCGGGTTAAGCAGCAGCGCCGAGAGGCCAATCCCGCCCGCGGGCCAGACCGCCATCAGGACTTTTTGTGTATCAGGGAATAAAAACGACAGGAAATGGGCCAGGAAATATGCCAGGGCAAAACACAGGATACGCCCGGCATCTTTCCCGGAATATGATCGCCAGGAAAAAATGTTATCAGCCATCCTGTTTTTATATCACAGCCTGCGCCAGAGCGCCCGCAATTCTTTTAACCATCAAAAATTGGGCAAGCGGCATGTTTCATCGTATAATCAACTCTCCATGGAGAATAACCAGCAACAGCATCCCCATTTCGCCGAAGCGCTCAAGGTCCCGGATATCCGGCTTTTTATCGGGTCGGTCGGCTTTTTCTCGCTGGCCAGCCGGGCGCTCGCGGTCGTCATCGGATTTCAGATCTACCGGCTTACCCACAGCGCGCTCGCGTTGGGCTGGCTGGGACTGATCGAAGCCATCCCGACGCTGTCTCTGGTCCTGATCGGCGGTTACGTCGCCGACCATTTCAACCGCCGGCGCATTCTGCTCATTACCCGCGCGGCTTCTTTCTTGTGCGCCTGCGCGCTGGCCTGGCTGTCGCTGGAAAATAACGCCCATTCGCTCATCGGGCTCTACGGCGTGATCTTTCTTACCGGTATCGCCCGAGGTTTTGCCGATCCGGCCAATACCGCCTTTGAAGCCCAGGTTGTCCCCAAACACCTTACCGTCAACGCCGCGTCCTGGATCAGCAGCACCTTTATCAGCTGTTCAGTGATCGGCCCGGCGGGGATCGGATTTATTTTTGAAGCGCTTGGCGCCACGGGGTCCTATGCCGTGATCGCCGCCGGTTTTCTGCTGTCCCTGATTTTTACGTTTTTCATCACCCCCAGGCCACAGCCGGTCCCGGAAACCAAAGAACCTTTACTGCAAAGCATCGGCACGGGTTGGCGTTTTGTCTGGAAAAACCAGCCGCTCCTCTCGGCCATGTCGCTCGACCTGCTGGCGGTGCTTTTCGGCGGCATGATCGCGCTTCTGCCGATTTACGCCGACGACATCCTGCATGTCGGCGCCCGCGGCCTTGGCCTGATGAACGCAGCGCCATCCCTGGGGGCGGTCATCATCACGCTTTTAGCCACCCGGCGCCCGCCGATCGCACGGGCCGGGCGCAACCTGCTATTGACGGTCGCCGGCTTTGGCGCCAGCACCATCCTGTTCGCCTTCTCAAGAAACTTTTGGCTGTCGATGGGCCTTTTATTCCTGACCGGCGTTTTCGACGGGATCAGCATGGTCATCCGCCGCTCAATGGTCAGACTGCTGTCGCCCGACCACCTGCGCGGGCGCATCGCAGCCGCCAACTGGCTTTTTATCTGCTCCTCCAATGAACTCGGCGCCTGGGAAAGCGGCATGGTCGCTGCCTGGCTCGGTACCATCCCCTGTGTCGCCGTCGGCGGCGTGCTGACGCTCGCGGTGGCCGCCGTCGTCACGCTTGCGGCGCCCCAGCTGCGCCGCCTGCGCTTTGACACCCGCACCCTGGAACAGAAATAACACGGCCTGACGAATACGTGCTACAATATCTCCTAACCATAAGGAGCGCGTATCAATAAAAAACTGGTCACTTCCCGTAAAGGGCGAAAATGCAAACAGCACGGCTGCTCGCGCATCTTGAACATTTATAATCATGATGTCTTCTGCCACGCCCATCTTTTGCTGAACGCACGCAGCTAAGCGAAGAATATATCAATAAGACATTGTTCTCTTTTGGAATTCTAATAAGATATGCTTAGGCATCAGGACGCTGATCGTTTTAATGCCGGGACAGCTGTTAAACTAAAAACGCAGGAGGAAACATGGGCGACAAGAATCCGAAGAATAAAGTGAAAAAGGCCAAAGCCGGAAAAAAGAAGTAATCACCGATTACTGTTTGAATTTTTACGTTCACCGATCAGGGACAGGTTTTTAAGACTGTCCCTGATCTTTTTTACGCCAGTACTCTTCGGCCAGATCAAGCGCGGCCAACACAACAGCAAGAATGATC
>PEAR01000098.1 GCA_002753745.1 Candidatus Omnitrophota bacterium | reverse complement strand
ATCACTTGTATATGCTGCCGGACAGGCTTCGCGCTAAAGTTGTCGATGATTTGACGAAATCGTCTGGCAACGGCGTTGTTAAGACCATGAAGGATTGGCTGGCCGCGAGTTTTGGTAAAACGTTGTGTGAGTTGTTTTTCTTTCCTTTTCATGAGAGTTATACCGCTGGGCTTTACGCCCGCATTGCGCCACAGGATGCTTTTAAAGTCCCGATGGATCGGGCAATGATCCTTAAGGGGTTAAATGGTAAGACGCCGGCAACGGGCTACAATACGACCTTTATTTACCCTCGCAAGGGTTTGGACCATTTGATCCGGCAATTGGAGTCCGGATGTTGCCTGCAGCATCAAAAGAAGGCGGTCCTGGTCGATCCTAAGAAAAAGCGCGTAATGTTTCAGGATGGTACTGGCCTTGCGTATACCTCGCTTATTTCAACGCTCCCGCTTGATGTGCTGGTCCGGATCAGCGGAGCGCGCAAAATACCGACACCTGATCCGTATACATCGGTCCTGGTCCTTAATATTGGCGCCGCCCGCGGTCGACGGTGTCCCGATGATCACTGGGTCTACGTTCCCCAAAGCCGCTCGGGTTTTCACCGGGTTGGCTTTTACAGCAATATTGACCGGTCATTCTTACCGGCAACGGACCGGGCGCGGGAAAGAGTCAGTATTTATGTGGAAAAAGCTTTTCTCCCGGGACAGCGCCCGGATGGCAATGCGCTGTCTTCTCAGACACAGGCGATCGTTAATGAGCTGATATCCTGGGGGTATATTAAGGATGTCGAGGTAGTAAGTCCGACCTGGGTTGAACACGGATACACCTGGCAGACACCCGCGTCAGCGTGGCGGCAAGAGGCGATCAGTTTTTTAAAGGGGCACGACATTAGCTCCATCGGTCGATATGGCGCCTGGCGGTTCCAGGGGATACTGGAATCGATGAAAGACGGTTTTAACTCCGGTTGAAAGAATAATTAATAAATCTTGTTCACTTTGGCAGGCATTGTAAGATTTGTAAAGGTATGATCCGGATGCATTTTGCCGGTTGCAGGGTGCCTGTTTAGGCTCCTTATAAATTTCTTAAAAACAGATCGGTCCGAATGTCATTTCTAAGCCTCATAACGCCAGTTTATAACAGTCCTGAAACACTCAAGGCTTTCCTCGACGCCGTTTTTCAAAGTACGTATAAAGATTTTGAGTTGATTCTTATTGATGACGCCTCTAGTGAAGATTATCGGCCGTTGCTTAAGGAGTATCCGGTTGTTTTTAAGCGGTTAGAGCAAAGGCGAGGTGCATTTACGGCTAGAAACCTGGGTGTTCAGGAATCCCGGGGAGATATTCTGTTTTTTCTGGATGCTGACGTTATTATTCGGCCGGACACTTTGGAGAAAGTCATGGACGTTTTCCGTCAGCGTGCGGACATTTCTGTGTTGATCGGTTCGTATGACGACGATCCTGGTGCCCACAATGCCGTTTCGCAATTCAAGTTTATTTGCCATCATTATATCCATCAGCATGAGAAAGAATTTATTGGTTCATTCTGGAGTGGATGCGGTGCAATTAAGAAAGCGCTTTTTTGCGAGTTGGGTGGATTTAATACGGAGCTTTTTCATGATCGGAATGCCGTGATCGATATTGATTTTGGATATCAGCTTCGAAGAAAAGGAGTAAAGGTTTATAACGCCCGAGATATTCAGGTGAAACATCTTAAGAAATTGAGTTTTATCGAGTGGATACAAACGGATATCTTTGTGCGCGGGTTGCCGTGGATGAAGATCATATTGAAGTATCATGATTTTAGTCCAACCTTGAATATTAATTATTGGAGTATTACCAGCTTGATTTGCGTGTGGATGATTATATTCTTGAGTGTTTTCTCGTTATGGGTCGGCGGGTTGTTGGGGAGTATTGTTGTTTTAGGGGGTGCGTTTCTTGGGTGCAATGTCGGTTTGTTGAGGCATTTTCTTGAGAAAAGGGGGATACGATTTGCTGTTATCGCGATTCCTCTTTTGTTTATTTATTATTTTAATTGTGGTTTATGTGTCTTGATGTATCCATTTTGTTATAAACGGATATGACACCCATAGAAAAAAAGAGTGTGATCCTTTTGCGGATCCATTTTTTGAATGAAAAGATCCTGGCGCAATACCGGGAGATCAGGAACACATGTTCTGACCGATATGACGTAATTTTTTTGTGTGATAATTCCCTGCGTTCTATTAATCTTGTTGATGGGTATATTTTTCACGTTATCAATAATGGAGACATTGATGCGTTAGGGTATCCCGTCTGCGTGGGGAGGGGACTTTATTATCATATGGACTATGCGGTTCTTCATTTTTTCCGAAAATATCCTCAGTATGCTCATTATTGGGTTGTCGAATACGATGTAAGTTTTGAAGGGAATTGCGGCGATTTCTTTTCTGTTTTTGCAGATAATGACGCTGATGTGCTTTCTACTTATGTTCGGTCTTTTGCTGATGACCCTCGCTGGAAATGGTGGGGCGAGCATAATTTAAAAGTTGAGCAATCGCGTCTTTGGGCAATCTTTTGTCCGGTAGTCAGATTTTCCAATCGTGCGTTACAGGTGCTGGACGAGTCTCATCGGCAAGGACTAATGGGCTATTGCGAGCTTGTTATTCCCACGATAGCTCGTGAAGCCGGATTGGTGGTGCGTGATATTGGAGAGCGGTTTTACGATCCTTTGGTCACGTTTAATTTTAATGGCATTATCCGTCGCCGGAAGGGGATGCTGCATCATCCAGACAAAGCGATGGATTTTTATCAGCAAACTGTGGCCTGGTTCAGATATATTTTCAGGGCTAAATATGACAGCCACTGGAGTCTTTGGGTAGTAAAGTTTGTACTGCACCGGATATTTAGGCTTCCTCAGAGACAATATTAGGATTCTTTATTTATGATGCAGGAACAGCAATTATCTGAATTATTGATCATTACGTGCACGTATCGTAGGCCTCACAGGATGCATTTTCTTGAGGAAACGCTTAAGGTTTTTAGGCAAATTCCCAATATGCGCTGGATTGTTGTTGAAGATGATCACGCCGTTGATCCTCAAGTTAAAGAATTCTTAGGCCAATGCGGCATTCCTTATGTTTATTTGAATGTGTATTCACGTAACTTCGGTAATTCTCAAAAAAGCGTTGGCCTGTCTTATATAAGAGATAATCATTTACAAGGGATTATCTACACGGCTGATGATGACAACCGTTATGATGTGCGGCTTTTTAATGAGATTCGTAAAACAAGAAAGATCTCGGTTTTCCCTGTTGGGAATCTTGGGCCAAATGGAATCGAGCGACCGATTGTTCAAGCTGGAAAGATCGTTGGATGGGATGCGGATTGGTCTTCGAGAAAGTTTCCGATTGATCAAGCCGGGTATGCCATTAATGCGAAACTGCTTGCGCCGTTAAAAGACCCTCTTTGGGTTTATTCTCAATATGGGGGAGAAACTGAGTTTATCGAGAAGATTATCCAGTCGCCTGACGAGTTAGAAATTCTTTGCAATGAGTGTCGCGATTGCTATGTATGGCATAATGATTTGAGGTACTTGGGTTTCTTAGGGAAAATTTGGAAACGATCAAAGATTTTATTACGAAAACATCTTAATATTCATATACGACGATTTTGATGCTTGTTCGTCCAATTCTCTTAAAACATTGAAGTTATGCCTCTATATGGTAGAAAAAAATTTATTTGTGTCAGTGATCATTCCAGTATTAAATGATTCTCACCGATTGGTCAAGTGTCTAAATGCGTTGGATCAGCAAACCCTTTCGCGCGATCGTTTTGAGGTTATCGTTATAGACAACGGGTCACGGGAGCCTTTGATTCCGGATTTAGAATTATCGTGTGATGTCAGATATCTTAAAGAATTAACTCCCGGCGATGGGGTTGCGCGAAATGCCGGTATTCTTCAGGCTCGCGGTGAGATCATTGCTTTTACTGATGCGGATTGTATTCCCGCTAAGGATTGGATCGAGAAGGGAATTGGGTTTTTGCTTGCCAGCAATGTTGATATGGTCGCAGGTCGGATTGATTATCATTTTACTGGCCGGGGCATGGTTACAGCAGCTCAAATGTATGACCATGTCGTTTATTTAAGGCAGGATCTGTATTTGGAGCGCTCCCATGGTCTTGCTACAGCGAATCTTTTTGTTAAAAAAGACTTATTTGATAAATGTGGGTTGTTTGATGGTTGCTTCAGGTGTAAATCTGATGGCGTATGGACAATGAAGGCTTATAAAGCAGGGTTTCGTCAAGGTTATGCGGATCAAGCAGTTGTTTCGCATGAGGCAAAGACTGCCTTGGGTCAAATATTTAGAAGGGCATGGGTGGCTTACGAAGATGAGTGCTGTATCGCACGAATTAATCGAGACATGCCACAGCTTGATTTTGGAAGAACTACACTCGGGCGCAGGTTTAGGCACTTGATTGAAGATAGTGCTCATGTATTTAAAACACAAAAATTAAACCGATTGTCTCAGCGTTTTAAGGTTCTTGCGGTTATATGGCTTCTTGTGGTTGTTCGGATACTTGTGATTTTTAAGAATAAATTGCTTCGTTGATTTTTTTGATATGTGGTTTTGTATATGAATTAGCCTATAGAGAAAGAAATTCGAATAAGAATGCCATTTTACATTCTGGGTATTTCAGCTTTTTATCATGATAGCGCTGCTTGTCTTCTTAGGGATGGCGAAATTATAGCGGCCGCCCAGGAGGAGCGCTTTACCCGTAAGAAGCATGACGCATCTTTTCCGAGAAACGCGGTTACGTTCTGCCTCAAAGAAGCAGACATTTCTATTAAAGATGTTAATCTTGTAGGGTTCTACGAAAAACCCTTCTTGAAGTTTGAGCGCCTTCTCTTGACGTATTTAAATTGTGCTCCCTGGGGGCTGGCTTCTTTTCTCAAAGCGATGCCTTCATGGTTAAAAGAGAAAATATTTTTGAAAGATCTCATTCTTAAGGAGCTTGATTATCATGGAGAGATTATCTTTCCTGAGCATCATGAATCTCATGCTGCGTCAGCATTTTTCCCTTCCCCTTTCTCCTCTGCAGCAATCTTGACAATGGACGGTGTCGGCGAGTGGGCGACAACAAGTTTTGGCGTAGGAGAAATAAACTCGATCCGGCTGGATTCCGAAATTTGTTTTCCGCACTCATTGGGACTTTTGTATTCAGCTTTTACTTATTATGGTGGTTTTCGAGTGAACTCAGGGGAGTATAAGCTGATGGGGCTTGCGCCTTACGGCGAGCCTAAATATGCAGACCTTATTCGACAAGAATTGGTTGATATAAAAGCGGACGGTTCATTTCGTCTGAATATGAAGTATTTTGATTATTGCGCGGGTTTGACAATGACAAATACGAGATTCCATTGTTTGTTTGGCCGCAGGCCCAGAAGGCCGGAGACGTCTTTGACGCAATTCGACATGGATATCGCCCGGTCTATTCAAGATGTAACTGAAGAGATCATGCTGAAGTCTGCCAATCATGTGCATGAAGTGACAGGACAGGAGAATTTATGCCTGGCCGGTGGCGTTGCGCTTAACTGTGTAGGCAATGGGCAGATCTTTCGTAAAACGAAATTCAAGAAGGTTTGGGTGCAGCCAGCCGCAGGCGATGCTGGCGGGGCATTAGGGGCGGCTTTGTTTATTTGGTATCAGGTTTTAAATAATCAGCGTTGCGTTGATGGACGGCAGGATAAGCAACGCGGTTCTTTGCTGGGGCCGGAATACTCAGATGAGGATGTAGAGACTTTCTTAAATGCCAAACAAGTGCCTTTTCAGAAGTATGACGGCGACTCGATCTTTGAATGCGTTGCCGAGTTGATCAATGATGAAAAAGTTATCGGTTTGGTTCAAGGCCGCATGGAATTTGGTCCGCGCGCGCTGGGATCGAGAAGTATCATTGGGGATGCACGATCGATAAAGATGCAGGAAGAAATGAATTTACGTATAAAATTTCGCGAGTCTTTTCGGCCGTTTGCGCCAAGCGTCCTGGCGGAGAGATCTCAGGAGTATTTTGATCTTTCCGGCGAAAGTCCGTATATGCTTTTGGTCGCTCCTGTGGCAGGATTACAGATTGACCCTGCGTCTTGCTCGACGTCGTTAACGGGTATTGAGAAATTGAAGTTGAAACGCTCAACTGTTCCTGCGATCACGCATGTGGATTATTCAGCCCGCGTTCAGACTGTCGATAAAGAGCGTAGCCCGTTTTATTACAAGATTATTGAAGCCTTTTATCGTAAGACAGGGTGTCCCGTTATTATTAATACATCCTTTAATGTTCGAGGAGAGCCGATTGTTTGCTCGCTGGAAGATGCTTATCGATGTTTTATGTGCACTGATATGACGCATCTGGTGTTGAATCGATTTGTGTTGGAAAAGGACAGACAGCCGCATAGGAATATTTATAAAAAAGAATTGATCTCACAGATCTTAGATTGATATGGGTAAAGATAAAAGGGATCTATTGGTTTTTGGTTATGGGCTGGGCACAATCGCTTTTGTTTTTGCTGTTGTCGGGGTTTTGAAGCACGGAGTGAATTTGTCTCAGATGGTTTTAATATTTTGTGGCGGGGTCTTTGTGTTGGTCGCTGCCATAGACTGGACGGCTTTACGGCTTGGATATTGTATTTGGATGAGGGTTGCTCATATAGTCGGCAGTATTGTGACGTTCATGATCCTTGGGGCAGTATTTGTTGTTGTATTCTGTCCAATAGGGATATTTTTACGAATGATCGGGAAAGATTTTCTTAACAGAAGGATTTCCCGGACACTGAAAACGTATTGGCTTCCAAGACCGAAGTCGGTAGAGAATAAAGAACGGTATTATCAACAGTTTTAATCTGGGAGTCTGTTATGTCCAAGGTTTCGATCGTTAAGGAGTTGTGGCTTTTCCTAAGGGTTCGTAAACGTTACTGGCTTGCGCCGATCGTTATTATTTTAGGTTTGTTAAGCGTTTTAATTTTCTTTGCTCAAAGCTCAGCGGTCGCGCCGTTCATATATACGATATTTTGAAAAGGCAGGTTTTTTTGGTCAAGGCGTTGAGGTTATGAATAGATGCTGAACGTTAAATATTTTTTAGTGAATATCTTTTTAATTATATTTTCCACAACGCTATGCATTTGTTTATCTGCGTATATTCTTTATTTTTATGCCCTGGCATCCGGGGCTTTGATCGAGAATAATTATATTTGCGAGCCTCGACCGTTCCAGTGGGTAGAGGAGCCTGTTGGTGGGTACCGCAACAAACCAAATTTTAGGCATTGGGCATTTGGCCGTATTGACGGGAGAACTAATGCAGAAGGTTTTCGTTCGCAAAACGAGTTCTCATTGAAAGCTGCTAAAGGAGTGATCCGCATTGTTGGCCTCGGAGACTCTGTTATGGAAGGGGCTCGAGTAAATGTAGATGGATCTTTTTTAGGGATATTGGAAAGCATTATTAAAGCGCAAGGACGCGCGGTTGAAACGATCAATGCTGGTGTTTGCGGGTACTCTACATACCAGGAGAGGTGCTTCCTGGAGCGCTACATTGTTCAGCTAAACCCCGATATTGTTTTAATAAATTTTTGTCCAAACGATCTATTGCCATCCGAGGATCCGTTCAGGAATTCAAGCAGGATTATAGTCAGGTATTTGGAAGGTCTTTTAGGCAATTCGCAGCATCAATTTTCTGAGATCGAGCGGAGTAAGATTAATGACGCGATAGCTTTATTGCGGGGGATGACTGATTTGCGTGTATTCCTTAAGAGTGTGCGTCAAGATCAAGCATTAGAGCAAATATTACAGCGGGTTCTTATCAAGATTCCTATCCTGGAAATGAAACATATCGCTGACAAGAATAAAATAAAATTGGTTTATGTGTTTATTTCCCCGGGCAACAACGATCTTAAAGATTTCTTAAAATCGGCAGGGGTTGATTATGTGGATTGTTCACTATTGCTTGCGGATGAGATTCGGGATGTGTCGCCATTGCAGGCGTCGCGACTTATAGATATTGCAGTTCGGTTTTATCGTTATCCTGTTATTCGAAACATTATTTCGTTCACTTCATTGGGGAAAATCGATCCTGTTATTGCTATTGACAGGATATCGCAATTGAATGAATTTCGATTCCAGCATCAACATCGGTATTGGATTGATGGAGCGGGGCATCCCAGTCGGAGAGGGAATCTACTTATAGCGCAGGCTATTGCCCAATATTTAAAACGGGGAGCTCTAATCCAATGATTTGTCAGGCTACTTAAAAATTATGTGTCATCGTGAATTGTTGTATTAGGCGATGATTTTGCTGATTACCGATTCACTCGACGATATTTAATAATGCAAATGATTAATGTTTGATTAAATTGAGTTTGGTTTTCTTCCTTGCGCCGCTTACGATCGAAAGCAGATTTATGAAAGAAATATCGGTTAGGATTCTATTAGTTATTTTAGGGATAATGATCCCTTTGGCCGTTGGTGAAGTTATTGTAAGGATCTTTGATATTCCCCCCCGACCTATGGCCTCGTCTATAAATATTTATCAGCTTTCCGATGATCCGATTATTGGTTATGGCTATAGACCTGGTTACAAAGTATCTTATACAGCACAGAGCTCTGCGAATAAGGGTTTTGAAATTAATCGGGATGGTTTTAGGGATATTGAATACCCGGTTAAGAAGCCGGGGAATACGTACAGGATTGTTATCTTGGGCGATTCTACAACGGCGGGTAACGGTATTCCTCTTCTGAGTGACATCTATGCCAAACAACTGGAGATAATGCTTAACCAGCAGAAAGATCGGCATTACGAAGTGCTTAATATGGGTGTTGGAGGTTATCAGACAGTTCAAGAAGTCGAGTTGTTAGAAAATCGGGGTTTGAATTATGATCCGGATCTTGTTGTATTGACGGTTTGTCTTAATGATTTTGACTTGCATTCTGATGGAGGGGTTTATGAGGAGTTATTGAATGAAAACAAAGGGTACCAGCTTCCTCCCAAAGCGTTCAGGTTTGTTCTAAACCACTCCAGGCTTGCGTTTATGATCTATTACAGAATTCTTTCCGGCTTTTCTAGAATTCCTTACTGGCAGTGGTATGAGAGAAGTGTATTAAGAGGGAGAGATCCTGTTCAGGCTGGGCTTTCGACATTGGCTGCATTGCAACAAAAGCGGAGGTTTTCAGTTGTAGTAGTGGTATTGCCGTATTTTGATGCGCACTTTAGTCAATATTCTCATTTGCCGCTGCATGCAAAAATACACGACCTCGTGCGTAGAGTTGCTGGTATTAAATATATTTA
>PEAR01000097.1 GCA_002753745.1 Candidatus Omnitrophota bacterium | reverse complement strand
GTGTTTGTCGGTTTGCAGAATTTCCAGGAACTTATCGTCGACGGTATCTGGTGGAACGCCGTGGGTCAGGCCGGGTATATTACCCTGATCGCGCTGACATTCCAGAATGCGCTCGCGTTTGCGCTGGCGCTGGCCTGCGACCGGGAGATCCGCATGAAGCGTTTCTATCGGGTGATTTTTTTTATCCCTCCTGTACTTTCGGAGGTGGTGGTCGGCATCCTCTGGAACTGGATCCTGAACGCCGGCACGCAGAACGGCCAGCAGACGGGCGTGCTGAATCATGCGCTGGTGGCTGGCGGCCTGCCGAATCTGGTGCATGGCTGGTTGTCGGACCCGACAACAGCGCTGTCATGCATTGCGATTGTCCATTCCTGGAAAGGGTTCGGCTGGGGTTTTATTTTGCTGCTGGCCGGTTTACAGTCGATCGATCGCCAGCTGTACGAAGCGGCCAGGGTGGACGGCGCGGGCAGCTGGGGGACATTCTGGAATGTGACGCTGCCGATGATGGTGCCGGTCATGATGGTTGTTGTCACGTTGACGATTCTGGGGTCCATGCAGGTTTTTGTTTTGATCCTGTCGCTGGTCAACCAGGGGCTGGTTCATCATACCGATGTGCCGATCACGCGGATTCTGGGTTCGATGACCGTTACCAATCAGTTCGGGTATGCCTGCGCCCAGGCGGTGATCCTCGGGCTCATGCTGGTAACGGTATCGTTCGCGCTTAACAGGTTGTCAAATTTTATGAAGCAGGCGTAAGAATGGGATTATTCAAAAATCGTTATATCGTTGAACGTGTTGCCAAACATGGCGTGATCCATGTTTTTCTGATGATCGTGGTGGTGTCGTGCCTGTTTCCGGTCTTCTGGATGGTGCGTTCGTCGTTGATGACCAATGCGACGATCTTTTCTGACCAGGCCCTGTTTCCGAAAGAGGCGCACTGGCAGAATTATGTTGAGGCCTGGACCAGGGGGAATTTTGCGGTTTATTTCTTGAACAGCGTCATTTATACCGTTTCCGTCGTGACGGGGATCGTTCTGGTGGCGTCGCTGGCGGCTTACGCGTTCTCACGGTTGCGGTTTCCGGGAAAGAATGTTATTTTTTATATGTTTCTGGCGGCGATGATGATTCCCCTGCCGGGCAGCTTCGTTCCGCTGTTTGTGCTGATGACAAAATTGGGCTGGGCGAATACGCGTTTTGGGTATATTCTGTGCATGATCAATGTGGGGCTGTCGTTGAGCATTCTGCTGCTGAAGACCTTTTTTGATAAAATGCCGACGGATATTGAAGATGCTGCCCGCATTGACGGTTGTAACCGCCTTCAGCTCTGGTGGTTTGTGGCTCTCCCGCTGGCGCGTCCGGCTCTGGCCGTGGTGGTGATTTATAATTCATTGAACGTCTGGAATGAATACATCCTGGCGTCGCTGCTGTTGAACGACAAGAGTTTGATGCCGTTGCAGAAAGGCTTGATGGTTTTTCAGGGAACATATCTGACGGATTATCCTGTGTTGATGGCAGGGCTCACCATGACGGCGCTGCCCGTTATTGTCATTTATCTGATCATGCAAAAGCACATTGTTAAAGGGATTCTCTCCGGAGCGATCGTCGGCTAATTAACAACATTCGGGTTATGTCACTTATGCGTACAATTTTCCATCATCTCTCAATTGCAATCTTTGTCATCCTTTGCGCATTTGGTGTGTCGCGGCCGTCAAGCGCTTTTGCCGCCGTCGAACAGGATCCGTATGCCGTCAGCCTTGAGGATCTGCTTAAAATGTCCTGGGCTGCGTCGAATCATGGGGATTATGAAGAGTTGGAGCGGATCACGAAGGCGATCCTCGCCCAGCATGAACAGGAGGCCATGGCCCAGAGCACGAGCCTGTCGGCGTTTCCGTCCCGGGACAAGGTTGATGATTTCAGGATCATGAATAATGTGGCCACCGCACTTTTCGTGCATGCGGAAAGCCTGATGCACCGGGGCCTTAAAGAGGAAGCGATCGCGGCTTTCGAACGGCTGATCAAGGATTATCCTTACGCCCAGTCCTGGGATGCCAGCCGCGGCGCATTCTGGTCGATCGCCGAGAAAAGTAAGATCAGCATTTGCGTCATCAAGGGAGGGGACGAGTGCGATCAGGGCGCCCCCGTGTCGACATCGCCGGCCACGAAGCCTTCGCTCGCCACGCCCGGGACGGATGATGTGATTGATTATGCCAGCTATGGCGTTTTTTCCGGGATCGGTACCAGAGATTATAAATACACGGTGACGAATCCGAATGTTTTGCTGGTCGCCGTTGGCGAAGGGATTTTTCCGAATACGGGAGGCGTCCTCAAGAATCCTTTATATAAGGAAGCTTTTCAGGCTGGCAGGCTGAGCGGGACGCATTGGGATTTTGTGAACACGCCCGACCTCGGGGCGGCGTATTTTAAATGGGCAACGGCGCCTGAATCACCGGGCATTAAGTTATTTTATACCGGCATCACTTTTGAGAAGGCGGGGATGTACCTCGAGGCAGTCAAGGCGTATCACGCCCTGATCGTCCACTTTCCGCGGACCGTCGGCATGACGTACTGGCAGACCCCCTGGTATCCCGCGCAGGCGGCGGTGGGCAAGATCAGGAATATCCTGCGTCAGCATCCGGAGCTTGGGTATGAATACGTTGGCGGTAAAGTCCGGGTCCTTAATGGCGACGACAATGATACCAAAAACGATATTTTTATCATCTGGCCCGGGGAAATCCGCAAAAAAATCGGCAGTGAACCGGCCCGGCGGAAGTTGGGCAAGCCGCGCCGCTTTCTCGGCGGAAAAAAGACCAAGCTGATCCAGTACGAGAGCGGCGACTGGCGGATGTTCGTGGCAGGCAAACCGATCATGATTAAGGCGATCACGTATATGCCTACCAAGGTCGGGCAGAGCCCCGATAACGGCACGCTGGAAAACTGGATGATGCAGGACGGGAACCATAACGGCAAGCCGGACAGCCCTTATGATTCCTGGGTCGACAAGAACCAGAACAATGTCCAGGATGCCGATGAGCCGGTGGTCGGTGATTTTCAGCTCATGAAGGAAATGGGTGTTAACGCGATCCGTGTTTATAATTTGCCGAACACGATCGACAAGAAAGTCCTGCGCGACCTCTATGACAATGACGGCATCATGGTCATCATGGAAGATTTTCTGGGAAAATACGCGATCGGGTCGGGCGCGGATTGGGCGACGGGCACCGATTACGAGAACCCGGTCCATTTAAAGAACATGATGGAAAAAATTGAGCAGATGGTTAACGAGTACAAGAACGAGCCGTATATCATGTTCTGGCTTCTGGGCAACGAAAATAATTACGGTGTAGCGTCCAATGCCGACAAAAAACCGGTGGCGTATTACAAATTCGTTAACGCGGTGGCTAAAAGGATCAAGGAGCTCGATCCTGACCGTCCGGTAGCTATTTGTAATGGCGACATCCTCTATCTCGACAAATTTGCGAAGAACGCTCCTGAGGTTGATATCTTTGGCGCGAATGTTTACCGCGGCGATTACGGTTTTGCATCATATTGGGATGAGGTCCGCCGGGTTACGAACAAGCCGGCGTTCATTACGGAATACGGCGCTCCGGCGTATTCCAAGATGGTCAGCCTTGATGAGGCGGAAGAGCAGCAGGCCTCCTATCATCGCGGAGCGCTTTTGGACATCGAAGCCAATTCGGCGGGGTATGCCGAGGGAGAGGGCAATGCGCTTGGCGGGATCTCTTTTGAGTGGATGGATGAATGGTGGAAGAATTATGAACCGGCCAAACATGACACCAAAGCCGATGTTGTCGGCCCTTTTGCCGGCGGTTATTACTTTGAGGAGTGGTTCGGTCTTGTGGGCCAGGGCGACGGCAAAAGCAGTCCATTTTTGCGGCATCTCAGGAAGTCTTATTATGTCTATAAATCGTTTTGGAACAAGTAAGTGAAAATAATTCTTTACTGAAAGTTGGCAAGATGTTAAGTTTTGTGGCATACTTTGACGGACAAGGGACCAAATAGAACTCAAAAATGGATGTTTTGTCTGCCCGTTGGCAGCATTTCGCGTTTAACGCATCAATAATCTTAAACCCAGGAGGTTGTAATGAAGAAGTTGGGACTATTTTCAGTGTGCTTTGTTCTTGCGGCCGTTGGTTCAGCTCAGGCTCAGGAACAGGCTTCAGCCGCATCTGCTGCTGTTTCAGCGCCGGTAGCGGTAGCGAAGGCGTCACCGTATAATTTTGGTGATTTTCGTTCCACGACGCTGGCGACCAAGGCGTGGAAGGCTCTTTCAGACAAGAATCTCGAGGCAGTCCTGGTGTATACCAATAAGTGCCTTGAGCTTTATGGTGAGAAAGCTCGTGTCATGCAGGCCGGCCTTCAGGCGTATCCGGCTGGCGATGATCAGAAGATCTTTTCATTCTGGGCTTTAAATGATTCAGCCACATGTCTTTACATCCAGGGTGAAGCGTATCGTCAGGCTGGTAAAGCGGATGATGCCAGGAAGGCGTTTGACCGCGTTGTTAAGGAATTCACTTTTGGTCAGGCGTATGACCCGGCGCATAAGACGTTCTGGAAGCCTGCGGATGCGGCGAAAGAAAAGATTGAAATGATCTCCAAAGGTTTGAATCTTGATTTTGGTGATATGTCTTCAAGCTATATCGCCGGTAAGGCCTGGGAGGCTCTGGCGAAGAAGGATCTTAATTCGGTGTTGGCTTACGTGAACAAGAACCTCGAGCTCTATGGGCCTAAAGCCAGGGAAATGCAGGCGTCGTTAAAAGAGTTTGCCTGGGAATCACAGGAAAAGATCTTTTCGTTCTGGGCGTTAAATGACGTCGGTACATCAATGTTCGTTCTGGGATCAGCTTATCGGAATGCCGGCAAGAACGCGGAAGCACTGGCGGCATTCAAGCAGTTGGTCAATGACTATGGTTTTTCACAATGCTGGGATCCCCAGGGCTGGTTTTGGAAGCCTGCGGAAGCGGCTCAGCAGCAGATCATCGAGTTGGAATCGGCTAAATAATGAACGTTTTAAGGCTATTGAGTGTTTGTTTCCTCCTGACGGCTGTTTGGGCTTGCTCGGACCAGCCGTCAGGAGGTATTTCAGCGAAGGTCGAGCAGGAGCTTGAGCCGCGCACGCTGGCCCCTGTTCAGGGGCCGCAGGCCTTCCAAAAACCTTTTGCGCCGTTTATCGTTTATCAGGACAAGTCGTCCCGCAACCATTTCACTCCTTCAGGTTACATGCCGACCGGTGAATGTCTCGCTTTGGATGATGGCTGGCAGTATGATCCCAAAGAAGGCAAAACATGTGTCCGCGTGATCTACGATCCTGAATGTTCCAAACAGGGGCGCAAGTGGGCTGGAGTGTACTGGCAGAATCCGGCCGATAATTGGGGCGACCGCAAAGGCGGGTATGATCTTAAGGGCGCTGTAAGACTTACGTTCTGGGCCAAAGGGGAGATGGGTGGCGAACGTGTTGAAGAGTTCCGTGTTGGCGGGATCGGGCAAAACAGCATGTATCCGGATTCTGATTCGGCATCGATCGGCCCGGTGATCCTCACGAATGAATGGAAAAAATACACGATTGACCTTCGCGGAAAAGATCTGTCCTATATCAGCGGCGGGTTCGCCTGGACGGCCAATGTTGAGTCAAATCCGCATCACTGCACGTTCTACCTTGATGATATTCGCTTCGAATAATTACCTGCTGCAAAAATAATTCTCTTTTCTGTTGAGTCAGGTTCTTTCCTTTGTTATATTCTTAATGTTTCCAATAAAAAAACTAGGGAGAGACCGCATGTCCAAGATAATAAAGCAGAGCATTTTTATCCTCGGAGGCCTGTTGATCGGCAGCATCGCTATGGTGTTGCTGGTTTGGGTTCAAAAGGAGGGCTTGAAGAAACAGAATGATGCTCTGCAAGGTCAAGTCAGTGATTATGAAACAAAGAACGGCTCCCTTAATCAGCAGGTCAAAAAGCTCACCGAGGAATCTCAGGGATTGCGTCGGGACATCGAACAGAAGGTTCGCGACATAGATTCCGTCAACAAGAAATTCGAAGATACTCGTCGTGAAACTGACAAATTAAATGATGATCTTACGCGTTCAAAACGCGATGCCGACGATCTTAATGCACGCATGGCTAATCTCCGCCGGGAACGTGATGACTTGATGGAGAAGATCAAGAACCGTCCCGTCGAGGAAAAGATCGTGGAGAAGATTGTTTACCGCGATCGTCCGGCTGACCCCAATGCGGCGGCACCGGCAGTGGCTCCTGTTGTTGCGGAAGCGGCGGCTCCGGCTTCTGCGGCGACCAATGTGGTCATTCAGAATAATGCGAACGAAGAGTACTGGGCCGGCGTGATGCGCCAGAAAGCGGCGCTGGAACTTGAGCTTGTTGATATCAAGAAAAAGTTGACCGAGAAAGACATGAAGGTCGAGGAATTCAAGAAGGCGAATTCTGATCTGACGATCGAGCTTGGCCGTCTCAAGAACGAGCGTGACGAGATCGTCCGCAAGATCAAGTACGGGGATGATCTGGCCGACAGTCTTTCCATCGAGTTGGCCCGCGCCCGTAATGACAGCAAATTTGTTTCCGACCGCGCCGACAAGGTGAGCGCCGAGAACCAGAGCCTGCGTACCGACATCAAGGAGTTAACGGCGACCAGGGTAGCTCTTGAGAAGAGCATTTCCCGTTTGACGGACGATAAAGCCGCTGTCGAAAAGAAACTTGTCGAGACCGAGAACATCATCCAGGGCCGTATTGATGAGATCTGGAAGATCAAGAAAGATGTCGATACGCGTTTTGACATGAACAAGAATAATTCCGGCGAAGTTGAGTTGGCGCCGATCGTGGTCAATGCAGCGTCCGCGCCGATGAAGACCGCGCCCGCCAATGCGCCGCGCCGCAGCGGCAATGTGGTCAGTGTGAATGAAGAGAATAACTTTGTGGTGATCGATATCGGAGAATCCGACGGGATCCATAACGGCGATACGTTCAAGGTTTATCGGGGTAAGGATGTGATCGGCAGTGTGGCGGTCATTCAGGCTCGCAAGGATATTTCGGCGGCTGATATCAAACAAAAAACCATGCCCTTTAAAGCGGGCGACCAGGTGCGTTAATCGTGGATAAAAAGCGCATCAGCATCAAGGATGTTGCCAGGATCGCCAGGGTTTCAATTACGACTGTTTCGCGGGTCATTAACAAATTCCCGACGGTCAGCAAGAGCAATATCCAGCGGGTTGAAGCGGCGATCGACGAGCTTAAATACCGCCCCAACATCAGCGCCCAGCGATTAGCCAGCGGCGCGAATAATGCCATCGGACTTGTGATGCCGGGTTATCCCGGCATTTTTTATTCCTTTTTTGCCATCGAGATCATTCGCGGCGTCGGTCATGCCTGCGAATCCCTCAAGCTGGATATGGTGTTTCATATTTCCGACGGGGCAGGCCCCCTGAACGCCAATTACATGGGCGGGATCATTTTTGCCGATATCATCGAAAACCGCCGGCAGGTGGAAGAAGCACTTGAGAAGCATATTCCGTGTCTGGTCATCAATAATGTGGCGCAGGATGTGGATGTCAGCTATATCGCGATCAATAATCTTAAGGGCGGGGCTCTGGCAGCCAGGTATTTGACCGGGCTCGGCCATAAGCGGGTCGCGACGATCACGGGGAATTTGAAGACCCAGGCGGGGTTCGACCGTTTCGACGGGTTCATGAAAGGCATGGACGATGCCGGCATTGAGATTCCCAAGGAATATGTTTATCGCGGCGATTATTCTCGCCGCAGCGCCCGCCAGGCGGCGGAGTTTTTATTCTCGATGAAAGAGCGCCCGACCGCGATCTTCGCCCAGAGCGATGACATGGCCCTTGAGGTCATTGCGGTCGCCTTCGAGATGGGCATTCGTGTTCCCGAAGATGTTTCCATTATAGGTTTTGATGACAATCCGATGGCCCTTTACGGCCCGATCGGGCTGACGACCGTGCGCCAGCCGGTCTTTGAAATGGCCGAGAAATCCGTGCGCACCCTTCATGAAATGATCAACGGGAAACGCGACGCCCGTCTGCGCATGGCCATGGACCCTGAGCTTGCTGTCCGCGATTCCTGCGCGCCACCTTCCTCGTAATTCTTTAGACCATTATGACTGTCCTCGTGATCATGGGAGCGATCTTGGTTCTGGGAATCGGTGTGGTGGTCAATGCTGTCGTTAACGCCGATAAAGATGAGCCCGAACAAAAGGGCATAAAATTTGTAATGTCCATCAAGGAGGTTGATATGTCAATTCAGCAGCATTCAAAAGTAACGGGCCTTTCCGGTAATGAAATTTTCTGTTTAAAGAAATTAAATTATACTCCCGGGCAGCTTTGCATCGGCAACAGCGTGGTGTCTTTGGGCGTCGGGAAGGGCATTACCAGCGGGCTGTCGACTTTGGCCGGGGGTGAGGTTACCGAGATCACGGAGCTGATCTTAAACGGCCGCAAGCATGCCTTTGACCGGATCATGGCGGAGGCGCGCCAGTACGGCGGGGCCGGTTTGACCGGGGTTTCTTTTGACCTGATCAATCACGGCAGCAACCTTGAATTCCTGGCGATCGGTTCGGCGATTCGTAATGCCTCCAACAGCGCCGAGCCGCTGTCGTTCTCAACGTCGGCTGATGCCCAGCAGTTATATTGCCAGATCGATTCCGGGTTTAAACCGCACCAGTTTGTTTTTGGCAACGTGGCGTATTCTATCGGCATGGGCGGCAATATCGGCGGGGCTTTCCGCAGTTTAAAAAGAGGAGAAGTGGCGCAGTTTACCGAGATTTTTGATCGCACGCGTCACCTGGCGTTAAGCCGCATCAAGGAGGAAGCCAAACAATCCGGCGCGAATGCAGTCATCGGCATTCAAACGTCGATCATGCCGTTTTTGGGCGCGCAGGAAATGTTGATGATCGGTACCGCGTCGAGCCATCCGGCGTTAAATCAATATTTGAATGATCCCGTCACCTCCGACATGACCAATGAAGAGCTTTGGAACATGGTCAATATTGGTTATCTGCCGATCCAGCTGGTGATGGGCGTGTCGGTGTATTCACTGGGTTTTGCTTCCGGGTTTACCTCGTTTATGCAAAGTCTCGCCGGCGGCCAGGTCCAGGGCTTGACCGAGATCCTGTATGAGGCTCGCGAGAAAGCGCTGGAACGTATTCAGATCGCCGCGCAGCAGTGCCATGCCGATGAAGTCGTGGGTGTTAAAACCAGGGTTTACGACCTGGGCGGCGGGCTGGTTGAATTCATGGTCATCGGGACGGCAGTCAAGAAGTTCGACGGAGTC
>PEAR01000096.1 GCA_002753745.1 Candidatus Omnitrophota bacterium | reverse complement strand
AAGCTATCGGATTAACACCGCGAAACAGAAGGTAATGGGCCAGAAAGATCAGGCAAAAACGCCCGCAGAGGATCGGCAATAATGGTTGTCGTTGTACGGAAAAAATGAAAGTCGTTGATCATTCTACGTCGGAGGCTTATTTTTTTGTCCTCTTTTATTGCTTTTCTAAATCGGAGCTAGGGGAGAATTATTTGTCAAATAAAAAACCCTCCTAAAAAGGAGAGTTTTCTGTTATCTGGCAGCCCCCGACCGTTACACTTTGAAACAAATACTACAGGAAATCGAGACAATCTTCGCCCTGCGCGAGTTCTTACCGGCAAATATCCATGTTCCCGCCTTAGAAACCTCTCCAGTTGGAACCGGGTGACTCAAACCACCGGGTTTCTTATCCTCCCCAAGGGGGTTAGAACAACCTGATTATGCGGGGAGGCCGCTTTCAATGCCTGTTATTCGAGCACAATTAAGCCTTTACGACGAGATCGAGACAGATTCAAGGCGGGTTGTTGTTTTCTATCCCTAAAAATATCGGCACAGTCGTAGTCATGGGCTGAATGTCAATAATGATTGGCGTAAGGCCAGAAGCGCTTTGCAACTGCCGGATCATGGCCGGATCAAAATTGAACTGAACGCTTTGCCCTTGATTCCGGACCTGAAGACCTATCTTGTCGCGGGTAAGGTCAATACCGCCTTTCTGCACTGTGTCCCCCACGCGGTCAGCTGTCCCTTCAGCTGCCTTTGTCCTCGTCGCCATAGCAGCCATATTGTCAGCTTTCACCATCGTAAAATCTATTTCTGATCGGTGAATAAAGGCCATCTTGAATCTTCGCTCCACATAAAGCTGAACTTCTCGCACTCTATCGGCAACTGCCCGATCCTGCACAAAACCCAACACCCTATCTATTATTTCCAGGATCTCTCTCTTCTCAGCCAAGGAAAGCTTGGCCTCTCCTGAGCCATCTTCTATTTTGGCAAAAATATTATTTACAACGTCAACAGAAACGAACCCTGCTCTCAGATATGAATTCAAAAAGTCCAATATATCCTTCCCAGAGACAACAGCCGCATTTCTTATATTTTCCAACATCAACGGCGTTAATAGAACGCGTTGGGGATATTCGTAGACAGGTTCAGACGTTTTGAATAATAACTGCCTTAAGGTGGACATATTTTCTTTTTCAAGCTTCCCGGCGCTTTCTTCTCCAGAAATAATCGGGCGTCCATCAGCATCCGTGCGAAAATATCGATTATTTGCACTTCCATTAACAAATCCAACTTCATTCTCCAACCGGCTCTTCCTGGATAACACCTGCAAGGCCAACTGGACCCTTCCTTCCAGCGTATACAATCCACTATACCAATTTCGATGGTCGAGAAACCCGGAAGGGTTAATGTCCCACGCCTTTTCACTCGGGACAATCCCTTTTTCGCCGCTTTCTTTAACCAATGATTCTGCCGTAATAGGTGTAATAAGCACCAGATCATCAACATTGGATTGCTGAAACAAGGTGCTTTCAAAATTATTGTCGTACGGCAAATGGCTGGCAACGATAACAACAGGCGTGTCTATGTCCAGACCCAGCTTCTTTCGAAAACATCCATCAAGGATATCCTCTGCTGATAATTCCCGGATATCCCTCATTCGCACTGTATCCATATCGTAATATTCTGCCTTGCTTCTTTCCGGACCTATTTTCGCAAGGTAAAATCCGTCCGTGGACACCACTTTCACAGAAGGAACTTGTCCGGATCGCATCAATTCTTTCAAACCAAATGATAAATCATTGTATCCGCCGCCCATCTCAATAACAATCGGCTGCTTGCCCTTATTTTTTAATTGGACCTTTTCGAGCACTCCCTTTAAGACTTTAGAAAATTCAACGATAGCCTGAGAGGTCCAAAGATGGCACCTAACTGTCAATTTCCTCAATCTTACTAAGAGGGGAAAATCAAAACGTTTTAATAACGCCGCGTCAGGAATTTGATTGTTTAGATAAATGATGAGCGCGCTTAAGAAATCCAGGGCCGTATCGGCATCATAATCCAGAAGCATGCTGAGGAGATAATCGCGCCACTCATTTTCACTCCTAATATTCTCGTCAATATTTATATATGCTTTCTGCTTTCTTAGCATGGGGATAACTTTGGTCAACGCCACATTGATCTGCCTCATTTGTTCCTCAAGGTCATCATTAACCGCAGCAATATAATCGTCGCCAAAAATAAATCTTTTTTGCTCGTCGTCCAACCATCGAATAGCGCCTACAGTTCTTTGCATGGCTTCCGGGGTAACATCGTAATTCCCGAGACTAACCAGCTGATAAAGACTTTTTAATTCCTTAACACCCACGTCTGGATCCTCAATATATTGTTGGACAATAGAATATGAGGATTGCACATATAACTTCTTGAGCGTTTCTCTATCCAGACTAACCAGATGGCGTATCTCTTCTGGCCATCCTGATATCTCGTCGGAATTTATCCTGCCCTCTGCAATATAATCCTGAAGAGCCCGTATGGATAAATATAATCGGGTTCTTGCATCGCGATAAATCATTGCATCGCGCATTTCCTCATTTTCATCAGACACTTGCCCGCGGACTCCGAATGCCTTCTGACGCAAAACCGATTTAGGGTCAACTTCCGATACGATGTCGTTTCTGTATTTTATCCCCTTCTCCATAAAAGAAAGATAAAGGACATCCCCCAAGATTTTTTCCCGGATCTCCTGAAAATCATGTTCGTAAATATTGCTCGTGTTGTCTGTAAGTCTTACGCCCCAAAGAGTCACATCCCCTCTCCAATTAATGCCAAAATCAAACCCGGGCTCCCCTGAAACATTATTCAAGACGGTGGCGGTATTATTATGAAAAATGCCCTCCATTTCCGCATCGTAAACCCTTGTCACCCGGCGCACGACATTTTCATCATGCAAATTGGGCATTGTTTCCACGTTTTCCAACCTGTTCCTCGAAAGAACAGTAAAAGAATACCCGTTCTTCAGAGTAATAATCCTTTTTTCAGGATAACGAGTAACGCTATCTCTTTCCTCTCCCTCCAAGGATTGCTTTTCCATCGGAATATCCCCAAGCCTGTCCGCGTCCAAAACCATTACGCGCTCTACAGGAAGAGCGCCTATCAACTCATCCACCGTTGGGTCATTCATCAAGGTACGGACCTGTAACTCAAACCCTTCCACATCTTTATATTTCTCCTGAAATGTGTTAATCAAATTAATTATAGGATTTAGCCCCAAGTTCCTTTGGTGGAATTCATCCATGCTCAACCTGAACACCAATCTAGTTTTTTCTTTCCGTGCTCTGAATGCTTGATACAGATCATTCATCATCCTGTCAGCCACAGCCTTGTTTCGCGCCCAAAACCCGCTTGTATAAAGATCTATCCCTTCGGCAGCGGCATTTTCAACCAGTTTATAAACAGACTTGGGATTCACATACGGATCACCACCCCCGGTAATGTTGATGGTCCGCAAATTAGCCACACCTGAGAAAGCAATTATTTTATCAATCGCGTTGTCCGTAAGAGCATCTCTGGTTGTTTGCGTTCCTTTCGGTCTTTTTGATCCATAATAACAATTCGTGCACCCAACCGGACAAAACCTGCTTATATCAACAGCCACATGCGCTTTCCCGATATATTGAGCCAACGGTCTAATCTTGACGCCCGCCAACATCAAATCTCGAAAATGTTGTGGATTTTCAAAAGCTTTTTCTACTGACAGCTGAGTAGATGGCCCTTGCGCCAAGGAAATCTTCGCCGCATCAAGTTTAACCTGAAGCACTGCCATATCAACCGGGTTTGAATGCGTCGCCAACTCAGACAACTGGGCGGGGTTAGGGGATTTACGCGCATAACTCTCCGGCGTAAACTGAAACCCAACGCCTCCAGAGAAATACTTCCTCGGCACCATTTGCTGAGTTGCCGGATCAAAATCTTCTTTTATGTAGTTATATGCACCCTTCTTAAACGCCGCGAAGTATTGCGCCCAGATTTTTTCTTTTTCTGCCTTGTCCTCAATGTCCACGCCGCCAGTCTTTCTCTGGTCAACATAGGCCTTACCGAAGATGCTCTCTTTAACCTTGTCCTTATACCAAACCGCCAAAATGAGCGAATGATAGACCTGCCTCAATTGTGCAAAATTCTTCCCCTCATTGACCTCTTTCTCAAGAATCGGGATCACGACCTCACGAACAATGTCCGACCCGAGCTTGTTGGTTGCAGGCGAAATTGTCTTGATGGCCGTGTTCTTCTCTAAGGCGAAATAGTCTTCTTCCAGCATGACCTTGAGCTTGCTTTCGACGACATAGGCTGAATCCTTGCCCTCGTAAACAACGGCCTTTTCAGGCACGACCCATACCTTGTTAAAGGTATCGACAGGGACATCGGACGTTCCGTATCGCCTCTGCACTTCGGCGTACACCTTGGCCCAGAATGCCTTGCCGACTTCGCCCTCGGGATAAATCACGGAGGCAGTGATCTGCTTCAGCATGTAATCTTGCGCCAGAAGATCACGTCCCATCTCAGTCACGCCAAAGGCATCGGGGACAATGCGGTCCTTCTCATAGGGGGACAGATTGACCCACAGGTCTTTTTCAGGAACGGTGATCGCCGCGAGAAAATACTTAATCAACCGAGTTGATTCAAGCGTTAACTGTTCTGTCGAACCGCTTGAATTGCCTTTGTCGGTGATAAAGTCGAGACGAAATGGATTATCAGCATAAACTCTGACGCCTTTAAGAAGAGCCGGAGTAAAGGATGGGCTTAAAGCTAATCGCGTTCCAGGCACTGGCAATTCTTCCACTGACTGGGCAAAGCCCGGCCCTATCCCAGAGGATAATATAAAAACAAACAATGTAATGAAGGCAATGAGGCGTCTCCACATACAAGAAGTATAAAACATTATTGTGGTATTAGCCAGTTGAGCTGACCCGGCAAATTCGATTTGCGAATTTGGTACATGTCCCGGTTCGATCTTTCGCTGACCACACGCCATTAATAAAAAAGAACCGCATCCGGTCATCATCAAACTTATTACGATACTCATTATTACTGCCCAAACTCACCAAATCATAACTTTTCCCGCCCAGATTAACTAAAAACGTATCGGTATCATCGTAATGCGGCACGCCGTTTTTAGTATTACGGACAACCGAGCCCATTTCCATCGACCAGCCCACACCAAACGGGCCATCACCCGCTGTCGGCGACCAGGTTAACTGCAAGGGCGGCGTCAATCCACCACGACCATCGGGAATATATAGAGGAACACTTACCCTCGCCCCAGTGCTCGCTAAAGCCATGGCTTTACCCAAAGAAGAGCTGTGACTTGTCGTTGTAGTTACCTTGGCCGCCGCCACTTTAACCGCCGATGCTTTTACATCGCCGCCCAATAAATCTTGAATAGTAACACTTGAAACAGTTTTGATGGGGACGTTACCGCTTTGGAGCTACCCGTTGCCGTTGCAGCATTAGCCAAACAATATGTATTCAACAATAAAATACCCAACATCACCAACATTCGTTGAATCAAACGCATACTTTTCCTCCATTTGCAAATTAATCAATACTTTTATTGATGAATTCGTAACAAATATAAAACATAAAAGTCAAAAGTGTAAATTATAATTTTCTAAAAATAAAAAACAAAACCCCAAACTCGTCAAGGCCTTGTTAAGCCTCTGGCCGAGTTTGGGGTTAAATTCTAAATAATCCTTTTGAATCAAAACCGATACTTCATCCCCACCACATAATTGCGTTCCGGCGCGGGGTAGTTATAGGGCATCCCTGGCAAATAATCCGGCGCCGGGCCCGAGCCAACGCTCGTATAGTTATTATATTTCTCATTAAACAAATTATTAACCCCAAAATACACATCGGCATTAATTTTCATTTTATAGGACAACTTTGTATCAACCACTGTAAACGGTTTGATACGGGGATATTGATTAAGCTGATCATTGTTCATGTACTGTGACCCCGTCCAGCGGGCGGTCAGATCCCAGGAAAGACCGCCGGGAAATCCGACATTTGTGCCTAAAGAAAGCTGATGCGACGGCACACCCGGCATTAATTTCGAACCGAAGCCCCCTTTGTAAAAACGGGCATCCATATATGTATAATTCGCCATCATATCCCAACTTCTCAAAAAAGAAATCCCTGCCGCTTTGCAAGCATCAAACCTGGCACCCAGATCGACCCCTTTCCTGCGGGTATGAGGATAGTTCGTGTTGGCGTAACTGTTGTAATCATACAGAATTTCGTTCTTGTTTAAGGTCAGAAACGACATTGCAGACAGCTCCATCAGGTCGTTGACATTATGTTTTACACCTGCCTGATATTCCACCCCCTTCTGCTGCTGCAAATCCCGATTGAACTGCGGCGCGGGATAGGTCTGATACCATTCATCCGTGGCGAGAAAACGAAAGGTCTTCTGCGCATTAACAAACACATTGGACCCCTTGGCATATTCATACTTCAACCCGCCAGAATAAACATTCAAGCGCGGATGTTGTGTCGTATAAGTTGGATGATCATACTGATCGAAAATATACTGAGCCGCTTCTCGACGGATACCACCATCCAGGAAAAGATGATCAACCACTTCAAGTTCTAAATGATTGTAAATCCCAAGAGTCCTTTTAGTAATCGATAAATTATCGCCAGTCATCCCTGTCGCTAATATGTGATCACGATCATTATAATGATCAACCCCTGTCACCGTATTCAACGCGTGTCCTGCCAGATCCCCTTTCCAAACATGCTTGACCGTCAATCCGTCACTCTTGATCAGACCTTTGCCCGCATAATAGGAAGAACCTGACGCCATCCAATAATACGTATGGCGATCCCGATGGGAATAATCAATGTCGAATTTCCCATACTGACCTTCGGCGTCTCCAGGAATAAGTTCACTGGAAAGCTTAATATAATCATCCGCTGTATCACCATAATCAAAAGGATGCGTGGTCTGCGTCCTTTCCATTGTTGCCAGATCGCTCCCGGTTAACGCGAAAGGAGTCCCATAGTCCTCCCGATGCAACCCGCCTTCAAAACCAAACTTAACCTGGTCGCTTAACTTGTACGAAAGCCGGCCTTGCTGATCTTTAGTAAGGACCTGGCTGTTGTCACGATAACCTTTTGTGTCGACATAATCTGAATATAAATAGTACGAAAGCCTGTCTTTACCGCCGGAAGCCTCCGCGCCGTATTTTTGCGAACGGTAACTGCCGAATTCAGAGAATAGCGCCGCGCTGTTCTTGCCCGATCCTTCTTTGGTAATAATATTAACCACTCCACCCACCGCTTTATCCCCATACAGCACCGACGCCCCGCCCCGGATCACCTCGATGCGCTCCACTGATTCCACCGGGATCTGCTGCCAGTCCGGGCCCGACATATCCATCGAGTTCGTCCGCCGGCCGTTGACCAGCACCAGAACATTCGATACCGCCGCATCGGCATATCCGCCGATATCAACAAGCGTACTATGCGCACTGCCCTGATTCGTCACCTTAACCCCCGGTACGCCTTTAAGAACGTCACCCACAGTTCCGGCATTCGAGTGTTCAATTTCATACGAGCCGATCACCGTCACATTCGACGACGCTTTACCCGCATCCTGGGCCTCCCGGTTGGGAGTAACAACGATGCTCCCAAGATCCAAGGTGTCTGCCTGAACCCTAAAGCCAATAAACAAAAAAACAGCCGCCAACAAAACTCCCCATACTTTCTTCATTTCAATCCCCTGTTTTAATAAAGTTTTAATGACAGCGATCGCCGTCACCGATGATCTATACGTCTCCCATGTCGTCGAGCGCGACACTCAGACTAAATATGCCGACAGGTGTTCTGGCTTGATACGGCGTGTTGCCCTATCTCACAGCAGCGTGACTGTTCGGGACTCTCACCCGATTTCCCTGACCGCCTGGTGATTACCTTCAGGCGGTTCTCCCAGATGTACCGAGAGATCCGGCATGGAATTTACAGACTTCGTTTCTTTCGCAGCACTTCCTCCGGAACGATCAGCACATGCGGCTGGCCTGACACCGGATTTTTATCAACCACAACCACGGTTTTATAAACCTTTTCAATGACCTGATACGCGATCACGTCCTGTGCCGTGCCGGTCCTGTAGACACGACCCTCGCTAATCAAGGTCATCCGGTCGCAATATTCACTTCCCAGGTTAAGATCATGCAACACCATCACCACGGTCAACCCCATTTCCCGGACCAGCTTCTTTAACAGGTCCATCACCATGACCTGATGGGTAATGTCCAAATGAGCCGTCGGCTCGTCGAGCAACAGCAGTTTTGGTTGTTGCGCCAAGGCTCTCGCGATCTGGGCCAGCTGGCGCTCGCCGCCGCTAAGCTGATCGATCGAACGGTCTTTAAGGCGCAGTGTATCGGTAATGCCCATGCATTGACGGGCCACCTCAATATCCTGCCGGGTTTCAGCAAACTGCAGGCTGTTAAAATGAGGGATGCGCCCCAACAGCACAAACTCCTCCACCGTCATGGGCGCCACCGGCACCAGCTGAGACACCACCGCAGTCTGACAGGCAAAATCACGCGCTGAAATTTCCGCCGTATCCCGGCCGTTGAGAGTAATGCGGCCGCTCATGGGCTTGATAACCCGGGATAAAGCCCGCAGCAGCGTGCTTTTGCCCGAGCCATTGGGCCCAATCACCCCGAAGAATTCCCCGCTGTTAACCTGGAAACTGACCGCTGAAATAATGATTTTTGCGCCGTACCCGCACGTAAGGTTGTTGATCTCAAGCATCAGCGCACCTCCCCGCGGGCCAGCGCGTAAATGAACACACTGCCCCCCACGATCCCGGTGATGACGCCCACCGGTAACTCCGACGGGGCGATAATAATCCGGGCCAGCGTGTCGCAAAAGATCAAAAAGGCTGCACCGGCGAGAAAAGAAGCGCCTAAAAGAATGCGATGGTCGTGGCCCACCACCCGACGCATCACATGCGGCACTACCAGCCCCACAAACCCGATCATCCCGGCAATAGAAACACAAAAGCCGGTCAGGACCGCGGCCAGAAAGAATAAGATTTTTTTAGTCCGCTCGACCGGGATCCCCAAATGCACCGCCTCTTCTTCACCGAGCGCAAAGGCATTCAAAGGCAGACAGAAAAAATAGGAAACGACCAACAAAAACAGAGCTGTCCCCAGCATCAGTCTGATCAGCGTCCCGTCCGGCTCACCTAGCGATCCCATGACCCAGAAAATGATCCCATGAAGACTTTCTGTGCTGGACAGGGCCATCAACAGCATCACCAGCGATGAGGAAATAAAAC
>PEAR01000095.1 GCA_002753745.1 Candidatus Omnitrophota bacterium | reverse complement strand
CATTCATTGGTTGAGAGGTTGGCAACGTGCGTGGGGACACGTTGCCCTGCTCGTTATCAGCATCTTGGGCAACATGTCCCCGGGTTGGCATTGCGTTACTCGACGTCGCTAAATAGTCGGTTTCCAACATGACTTTCATTCTGGCTTTTACCACAAAAGCAATATTGCCGTGTTCGTAGACTTTGGCATATTCGGGGACGATCCAGACTTTATTAAACGTATCAATAGGGATGTCAGTTGTGCCGTATTTTTCATAGGCGGATTTGTAAACTTTGGCCCAGAACTTCTTGCCGGTTTCGCCCTCGGGATACATGAGGCTCGAAGTGATTTGTTTAAGAATGTAGTCTTGCGCCAACAAATCGCGGCCCATGTCGGTTTGGCCGAAGCTGTCGGGGATAATGCGATCTTTTTCATAGGGGCTTAGGTTGACCCACATGTCTTTTTCGGGAGTAGTTACCGAGGAGAGAAAATATTTGACCAGGCGCTTGGAAGTTTCTTCGAGAGTTTGAGCATCGGGGGTTACATTTCCCCAAGTAGGCGTAAGGTATTCATTAGAAGGAAACCCTTCGACTCGCCCCTGTGGGGCTCGCTCAGGGTTATTTTGGATAAAGGCAGAGCCTTTATCCAAAATAAAGTCAAACTTGAACGGATCTTCAGGGTGAAGTGTAATGCCTTTGAGAACTGGCGGATGAAAGGTTGGGCTTAAGGCGACCATCACTCCTGGCGCTGGTAATGCAAGCGCATTCTGGGCACAGGACGGCATAACATTGGTCATCAAAAATGCACCCAGCGTCACCCCGATAACAATTTTCTTAATAATGCAAACCTTCATCCCCTGCCCCCGTTATTTTTACCACTGGTGAAAGTATAACATCTATATTCCCAGTTTCAGGACGGAAGCAGGGAGAAACGAGAAAACGTTTTCTCAATTTAATTTAAACCATTAACTATCAAAGACTTTAATGCGGATTGAAATATCAAATACATATAAAAAACGAACGCTCGACTTGACAGCATTCAGCAACAACCATTTCAACGGAATTTTTACATCAAGAATGATACGGGATCAAAACAAAAGAATATTTCCTGGGAGGAAAATCTTTCGTGTTTCGTGTCACCAGCTTCAAGCCGTTTCCATTCGCGATTGCCGCTTGAAACGCATCCGGAAGTTTCCAGTGCTCGGCCACGCGCAGTTCCGCGGCCTTTCTGGCTGTCCGCTCATCAATGCCTATAATGTCAAAACGTGCAAATAACTCATCTACCAAATCAACCTCTCCCTCAGCCGCCCCGGACAAGACCTCCGCAACAGTAATCACTGAAATCGCTGCCTCTCCACGATTCAACCGCGACATCCATTTAACCGCAGAATCCATCCCATTAAGGACATCGATCAAAATAACGCTGTCCAAAAGATAGCGCAATGCCATTTACCGACCCCACTCGCTACGCTGTTGTTCAACATAATCGAGCGCATTAATCTTCCGATTTTTCCAAAGACCGGAAACCCGATTGAGCACATCTTCCGGAACAGCTTTCCGCTCAGCATTGCGCAATTGCCGCACCGCCAGGCGAATTGTTTCCGCAACCGACTGCCCCTTCCGCCGGCTATACCGGTCAAGCCAGGCCTTTTCATCCTCATGAAGACTTATAATAGCACGAACCATTTTACCCCCTCCTTTTCAGGAAAAGTATATCACTTGGGTGATATCACGTCAAATCCTGGGCTTCGATAAAATTATTTCCAGCGGAAATGGACGAAAAGACGGCCAAAATTCTTGTCGTCTTTTTCAATGCGATGGTAGCGGCCTTTGTAGTTTTTCTCAAGGAAGCGCAGGACGGATTTCTTCAGCTGGCCGCTGCCCTTGCCGGGGATGATTTCAACATATTCGGCGTGCTTGTCGATGGCCTCATCAAGCACCTCACGCAAGGCAGCATCAATGGCATCGCTGTTGGAGAAAACACGATGAAGATCGAGCTTTAATTTCATCTTACACCCCATTCGACATCAATGTGCGAAGCATTTGGTTGTCTCGCGAAGATATTTTGCCTTCGACCGGCGGCAAAGCCTTTCCATCGGTCTCAATGCTTAAGGGGAAACCCTACTTGGGGCGTCATGGTCGAAGGCGCATCGGAGCGAGAAAGCCAAATGCGCAGACAACCCCGCCCCGCCATAATACCACCGACGACAGTGATTTAACCCTGGTTAATTCGGTCGCGTTCTTCGATGAGACGATTGCGTTCGCTGCCGAGCTCCCGCAACTTGATCTGAATCTCTTTAAGGCGCCGGCCGCATTCAACGGCATCTTCCCGCCCACGCCCGGTGAAGGCCGTGTTCATCACCCGCGACTTAACGTAGGTCTCGGTTTCCAGATCTTTCTCTTCCTTCTCGATCGACTTGAGGCGGTTCTTGATCTCCTGGATGCGCTTGAGCGCGCTTTCGTGCTGCTCGCGCGCCGCTCTTAAGTGGGGCGGCTCGCTGGGATCATGTTTGGGCTTCTTCTGTGCCTCGGTTGCCTGACGAGCAGCAGCTTTCTTAGCTTCTTCTTTCGCCGCGGCATCGCGTCCCTGCTTCTTGTCCAGATAATAATCCAGCCCGCCAGGATACTGGCGGATATCGCCGCCGTCAACCTCAGCGATATGATTGGCGATCTCGCGAATAAAGAACAGATCGTGACTGATAAAACAAATGGTCCCGCGGTAATTCTTAAGAGCCCTGACCAGCGCCTCGACCCCCGCTACGTCCAGGTGAGTGGTGGGCTCGTCGAGCAGAATAAAATTCGGCGGATTGATCAGCAGTTTCGCGAGGATCAAACGGCTTTTCTCACCGCCCGACAGCACCGCAACCTGCTTAAAAACGTCATCGCCATGATAATTAAACATCCCCAGCAAATTCCGTGCCTGGGTCTGAGGGAAACTCCCGCCGACAGCGCTTAACAACTCCTCCAAAGCCGAGCGGTTGGGGTTAAGCACATCCAGTCGGGTCTGCGAAAAATAACCCATTTTAACGCCGTGCCCCAGCCGGCGCGTGCCGCTGTCGTAAGGGATGACATCCGCCAGGATCTTAAGCAATGTGGATTTACCCGCGCCGTTAGGTCCGACGAGACAAACCTTCTGGCCTTTGGTGATCTCAAAATTAAGGTCGGTATAGATCGTTTTATCCGAATAAGACTTCTTGATATGCTCCAGGTTCATGACCGTATACCCGCTTTCGGTCGTCTCCGGAAAATTGAATTCCTTGATACTCATCCGCGCGCGCGGCAGATCAACGCTTTCCTCTTCCAGGCGGTCGAGCATTTTCATCTTGTTCTGCACCGCTGAAGCCCGGTTTGGCTGGGCGTGAAAACGGCTGGTGAACTTCTCCAGCTGCTCTTTTTTCTTGTCGACCACCTTCATGCGCTTCTCGAGCGTGCGGTATTCCAATTCCTTCTGCTCCATGTACGACTCGTAATTACCCTTCACCTTCGCCATCCGCCCGTTCTCGAGAATGATGGTGTAATTGGTGACATCGTTTAGAAAGATCTTGTCGTGGGAGATCATCACGAATGACCCGGCATATTTACCCAGGAACTCCTTCAGCCACAAGGTGGCGGAGAGGTCAAGATAGTTTGTCGGCTCGTCGAGCAGCAGGAGGTCATAGTTATATGTCAGCAGTTTGGCCAGCAGCGTGCGCATCTGCCAGCCGCCGGACAGCTGCACGATCGCCTTGTTGAACTCAAATTCCTTGAACCCCAGTCCCGCGAGGATCTTTTCAGCCTTGTGCTCAAGATCATAAATGCCGAGCGCTTCCAGCTTTTCCATCACATCGCCGTAACGATTCTCGCCGCAGCGGTCGCTTTCCTCAAGCTTATGCTTCTCATCCAGCAGGCCGCGGATCTCATCATCTCCGCTCGTGACCTCTTCCATCACCGTGCGCGTTGAATCGAAATGCGCTTCCTGCGGCAGATAACCGATCTTGATCCCCTTCTGGGAGGTGATCGTGCCGTCTGTCGGCTGCATATCGCCCATGATCAGGTGGAACAGGGTCGTTTTGCCCGCGCCGTTCGGGCCGGTAAGCCCGATACGCTCATTGCGGAAAATACTTAAGGTGACATTATCCATGAGCATGCGCTCATCGAAATTCTTGGATACATTCGTTAAAGAGATCATGGAATTATCTTCGGGTTAGGGTCTTCTGACAGACTTGTTATACGGTTTAGGCGCATTCTTGGGTGAATGCACATCTGATTCGCTGTGCCACTGGCGCGTGCCGGTATTTGCCCGCTTGTCGGTCGCGGTAGAAAACGCCGGACGCTCGCCCGAACGCGGGCTGCTGCGGTGCCCGTCGCGGGAAGAATACGCCGGACGCGGCGGACGGCGGGTTGGATCTTCACTGCGGCCGCCTTCTCTTGGAACATAAGTCCGCTGACGCTCGTCACGCGAACGGGAATCATCTGCACCGGCACGCTCTTTGGGAACATACGGACGGCGGGCAGGATCCTGCGGACGCCGGCCCGGAACAGCTGGACGAGCGCCGTCTCTTGACACATAAGTTCTGGGCCGCTCATCGCGGGATGCCGGCGGACGGACTGAAGAAGACCTGGTTGAAGCCGGACGACGCTCATCGCTCAAACGCTGTTTTTCCCGCAATTGATTCTCCCTTAATAACCGCTGATCACGGTTGAATTCCCCGCGGCCGCGGCGGCCGATATATTTTTTCTCATCAAGGGACGGCTTGACCTCTTTCTTCCTGGGTACAGCCGCGCGTTTGATCCTTTTTAACAACATCGCCTCTTCTTCCGAAAGCCGGCGGTATTCGCCCCGGGGCAGGCTGCCAAGCTCCAGCGGCCCCTGGCTTAAACGGCTCAAATACACCACCGGACGGGAGATCGCATCCGCCATCAGGCGCACCTGATGCTTACGGCCTTCATGGATCGTGATCTGGAATTCGCTGAGATCATCCCCGGCGCGGATCAAGGCCACCACCGCCGGCGCTGTTTTTCTCTCATCGATCACAATGCCTTCCTCGAGACGGCGAATTTCGTCGGGCGTGATCTTCCCGCGCACCCGTACCAGATAGGTCTTGTTCACATCATAACTCGGATGCGCCAGCTGGTTCGCCAGCTCCCCGTCGTTCGTGAACAGCAGCAGCCCCTCGGTATCCTTGTCAAGGCGCCCCACCGGACGCAAATGCTGCAGCATCTTCGGCAAAAGTTCCATGACCGTCTGCTGGCCGAACTGGCGTTCGCAGGTCGTAACATACCCCTCGGGCTTGTTAAGCATGATATATTCGAAAATCTTGTCGTTCACCAGCCGGGCGTGAAAATGCACCTGGTCGCGGGCCGGATCGATATCCGTGGAAGGTTCCCGGTCGACACGGCCATTGACCGTAACCACCCCTTCCTTGATCGCCTCGAACGCTTTACGACGGGACAGGATCCCGTTATGTGACAAAAACAGCATGAGCTTCATTGTTACTACCCTTCAATTGTATGGTAATCCTTCGGCTCCGGCTCGCTATAAGCTCGCCAGGCAGCCTCAGGATGGATCGTCAGGAATCCTTGCCTATCCACCTTTGTCTTACCGCTTCATAAACCATAATAGCCGCGCTGACCGAAACATTCAGCGAATCCATACTGCCCTTCATCGGGATGCGCACCTGTACATCGGCATTCCGCAGCCAAAAATCGCTCAAACCATCCTGCTCACTGCCCAATACAATAGCACAAGATGCCGCAAGATCCTTCTTAAAATATTCCTCGCTCGCCTGAACGACCGCCGCAACCGTGCAAACACCCCTGGCCCGCAGAAATTCGAGCGCCTCCCGGCTGCTGCACATTACCGTCGGAACGGTGAAAGCCGCGCCCAGGCTGGAGCGCACCACATTAGGATTATAAATGTCGGTTAATTCATCACACACCAAAAGCGCCTCAACCCCCGCGCCGTCGCAGGTCCGAAGGACCGCACCCAGATTGCCGGGCTTCTCCACCCGCTCCATGACCACGATCAGCGGCTTTTCGGAAAGTTTAAGGCCGGCCAGCGTGTGGTCCGGCTGATCAACAAGAGCCAGGACGCCTTCCTTACGGTCGCCGTAAGCCATCTTGCCGTAAACACTGCAGACACAATCAAAAACCCGGATCTGCCGGGCTTCCAGCTCAGCGATAAGGTCGTCGGGACAATGATACGTGCCCTCCCGGCAAACATAAACACCGGCAAAACGCAGGCCCGCCTTTAGCGCCTGACGCACCTCGCGGATACCCTCGACCAGGGTCAGCCCCTTGGCTTCGCGCGTTTTCTTGGTGCGCAGCCGCACCACACGCTTGATCCCGGAATTTTGTAAACTGGTAATTTTTTCCATTACGGCCTTTTCCCCTGCAAGGCGTTTGCAATCTCGCTGTTCAAAGAGAATTTCCCGGTCCGCCAGGAAGCAGCCATTTCTTTCTTGTTCTTCGGCCAGAGCCGATGCCAGGTATCCCACCCGATTTCAGGACCCGGACGGTTTACCCAGGCATCATTAAGGTAGTAACTATAAATACCGTCAGGAAACATATGATTCTTGACAGCTTTCCAGGTCCAGTACGTCCAATGGATATCCAGAGCCTTGAAATGCGCTGTAATATCCCTGACCCAGCCATCCTCGCCGTATTTTCCGCCGCGCCCGTGTACCCCGAACTCGCCGCACCACAAGGCCCGGCCGCGCTGCCGGGCAATATTTGCCGACGGATCAAGCCGCGTGCGCATATACTTCTTGTCCCACAGGATCTTCCTGCCGTTAAGGGGGTAAACAAGACCCGGAATATAATTAAACGTCAATTCCAGCGGCTCATAGAAATGGATCCCCAATACCAGATTGTCATCCTCAAATCGATCCAGGCATTCGATGTCCCGCGACCAGAGATTCCCCTCAACAAAAATAATATGCCGCGGATCAACGTGACGGATCGCCTTGATCGCCGCGTGATAATAGGCATTCATCGGCTTTGGATCGTCGATGACCGTTTCGTTCAAAATATCATAACCGATCACGGCCGGCTCATCCTTAAACCGCTCGGCGATCACCTGCCACAGAGCTGCCGCCCGCTGCTGATAGACTTTCGAAGAATAAAAAAGCATGCGGCCGTCGGAGTCAGAATGCCAGTCCTGATTTTGTGCCCCGGGAACAGCGTGCATATCCAGGATCACGCGCACCCCGTGCTTCTTCCCCCAGGCCACTGCCTGTTCCAGATACTTAATGCCATCCTCCGAATACACAAACGGCTCAGGCTCAAGCAATTCATAATGAAACGGCAAACGAACATGATTAAATCCCATACCGGCGATCAGTCGAAAATCTTCCTCACGGATAAAATTCGCTCGAAAAGCCTCCTCGATCTCCTGATAGGCCGCTTCACCCAGCTCTTTGATAAACCGGGCTCGAAAGAAACGATGTCCGCGATTCGGGGCCTGCATGATATAGCCTTCAGGCATCAACCAGCCGCCAAGATTCACCCCGCGCAAATGCACCGGCTTTTTCCCGTCGATGATCCTGGCGCCATGAGCACGCAGAAAATCCATCATTATTTCCTCGCCGATGAATATTTTTCCAGGTCGTAAACGATCTCTTTCGACGGCATGGGGATCTTGTCGATGCGCACCTTGCCCTTGGCAAAGAAGTCCGTCGCCAGGGTGTCGTGGTAGTCGGAGAAAATGACTACCCGCTGAACACCGGCAGCGATCAATGCCTTGGCACAGGTCGTGCAGGGCATGTTCGTAACATACGCCGTTCCGCCGTCGATGATGTGCCCCTTGCGGGCAGCCTGCACGATCGCATTCATCTCGGCATGATTGGTGCGCACACAATGATTCTCGACGACCAGACAGCCCACATCCTCGCAATGCGCATCGCCGGGGATGGAACCGTTGTAACCCGTCGCGATCACCTCGCGGTCTTTTACCAGCACACAGCCGCAATGCATCCGGGGACATGTGGCCCGCTCGGAAGCGATCATCGCCAATTTCATGAAATACTCATCCCAGCTCGGTCTGGCCATAAGATTACCCTCATTTGGTTATCATTAGACATTTAAGGTCGAGTAATATTAACAAAAAAAGGCGTTTTGCAGATAAAAATTTTTGTGGAAGAAGAAAACAATTTTTGCCTTAAAACCAGATACCCATAAGAATTATCTTCAACACATTATTACGCTGCAGGCGAATTATCCTGAAGAATCTTTTGCAATTGCTCGATAAGAGGAAGGATGTCTCTTGTTGCGACTAAATAAACTTTTTCATCTTTAACTTCACCATACTCATGCGCCAAAACGTTTCGCAACCCAACAATTCTCGCCCACGGCAAGTTCGAATATCGATTTCTAAACTCCATCGAAACTTCTTTCGCAGCCTGACCCAAAATTTCCATCAACCGCTCCACCGCAAGACGCAACATCTTATCTTTCTGATAATCCTCAAGCGGCTTACCTTTCGAAAATTCAACCACCTGACGCGCCGCCTCAAGCATATCCCAAACGTATCCCAAATCCCTATCTTGCGGACTCATAAAGCACCTCGATATTCTCGTTAATACACCGAAGTTTGATAGGATTCTTTAAAGCGCCTTCCTCCAAAATATCAACATCCCTCTTAAAAATCCCTTCCAACTCCAACTTCATATCAACAATATCAAACAAACTCCAATGAGCATTTGAATTAAAAGCCAACATCACATCAACGTCGCTGTCTGGCTGGAAATCATCCCGCAAAACAGAACCAAAAAGCGACATCCGGGTCGTTTTCCATTTACGGCAAAACTCCATAATACGAGCCCGGTCAAAATCGATATGAATTACTGACATAAAATCCTTTTAATAAAAGAATTGTCGACATATTTCATAGCATTTACAACAAAAGTATAACATCCGAACGACCTGTGTCAACCATAGAGCTCGCCGCCAATCATCCATATCTTTCTGCGTCAATACAAAATCCCGCGCCAAGTTTACGGCCTGACTCGGGATTGATCACTCTAAGAAATCATCTTTTACGGCGCAACCAAACTAAACGCCGGCACATTTGCCGGAGACTGTATACTCAGAATCACTGGCACCAGGCCATTAATATGGATGTTATCCAGATTCTGCCGGCTAACAGGTAACAGCACACCCGCGCCGTCGCGCTTAATCTGCATGTCCAAATTCGACTGGGCGAAGTCGATACCACCAGTTTTTGCCTTTGTATCTTCGGCATTATCTGCGCCTGCTTTAAGAACCACCTGATAAAATACGTCTAGAATTTTAGCTATTGCCGGAGGAGGGGCATCGTCAAGATCGCCAACTAAATGCATATCTTGAAGTGCCGCCTTTTCAACTTCAGAGAGCGGCCTTCCCCCGTCCTGTGGACGTTTAGTTAAGACAGACCGCCTGTCTTTTCTCGTACTCTAACGGGCTCAGATAACCGAGGGTAGAGTGAGCGCGCTTGCAATTGTAGTACATGACAATGTA
>PEAR01000094.1 GCA_002753745.1 Candidatus Omnitrophota bacterium | reverse complement strand
TGGCCGCGCCTTGCCCATTGCTCGTGGTTGTTGTAGGGGTGTAAACCGCTTCCGAGAGCGTCAAGATGAAATTCCCTCCCGAGACCGAAGGAGTGAACGTGCGAAATCCTATCCCGGAAGTACTAATAGAAGGAAGGTTAAGTCCACCGCCGCCAGCACCCGAACTTTGAAGGATCGTAAAGACAGTTGCGGTGCGCGGTAAAACCCCCGTAACCGTCACGTTCAACACAGATCCTGACTGAATGGCGCCAGTTCCCACGGCCGTAATCTTGCCATATAAAGAAGCACTGGCAATAGTTGTTGCCAACGTTGCGTTTGCGCCCTGCTGATATGTTCCACCAACAGTCAAAGCGGTCGTGCCAAGATCTAAAGTCCCGGTGGCATTATTGACTAAATTCCCGGTCCCCACCGCATTAGCATTCCCAACCCGTAATGTTCCTGCAGATATTTGGGTCCCTCCGGAATAGGTGTTCGCCGCATTCAAAAACAAGCGACCTGCCCCTTGTTTCAGGATCCCGGTATCTCGGACAGCACCATCCGTAGAATGGATAAGAGCTGTCGTCACATTAAGAACATCCCCGCTGGCGATATTGAATACAGTCCCGTCTAACTGGGTGAGCGCCGCCGTACCGCCCGTGATCGAAGATGTGTTCCCGATCCCGGCCGTCGACACACCAGCGTCAAAATTCCAGTTGGCATCCACATGAGATCCTGCTCCGGTCACAGAAAGCACCCCGCCGCCGAAGATCAGTGCGTGCAGGTGGTTCGAATTGGCAGCAACCCCCTTCACGATGCCGCCATCGTTAATGGTGATCGTTTTGGCCGAAGCATTAAAACCCACGAAAGAATTGTCGCCGAAACTGCAATCAATAACACCCCCGTTATTGACAACAACATTGGAAAGGCCAATAGCGCCGGTCCCGGAATTCGGCCCATTAGTGTAGAGCGTGCCGCCGTTCACTGTCGTTGTACCGGTATATCCAATGTTGGAACCGGCGAAAGTCTGGGAGCCGGAACCATTCTTGACAATACTTAGCGCGTACACATGTAGACCATCATCTTGGTCACGCATAATCCCATTGAAAGAATAGTTGGCACTATTATTAATCGTCAGCGTACCAGCTTTCGAGGTTTCGCCATTAATGAGCCCTCGGTTCTGAACAATACCACTGCCGGTGGCATCTGAAAGACCCGCCACGGTCTGTGTTGTGCCATTCAAATCAAAACGCGCATTACCACCGTTTGCTCCGGATTTAATCCATGATATTACAGAGCCACTGCCGAACTGGTTATCCTGTGACATCCTTAAATTCTGCTGGCCCGCATTGTCAGTAATATCAAGTTCCACCGAACCCGCTATCGCCACAGCGCCGCCCGTCTTGTTAAGATACAAAGCGCCGAGATAATTCCCGCCCGCCAAACCCGCCATTGTCAGCCTTGTCATGCCGGTATAAGTGTTTGAGCTGCTGCCAGACAGAACAACCTTCCCCCTTTCTACAAGGGTAAGCCCACCCGTACCGCTAATGATGCCGGAAAGCGTCACCGTAGTGCTGGTCGCAGCGTTCGCAGTAAGAAGAAAACTGTTGTTGTTAATCGCTGAACTGATCTCAAAATTACCCGTGCTGGCGGTCTGCACGGTGCGGCCGGTGCCGCTCAAGGTAATGCCTGAACCTCCTACGCTGATCGTTTGAAGACTGGCGCTATTGTTGACAAGGTTGCCCGTCAAGTTGAAAGCGTTTCCACTTAGATTAAAGGCACTAGCCCCGTTATTAAACGCGATCCCGGCGTAGTTAAATCCATTTTCGTCGTTATTAGGAGAAAGCCTAGTGCCGCCGCCAAAAGCCAGACCGTCCCCGCTCGTGACAGTAGCGCCACCCCAATTAAGGATCGTAGTAAAGCTTGAATCTCCACCGCCGCCGTTCCAAGTGTCCAATGCAAACGCAGATGTTAGTGACGAAACAACAAAGACAAAGATAGCGGCAGTAAGAACAATTCTTCTCATACGGACGACCCCCTAACAATTTTTTACATTATACTAGGCGAATTATGAAACGATCATCGGTAAATAGATCCGCCATGACCAAATTTCTACTAAATTTTATCAAACAGTTAATTAAGAGTATAAACGTTTCATCCGCATTATTTGCACGAAAAGTAATAAATATGCGCGCATTAAAGGCAAATAAAAAAGGATGAGCACAACTTCTTTACAGAGCACCGATTGCGCAAGCTTGCAGTATTAGGTAAAGATGCGCAGCTGGCAAAATTTAACCAACTGCATAAGAACTGCCTTCCTTTAGTCAAAACAGGCGATTTCTCATCACGACCGATGTAGTGCATGATCACAACGACCCTCTTTGTTTCCTTCCTCGATTCGTTCATTCACGCATCGGCTTTTCAGGTCTATCTGTCCGATCAAAACCTGCTGGAGCCGTCAGTTGTCCCCCATCCTGAGGCATACTGCCCACTCCAAACATAAAGTCAGTATTGGGAACCACGGGCATCGTCACAGGCGTTGAGAATCTATACGCTCCTTGAGGCACAGCATCAAGATTGCGAAGCTTGACCAAAGCCACCCGCTGCTCTGAAGTCAACGTCTTATTCACTTCTGCAAAACGGGACGCATAAAGTCCTGACATCTGGCCATCCAGTTCTCCATAGCGTTCTATAAGCAAATAGACCTTGTTCTTGTCGATCGTTCCACCGGAGATCGCTTTGCGCAACTCCATGGAAACCGTCGTTCGTATCTGCTTTATTTCCTCAAGCGCCGATTTCTGCTCATCAATGATCCCAATGATCAGTGCCCGCTGCTGTGGATTAAGGATATTAAGGAAATCCTTCCCACTGTCACCCGTGATCGCTGTGCTGATGAAGTAATTCGGATTGTGCATGGCAGGATAATCTTTCATAAAGAACCCACCGAAATATGTTCCGTGCCTTTCCGGGCAAAAATAAACATCCGCCTCAAGACTGCCCTTGTACCATGAGAACAACTCACTGGCATAGGTCATCACCGCAACAAACTGGTTGTTAGTCATGCCTATTTTAAGATCCTCATTCTCTGACACATCCGGCCAGGACGCATAATTATTGAACTGCATCTTTGCCAAATACGCCTTCTGTTCATCAGTAAAAGAATTGATAATTTCACCAATGACGACCGCGCGGTTGTAGCTCAAGTCGGCATCGTTCTTATACAAACCAGCCGTATATTTGGAAACAGCCTGGATATTCAAACCTGATGACCCGTCAGGAATGTTGCCTTCCAAGGCACGACGAAAGGCATTGGTTAACAAGAAACGGTTATATGCAAAATTGATATAGATCGGCGCCTGCTCTTTGGCCAATGCGATCAGTTTTGCCTTCTGCTCATCATTCAGGATATAAAGCACGTTGCTGGCAGCCTTGGTCAAGAATGTGGTGTTATGCCCATACCCGGCGGTATCCACATCACGCATGTACTGAAAGCCAAAGAAGTCCGCCACTTTTCCCGGGGGAAAGAATGTATCTCCGCCAGCGTTGCCAGTAATAAAAGCCAAACCACTGAAAGCGATCGTCGATAACTGCGCATTGTCGCTCATAGCCTGATCAATGCTATATTGACCGCCTTTTCCCTTTGTCTGTGACTTCTCAGACTGGCGGCTTTTTGCCCCTTCTTCTCCATCGGAAGGACCGCGGCTATCCGAAGATCCCCGATCAGGGCGACAGGCAAAATACTTATTATCCGGCGTATAAGCGCAATCTCCCGTTTTGCTGCCTTCGGGATTAGAAACTTCGCAGGAAATCCCTTCAGCTTTCCCTGCGCACGCATCAATAGCCGACTGTGGCGGCATACGACTTTCCTCTGCCATCGAACTTTGAGCATTAAGGGATCCTGCAAACGATAGAAAGAATAAGATTTTAATCATCGAACATGTCTTTATCATCTGTCGCCTTTCGATAGTTATTCATTATAAAGAAACCGGGACACGCGGCTGCAACGTGCCCCGGTTTAATCAGCTTATCTCTGCGGACCTCCCCGGCGTTCACCACCTTGCCTACGACCATTACGCCTCTGTCCCTGGCCATGATCCCTGACACCATTATTGCCCTGATTCTGACCCACATGAGGGGCACCCTGAGGACGCTGCGGATTATCCATATTCTGTCCACGCCCACCACGCCCCATATCAGGGCCCTGGCGATTCTCCGGTCCACGCCCTCTCTGAGGACCTTGATCCATATTAGAACCTTGATTATCCTGAGATCCCTGATTCATGTCAGAACTCTGATTCTGATCCCCGGCATTCTCACCGCCCTGACCTCTTTGCTGACGCCTTTCGTCCCGAAAATTCTGTCTTTCCGACTGACTAATTTTACCATCCTTATTCGTGTCGGCCTGGCTTTTCCAATAATCCTGCCGTTCTTCCTTGCTTACTTTGCCGTCGGTATTGGTGTCCATGGCGGTCTGACGCTCTTTCTTTAATGTGTCACGAAACTCTTTATTTTCCGTGCCCTGAGTTTCCCGATATGTTTTGACCTCATCACGGAATGTCTGCATCTTTTCACGGATCTGCTCCGGCGCTAACCCTTCACTTTTATACTGCTCCAAAGCCGCATTTTTTCGCGCCTCAAAATTCGTAAACCAGGTTTTATTCTCTGCGGCTTGTTTATCCCTGAACACTTTCTTCTCCTGCTTCCAGTTAGTAACTTCTGAAGACGATGTAGTCGTTGAACTGCTATCCGTTGAACCCGTATCCGTCGAAGCAGTCTCGGTGACTTCCGTGGTGTCTGTTGTTGTGGACGTATCTGTTTTCGATGATTTATCTTTCGCATGGGCCAATGTACTGAAACACAACAACACGCCGAGAATACATATTAGTGTTTTTATTTTCATACGCACTCCTTCTTCCAATAGTGTCAAAACTTGCATTTTGACTGGTTGAATAATAACGTACGGCACAAGCTGCACCCCTCTTTCACCATCAATACCCTCCATGAACCGGTATGCCCAGATCGCCGCGCTTTCGATCACATCCATCCTCCTTTCATTCTTTATTAGTGTTTTCATCGCAGCTCCTTTGTTACCAGTTCGCCCGTTTCTCTCTACTGACTTAAACCCCACGCCGCCAAGAAAGTTCCGGTGTTTTCTAATGTTCCGAGAAAACGTTTTCCGACGATGAAATAGAAACGGAGCCAATGACTTACGTCACAGGCTCCGTTCAGAATTACGAAATTTATTTTATAAAAAACTACCCGCTGCGGCTATTTTACGGCCTTGGTGCAGAACTATTCCGACTCTGGGGGCTTCTGTTCTGCCCCCCTTGCGCACCAGGCCTCTGGTGAGGATTGGGACGTTGATCAGCCCCGCCCTGTTGTGCTGATCCCATTGGACCATCTGTTAAACAAGGATGGGTCGGATCATCACATTTTCTCTGAGAACCCTGAGGTCCTGGTCGAGGTCCACGAAGATTGTTGCCATTATTTCCTCCAGGACCCACGTCAGGCCTGCCTTGCCGTCCCGGACGATCATTCAAATTGTCTCCAGGGCCTCCCTGCGGCCTTGGCGGATGATCATCGCCATTCATTTGCATCACGCGATCAGGTCGCCCGCCAGGGCCTCTCGAAGGTGCCCCCGGTCCGCGATCTTGATCACCCTGAACTTTATGTTCCTTCTGAAAACGACGGCGGATCTCTTCACGTTTTGGCGGTGGAAGCTGTCGAAAACCGCGAGACCCTTCTTCCAATGCCGCCCGCCTTGCGGGTGGTAACGCCTGAAAGCGCTGAAAATTCTCACGCAATGACTGCCGATCCTGCTCGGGCATAGCGCGATACTCCTTGACCTTTTCCTTCAAAGCCGCTCGATCTTCCTCAGACATTCCTGCGGCACGATTTCGGATCGCCTGACGTTCTTCCTCTGTCATGCTCTGCCAGCGACGAAGATTCGCTTGATACCGTTCATCACCCGAGAGCGCTGTTCCCGAAGTTTCCTGCGCCCATACATAAGACAAACAATAGGCCCCTCCCAAGATCAAAAGAACCAGCATCAAGCCTAAACTGTATCGAAGGACGCTCATCTTCACGAGGTCTTCTCCTTCATAGCCGCAACCACATCCATATCAGAAACAACATCCATCTTCTTGAGCATATCTGCGTTCTCATACATATCGAGATTTGCGATGATGTCCCTATCATTATTAACTTTAGCAATAACCGGAACAGCAACCACCGGCACCATTGGTGCCATCTGGGGAACAACCACAGGCTTGATCTCAGGTAATGGCTGCACTGACTGCGACTCTGGTATCACTACCAAAGCTGGCGTCTTGGTCTCAACAGGAGCCTGAACTTCTCTTACGACCGCTTTTGTTTCTTGAGCAGGCGACATCACCTCTGATTCACCTGCAGGCGTAGGCAACTGCACTTCCGGCGTTTTGACATGCGGACGCAGGTGATCCCACATTACAAGACCGGCCAAAAGCGCGATTAAAATGACTGCCCCGATAATAAAAGACGGCAGCAATCTCTCCATCCAATCCGTCTTAGACTCTCCACTCGATGACGGCTCCTGATGAACGCACCTCATAACAGAAGCTGTGAAATCCGGACCAGGCGCAGGCGGAAGATTGCGGTCCAGCATCTGCCAGGAAGCCTGAAGCGCGCGCATCTCCTGGGCACAATCGGGACAACCCTTCAAATGCGCCTCAATCTCAGCCTTCAATGTGGCCGAAACCTCGTTGTCAAGGAAAGCAACCAGCTCTTGTTTGATTGTCTGGCAATCCATAACACTTCTCCTTAAAAATTCTTCATCGAAGAATTTTTAACTTCTGTAGGGATCGGCAGCCTATCAGGCTGACGGCCGAAAGAAGTTCCCCAATACTTCAACCCGGTAAAGCTCCAAAAGTTCCGAAAAATCTGCTTCATTTTATAAAATACTTCTTAAGTCGTTCTTTTAGCTCAACCCGGGCTCTATGTAAAAGCGATTTCACAGCCTTTGCAGAACAGCCCATAACAGTAGCAATCTCATCATAAGACAATTCATCAGAACGAGAAAGGATCACAGCCATGCGCTGTTGTTCCGGGAGATCATCAATCGCGGCCTTAACTATATCAGCCGCTTCCTGCTGCTGCATATGTTCTGAAGGCGTTGGCATATTCACATCCGCAACCTGACGTTTAGTTTTATCATCGCCAGAACCGACCTCCTCATCCAGTGAAACGGTCGGATGCGTACGGGCCAAAGTTTTCAAACAGGTATTTTTAGCAATGGTATAAAGCCAGGTGGTGAATTTAGCGGTGGGTTCGTAGGTCAGGCGAGCCTGATAGACCTTAACGAAAATTTCCTGTGCAGCGTCCTGGGCTTCAGTAGAATTTCCCAAGAACCGATACGCCAAATGAAAAACGCGCGTCTTGTGGAGATCAACGAGCTTCTCAAAAGCCTTCTCGTCCCCATCACGAACACGCGACATTAAAGCAATATCTTCTGCAGACTGGTCCATCAATTATTTCCAATAGGTTTAATGATAACGTCATTATATTAGGAGATCCCTGATTTAATAAAAGTTTCTGCATAAAAAACAAAGCCCCCTGCAAGTATTTTACTTACAGAGAACCAAGTTTGACGACGATACCAGCGATAATGCTCTGGGTTTAAGAAAACTCCCCCTAAGAGACTCGAATCTCGGACGCACCAAGCATCAAAACCCCTATCTCTCATTTTCTCAATACATTACAGAATATGGTGTGGACAAAGTGTGTACAGCATGGCATCCTTGAAACATAAAGAAAGGACATCACTATGCCAGTCATACAAAAAGATACCCGCATCGACCTGCGGATCGAAAATTCCCAGAAGGACTTTCTGGTCTATGCCGCCAGTCTGAAAAATATGAAACTCTCGGCATTTGTTTTAAACAGCGCAATCAAGGAAGTCGAGGATCTGGTGGCCAGCAAGACCCAGTTTGCCCTGCCGGAAGCCCAGTGGAAAGCCTTTAGCGCGGCCTTGGACCGCCCTGCGCGCGAGAATGCCAAACTTAAGAAGCTATTCAAGGCTACAGACATTTTTCATGGATAAGCTCAAAAGCCCTATCCTCCTGATCAACACCACGATGTCGATGATTTCGACTGTGGTGCTGAGCCTTTAAATAACTACCTTAAAAACTTTCCTTTCACCAACAATCAGAACGGATCGGCCAGAACGTACATCACGACCAAGTCCGGTAAGATTGTTGGCTACTATACATTGACACCGGGCGCGGTTTCAAAAGCCGAAACACCGCACCGTGTCGGAAAAGGTCTGGCCAACCACCCGGTTCCCGTCATCATCATCGCCCGTCTGGCCGTTGATAAAACAGAACAGGGCCATGGCATTGGTAAGGCCCTCGTTCGCGACGCTCTTTTAAGGATCGTTGACGCTGCCGAGATCATTGGCGGACGCGCCGTTGTGGTTCATGCCAAAGACGCAGAAGCCAAGCGCTTCTACGAGGAGTTTGGCTTCGAACCATCGCCTATCGACCTGCTTTATCTTTTTCTTCTTATCAAAGACGTCAAGAAAACGCTCGGGCTGTAAACTACCACAATCATTCGGTGATTGCCGTCGGATATCTTCAATTTATCGTCGATATTGAGAATTTTCTATCTCTCAGTAGAGCAGTTGGAAACAAATGTCAATGCGCAACAAGTGCCATGCTCTGTTGAGCCGAGGCTAGATCTCTTGTCACCTGAAGATTCATCCAAAACTCAGGAGTCGTCCCCAGAACACGGGATAACAAAATAGCAGTCTCGGGAGACACGTCCCTTTTGCCGTTGATCAACGTATTGATCCGCTGGATCGAAACATGCATTTTCCGGGCCAGGTCGATCTGGGACATCTTCTTAGGAACAAGGAACTCCTCAAGAAGAACTTCTCCAGGATGATTTGGGATACGGTTTTTAGGAATCATAAGTTACCTCTTTCAATGATAGTCAACAATGTCCACATCATACGCATTGCCGTCATAGAACTCAAAAACAAGGCGATACTGATCGTTAATTCTGATGCTATATTTTCCCTTCAGGTTGCCTTTAAGCGCCTCAAGCCGATTCGCTGGCGGTGCCTTAAGGTCCAGCAAAGAATGGGCCGAATTCAACAAATCAAGCTTTCGCTGTGCAACGCCCCAGATAGTATGCGGAACATGCCTTGCCGCTTTTGACTCTTCCCCATCATAGATATCCCGCGCCGCGTCTGTACAAAAACTGATGATCATTCGCCCTTCCTTTCACTGCAAGATTAACATATTAACGCTATGTGTGCAAGTGTTAACCTCAATCTTCTTTTCAAACTCTCCGGAGACTCCGGAAAGTTCAATTCTACTGGCACCATCTTAAGAGACCCTCTTATTAAACTACCGAGGAATCCTCGGTAGTTGCGCCCAATCACATTAAATGACAAGAATTTTAGAATGACCTTCCCCCGTCCTGTGGACGTTTAGTTAAGACAGACCGCCTGTCTTTTCTCGTACTCTAACGGGCTCAGATAACCGAGGGTAGAGTGAGCGCGCTTGCAATTGTAGTACATGACAATGTA
>PEAR01000093.1 GCA_002753745.1 Candidatus Omnitrophota bacterium | reverse complement strand
CCACCAAAGACATGTAGAGCACAACGGCACAGCGGCCCAAAATATGTGCACGCCATAACCTGACCGAAATCATCGCAATAGCTAACACAATAAAGGGCATTGCGTTATCGAAGTAATGGAAAAACTTGATCCTTTTACCAAACGCAAAGAAGATCCATTGACTTAAAAAACCCCATAGAATAAGCAAGGAAACCCAGGAGCGCTTAAGAAAAATATCCCAAAGCAAATAAACTACAACAAAAGGGATACTCCAAAAGATTACCGGATTGCCAATACATATGATCCCCTGAACCATGCCATCGGTTTGTTGAAAGAAATACCAAATAGGCCTTAATAAAAGCGGCCAGCCCCACCATAAAGAGCTGTACCCATGTGTCTGGGTGGGCGCTATAACAAAAAGGTAGTTCATCTGAGTAATCTGGATCGTCCAGATATCAGACCAATGATGTCCTTTAAGAAACGGGATGAACAAATGACTGGCAAAGAAGATTAAAACTGGGACGGTAAAGAACCAAAGCAATACATCTTTCCAAAGCCCGACATTGTCTTTGCGTGACCGGAAAAATACGGCCGTCAGGATGCCCAAATAAAAGATAAGCCAGCTGACGGACGTCAGTTTGGTGGCCATGGCCAGCCCAAGAAAAATACCCGCCGACATAAATGCCCGTGACCTAGTCAAGTCACGATGAATGATGAATTTTAACAAAAAGAACAGCGACAATAACATGAACATCTGTGAAAGCGTATTGGGCATCTCAATCCGCGCCTGAGTCAGGGAAATACAATCAAATACGTAAAAAACAACCGCAAATCCTGCGGCAAGGCGGTCTTTTAAAATAGACTCAGCCAGACGAAAGACAAGATAAACAACAACCAGACCAGCCACCAGAGAACTCAAGCGCCAAACAACAGAATAATCGCCTAAAGTCAAAAAGGTGATCGTATCAAAAACCGCAGCCAAAGGTGGATGGGTTGTTAGGCTCGTCGAAAAATGCTGATGATTAATAAGTTCACGAACAAGATTGACATAGTAAACCTCGTCATAATATGGTTCTGCAGGAAAATAAATACGAAATGAATACAAAAAAACGATAAATAACGTTATTAGCACGGTCCAGTATTTCATTATATTTCCCCACTTTTGCACTTAAGACTGTATTCAAATTGACACTTCTGAAATTATACAGATGATACGCAGTGTTAACAACGCCGATTTAATAAAAAAGGGCGGCAATATATGCCGCCCTCAAAAAGCAACTGCTGATTATTCTTAGTTACATGAACAGGAACAACGACTAGCGCCACCGGGCTTACTTGAAGATTTGGCTGCAGCATACAGCTCATCAACACGCTGCCAGTTGATCACATTATAAAACGCTTCGATGTATTCAACACGGCGATTCTGATACTTGAGGTAATACGCATGTTCCCACACATCAATAAGGAGGATCGGCGTCTTGCCTAATGAAATCGGACTATCCTGGTTCGATGTTTTTAAAATCTCAAGTTTTCCTTCCTTGCTCACAACGAGCCAAGCCCACCCAGACCCGAACTGAGTTGTCGCCGCATCTGAAAATTTGGCTTTAAACTCCGCAAAAGAACCAAATGAAGCTTTAATGGCTTCAGCTACGGCACCTTTAGGTTCCCCCCCGACTTTCGGGCCGATAACATCCCAAAACAGGGTGTGATTGATAGCGCCACCGCCATTATTGCGCACCGCCGCACGGATATCTTCCGGCACTTTATCTATACAAGCAATGATATCCTCACCAGATTTTGACTCCAGTTCAGGTTTACCGGCAATCGCTGCATTAAAACGGTCTACATAAGTCTTATGATGTTTTGAATGGTGCGTCTCCATTGTTTTTGCGTCAATGAACGGCTCAAGAGCGTCGTAGGAATACTTCAACACAGGGAATTGGTAAGCCATAAATCCTCCATTAACATGTTTTAGCTGATGTAGAGACGAAACATTAATATTCTCTATTGGGGTTTTGTCGGGGCAATATTAAAAACCTTACATGTAGACGAATTATTGCTGCCTGACTTCAAGAGGAAGCGAGATTACCCCCTGACCAGCAACGCGAAGTTCCAGGGCATAATCGCCAGCTGCATCGATCTTCAAACCAGGGATATTAAGGACAAGATTGAACGCTGCGGAGCGCTGTCCCTGGGGCAGCTCAACCTTAATACTGCCGCCAGCGGGAGGAAGAATAGACTTGCCGTCAGCATCGATAAAACGCACCTCGATATGATGATCACCCTGCTCGCTGGCGAAGAACCGCAATCGAACAGCCACAGAACAATGCGCCAGGACGGCAGGAAACTGCTTAACATTAATAACGTCAAAAGCACCCAGCAAATTAAGTTTACCGCTATCAGATGTGGCCGCATCACATAAAGAAAAGATTTCAACGATCATACTTCAACCTTTACAGGTTCCTGAACAACTTCACGCCGTGATTTTAATGACATGCTCAGCGTCGACATGTCGGCAAACTCAACGGCACCGCCAGCTGGAAGACCAATTCCGATCCTGGAAACCTTGACGCCGAGCGGCTGCAAGACCCTGACCAGATGCAAGGCGGTCAATTCGCCTTCCATATCGGCATCCGTGGCAATAACGACTTCGCTGACCATGTCAGTATTAATTTTATGGAACAACTTATGCATAGCCAGATCTTCAATCCCCTGTCCCTCGGACGGAGCCACTGTACCCAGAAGAACAAAGTATTTCCCCTTGAACAGACCTGTTTTCTCGATGGCCAAAGCATCTTTAGGGTTCTCAACAATGCATAAAAGTGAGGCGTCACGCGTCTGGTCAAGGCAGACAGGGCAAATATCCTGTTCGGTAAAATTATTGCATAAACGACAAAAACGCAATTTCTGCTTCAGCTCAGAGATGCTTTCCGATAAACGCGCAGCATCTTCGGTGGTATGATTAAGAAGCCAAAACACCATGCGTTCGGCGCTGCGACGGCCGACACCGGGAAGTTTCATCAATTGCTCGATCAGATCTTCAATGACTTTTGGATAACCCATCACCGCTGTCCCATTCATTAACGACTTCCCCGCCGAACATCGCCAGCGCCTCGTTCACTGCCGAGGCAAGTTTACCGGCGTCAGCGTCACTCATTATTATAAGGTCGATAACCGCCTCTTGTTTAAAAACTTCCTGAAAAGAAGCGCTCATGATCTTAAGATTTCCCGGTGAATCAAGGAATTCCTTATGAAATTCATGTTCATGGCTAAAAGCTACCGCCAGTTTACGGCCATCAAACTTAACAGGATGTCCTTCCAGAAGATAAGTCCCGACGGACATGGACTCCTGGCATACAGCATGCGTGAACGTATTCCAATCACGTGAAATAATATCAAGTGACACCGCTGAAGCGGCTATCGGCGTTTCAGGTTCTGCATTGCGATCAAATACAATAGGCTCAATGGAGACAGAACCTTTATTATTAAGGATTATCCCCGGTACCGGCTTAGCGGCGACCGGCAGCTTTACCGCGGCAGAGGATGCCGACGTTTGATTGCCTGAGACAGGAACAGCAGACACCGGGGCGATACTGCTACCGGAAATAACGATCTTGGCCAACGCGATCTCCAATGCCAGCTGCGGCATTTCGATGATCCTCGTCGTTTCCTGAACAGCCACCAGAATATCAATATTACCAATGATCTCTTTCATTGAGACTGAAAGAGAAAGCTCATACAGCATCTTTTTATAGGCGACCGAATAATCAATAAGATCCTGCAGGTCCCGGCCGCCCGCTTTCATGACCATCAAATTACGAAAAAAGACGACCAGATCGGAAGAAAGCTGCTTAATGTCTTTTCCTTTATCGGCGATGCCGTTCAAAACTTTTAAAGCAGAAGAACAATCTTTACGAAGGATGGCACCGGCCAATTCAAAAAGGCGCTCGGTCTCAACCACGCCCAGCATTGAATTGACTTCATTAAGATCAACTTTGCCTGAAGCAACGGAACTCAGCTGGTCCAGGACGCTTAATGCGTCTCGCATACTGCCCTGGGAAGCTTTGGCAATAGAAAAGAGCGCGTCCTCATCGGCGGTTATTTGTTCTTTCTGACATACTTCCTTAAGATACCCCGCCATCTGCTCGATCGGGATCCGGCGAAAATCAAAACGCTGACAACGGGAAACCACCGTTAATGGAAGCTTATTCGGATCAGTGGTCGCGAAAACAAACTTTACGTGAGCAGGAGGCTCTTCAAGAGTCTTAAGCAGCGCATTAAAGGCCGCCGTACTTAACATATGAACTTCATCAATGATGTAAACTTTGACCCCGCCGCCCATGGGCATCAGCTGGACGTTCTCCCGCAAAGTCCGGATATCTTCAACGCTGTTATTGGAAGCGCCATCGATCTCAATAATATCAAGGGCCGTTTGCATCCCCAGGTCAAAAGAAAGACCGTCGGCAGCAACATCCTTATTTAACTCCTTTGCCAGGATACGGGCACAGGTGGTTTTACCAACCCCTCGCGGACCGCAAAAAAGATAGGCATGGGCCGTGCGGTTCGATGACAATGCCGCCTTCAGTTTCTCGGTGATCTCCTGCTGGCCGACAACATCAGCGAATGTCTGGGGACGATATTTACGTGCTAAAACTAGATATGACATATAATTAATTTTGCGCAACCAGGAGGTATTTTCAAGAGATTTCGGGATTTATTTCAGCATCCGGGTCAATGCCTCCGCCAAATACGGCTCCTGAAAGACATAACCGGAGTCTAAAAGGCGTGACGGGAGAACTCTGGGCGAATGAAGAATCAGCTCATCAGCCATCTCACCAAACAGCAAGCGAACCAGCCAGGCAGGTGTTGGAAGAAAGCAAGTTCTCCGCAAAATCCCGGCGAGTGTCAAACTAAATGAAGCATTCGTAACAGCACCGGGCGAAACACAATTGACCGGGCCCGTGATCTCGGGATGTTGGCAGATAAAATTGATAATCGAAGAGATTTCACGAAGCGAGATCCAATTAATGTATTGCGACCCCAAACCAACAGGCCCCCCTAACCCGATCCTGAAAACAGGAAGCATTTGGGCCAGGATCCCGCCATCAAGGCTTAAAACCGGCCCGAAACGCAAGTTCACCACCCGGACACCGGCCTTATCAGAAAGCAGAGCGGCTGAATTCTCCCACGCACTGCAAAGTTCCGCTAAAAAACCTTTGCCACAGCTTGAGGTTTCGGTTACATCAACCTGGGATCCAGCACCGTAAAACCCAATGGCTGACGCACAAATAAAGAGCTTGGGAGGGGGTCTTAATCGAAGCAATATCTGGACTAGAGCGCGTGTGGCGTCTACCCGGCTGGTAAATATATCTTTCTTTACCGAAGCATTCCATCGTTTCGAGGCAATATTAGCCCCGGCCAGATGAATGACCACATCGCAGCCTTCAAGGCGCTCAGCAGCGGCAGAACCGGTAAGCGGGTCCCAATAGATGGAGCTGATTGATTCATCGTAAGATGCCGCTTTGGAGCGTTGAAGACGGAAAACCTGGTGATGTTCCTGGTGCAGCGTATCAAAAAGATATCGCCCGATAAGACCATGAGAACCGCTGATCGCGATCTTCATCGGGTTTTCATACTTAAGGCAATACGGTGCCGCTTTAGATCAATGTCTTTAACAACTACCGTCACCTGCTGATGTAATTTAACAACATGCGAAGGATGTTTTACGTAATTGTCCGACAATTCACTGATATGCACTAATCCATCATGATGGACACCGATGTCAACAAAAGCGCCAAAATCCGTCACATTGGTAACCACGCCGGGCAAAACCATATCTTTAACCAGGTCCTCAATAGCATTAACACCGTCTTTAAACCGGACAAACTCAAAACGGGCCCGGGGATCCCGGCCGGGTTTCGCCAGTTCATTCATAATGTCTTTTAATGTCGGCAGCCCGATCTTGTCATTAACAAAGAGTTTCAGGTCAATGCGTGCCCGGAGTTTATCATCCGCGATCAGATCTTTTAAAGAACAGTTCAGATTCCTTGCCATTGTCTCGACAACAGAATAGCTTTCAGGATGTACCGCGCTCGCATCCAGAGGATGATCGCCATCCATGACCCTTAAGAATCCCGCCGCCTGTTCATAGGCTTTCATACTGAACCGCGGCACATTTAAAATCCCGTCACGCGTCTTGAAACGGCCGTTCTGGTTGCGGTATTCCACCACATTCAACGCCAGGGCCGGACCAACCCCTGACACATACATCAACAGTTCACGGCTGGCTGTATTAAGGTCAACACCAACCATATTGACACAACTCATGGTGACATCATCCAAAGACTGCTTCAATTTAGCCTGGTCAACATCATGCTGATACTGACCCACTCCAATATTCTTGGGATCAAGTTTGACCATTTCCGCCAGTGGATCCTGAAGACGGCGGGCAATAGAGACCGCGCCGCGTACCGACACATCAAGGTCAGGAAATTCACGTCGGGCAACATCTGATGCGGAATAATACGAGGCGCCGCTTTCATTAACCATCATCAATTTGACATTTTTAAGCTGCAGGGCACGACAAAAACCTTCGGTCTCTCTGGAGGCTGTTCCATTCCCGATCGCGATCACATCGATATTGTATTTCTTGACCAGCGCCGAGACCACAACAGCAGCCTCGCGTTCCCTGGCATCTCCCTGGGAAAGATAGATCGTCTGGTATTCAAGCAGCTTCCCCTGCTGGTCCAGGCAAACCACTTTACAGCCTGTGCGCAGCCCCGGATCGATCCCCATGATCGTCAATTGTCCCAGCGGCGGCGACATTAATAACTGACGCAGATTTGACATGAAGGTCTGGATCGCTTCAGCATCGGCTTTTTCCTTCGTCAACAGCCTGACTTCATTTTCAATGGAAGGAGCCATTAACCGGCGGTACGCATCTTCAAGCGCCATGTCAACTTCAAGCATCGAGGCACAACGGTTATTCTTTAGAAAATGCGCGCGCAGGGTTGCCAATGCGGTTTCTTCAGGCGCTTCGATCCGTAACAACAGGAATTGTTCCTTTTCACCCCGCCGGGCGGCCAACACACGATGAGACGGCGCCGTCGAAACGGGTTCCTGCCAATCGGCATAATCTTTGAACTTCACACCCTCTTCTTCTTTTCCTTTAATGAATTTCGAATGGAATTTTCCCTTGGAAAGAAATATTTCACGCACCTTGGCGCGGGCATCGGCATTCTCATTAACCCATTCGCTGATAATATCGCGCGCCCCGGCCAGAACGACCGTAACACTGGACAACTCTTTGGCCGGATCGACATATTTTAACGCTTCGGCGCCGGGATCAAAGGATTGATCCTGTTTAAAAATCACCTCGGCAAGCGGCTCAAGGCCCTTCTCTTTGGCGATCATGCCGCGGGTACGACGCTTGGGCTTAAAGGGGAGGTAAAGATCCTCTATTTCCGTAAGCGTCAACGCCCCGTCGATCCTGGTCTTTAATTCAGGGGTCAGCTTGCCCTGCTTGTCGATCGACTCCAGGATCACCGCGCGGCGATCATCGAGATCTTTAAGTTCTTTCATGCGGTCACGGATCGCGGTGATCGCCACTTCATCCAGCGTACCCGTTGCTTCCTTGCGGTAGCGGGCAATAAAAGGAATGGTCGCCCCCCCTTCCAGGAGAGCGACCACGCTTTCAGTCTGCTCGGACTTTATGTTAAGTTCTTTAGCTACTTTCCGAACATGGGAAAGGTTCATTTAATGACGTTCCTGTTCATTTCAAAATGGTGCTCATTAGCCTGGTTGACCGCATTGGTCATCTCGTAATATCTGGCTTCCTGAGTCTTACGATCTTCCGCTGCGCCGGCTTTTTCAACATTGGCATACATCGCATTTGATTCGGCGACCGCACGATCAAGCGGCGCTTTCACCTCCTGGTCTTTCCCGTTATAAATCTGCGCCATTGCCGGAATAGACACCAGAATAATCCCAAAAACAACTGCCAGAAACTGTACCATAACACTCCTCCTAAGAATAGAATTTAACAATATTAAACTCCCGCGAAAACGTGTACTTCGCGGTCTAAAGACTTCCCGAGGTGATCTTCTTGAATCGCCAAATCATAATGCGCCTGAAGATTGACCCAGAACTGAGCAGAGACACCAAAGAACTTTCCTAAACGCAAAGCGGTATCGGCCGTCACCGCACGGGTACAATGAACAATTTCATTGATCCGGCGCGGCGGCACATTAATATCCTGCGCCAAACGATACTGGCTTATCCCCATTGGCTTCAAGAAATCTTCCATCAGGATTTCGCCTGGGTGAATGGGTGATATTTTCCTGCTCTTCATAGGTCGCTTCCTTTCAATGGCAATCAATGATCTCAACATGGTGGGCGCCGCCATCGCGCCAAATAAAACATAAGCGCCATAGATCGTTAATGCGTAGGCTATACTGACCGGATCTATTCCCCGTTAAAGCCTCCAGCTTGTTTCCCGGCGGCACTCGCAAAGCATTTAATATAACCGTTGCATCTAACACCCAGAGCTTTCGAAGTGCCGTTCTCTGAATATCAGACGGCAGCCTTGGTGAATATTCACGATTAAAGAGCTCTTTAGTATCTTTACAATTGAATGAATGTATCACAACAAAAACATAACACTCTGCGTTAATAATGTCAAGCGTTATGCCGTTTACCCCTCTTACCCCTCTTACACCGCCAAACCCAGATCGAGCTTGATTACCGAACCGTATCTGTAATTTGAACTCTGGGCGGAATTACTCCATCAATTTTCTGACATCTTTTAATATTTTCGATAAAACCGCTTCTTGTTGAAAACCAGCCTGGTTGCACAGCTCTAAATGTACCTTGAACAATGCAGAAACCTTTAGAATCTTTTCCTAATTTTGGAAAATCTTTCTCATTTATTGATAAACCCAGACTGTTCTTGGATAAATTATACTCAAAATCGTCTTTTCCAAAATAAACAGCATTACCTTCAAATTCAAAAACAACATACCCACAAACACTGACTTCTTTTCCGTCGTACTTCTCAGGATTGGCAATAAGCTGAATGATAGAAACAAACTCAGCCCGCGACTCAGCTTGTCAAGAATCTTGAACATTCTTATTTGTAGCAGAATACGCTAACCAAGCAGAAGAACACAAAGCTAATGTTATGAAACTAAATAAAATCATTATTTTCATAAGTTGTCATCCTTATTTTATACTGACCCCAGTTAACAAAACGGCCACGATTGTGTAGAATCGAGCTCCAAACAAAAAGAGCTCTCGCAACAGCACTTGAATACCCCGACGCACCACCAGCAGCAGCCCCCGAAATTCCTCCCGTCCTGTCTCCTTGCGCCCAGTTTCCACCTAACACAGCGGCAGTAATCCCTCCTGAGATTGCCCCGGACAAGGCTCCCATTGTTGCACCAGCCAAGGTTGATCCCAATAGTCCGCCCCCGTAAAAACTCGCGATCGACGCGCCCAACACAGAATTAACCATCCCGCCTACCACAAGCCCGATCGCCGTCCCTTCAAGCCAGGCATTAAACTGCTCTCGACCGGCACGATA
>PEAR01000092.1 GCA_002753745.1 Candidatus Omnitrophota bacterium | reverse complement strand
TGTATGAGACCGGAAGCGGCGTTTATATCGTTAAGCATACGTTAAAAGTGCTGACTGAGCAGGACTATTTGGCGATTCAAAACAACAAGTCGGATACACCTGAGATTGCGGATGCCACCACCAAAACGCTGAATGATATTTCTACCCGTGCTTTGCGGGAAGTGATTCTTCCGGCGATCACGAAAGAAGTGAATGAAGGAAAGAACTTTGCGCCATTGCGTCAGGTATACGATTCTTTGCTGTTGGCAGCCTGGTACAAAATCAAGGTTAAAGACAGCCTGCTCAATGGTTCTTTTGCCAACAAGAATAAAGTTGCCGGCGATGAATTGGCTGACAAGACCGAGAAAGACCAGGTTTATCAGCGATATGTCGAGGCGTTTAAGAAAGGCGTTTACAACTATATCAAGGAAGACATCGATAAGCAAAGCAATGAGGTAATTCCACGCAAGTATTTCTCGGGCGGTGAAATCGGTGATACGGCGGCGGATGTGAAGAATGCCGAGCGGTTGAACGGCCTGCCGCCGTCAGCAGCGGCAAATACTGTCGCCGCGCATGTGGACATCAGGACGTCGATACATTCAAGCGCAGCACAATATGTTGATCGAGCGCAGCGCCCAACCTTTGTTCAGGATAATATTAATATAATTTTGCAGGAATTGTCGGCAAAAGCGCCCTTAAAAGAGCAGTTGGCTGTTTTGTTAAAGCGGGTCCAGAGAAATGAGTTTAAGGAGCAGGATGTTTTCAAACTGATCACGTCATTACGGAATTGTTTGAGCTGGTGGAATGGGGATGCTGTAGCCGCTGATATTAACGAAACGCTCCAGGACATTGTCAAGAAAAGCGTTGAAGGGCGGCCGGAAAAAGAGAAGAAATCGGCCCAGGTCCGGATTGCATTCCTGGGCGCATTAATGGATTTGGGTCTTTCACCGGATAAGGTAAGCTTGCAAAAGATATGGGACGACAAGAGTTATTTCGGGGCAGCCAGGGTCGGGAATGTTCTTTACGTGGAAAAGGCAATGACGGAGCATATTTTAAAAATGACCCATGCCCATGAAAGACTTCGTGCATTATTTGTTAGAGCTCTCGCCTCGACCCCGGATGATGGCGTGATGATATACTGGAACAGGTTTTGTGCCCGCAATGGCCGTGACAAAGCCTTGAGATACTATGGTTTGAATCCCCAGGAAGATCCGCGGGAAATAATCCAGAATATGGAAAAGTCGTTCTATAAAGATGCGTCAGACAGTGTTTATCAACAATTGGAAGCAAAGGCCAAAGAGCTCGGCATGCAGCTGCCGGAATCGAAGGGCGTCGAGAGCAAGCAATTACTCAATGACATGGTCAGGTTTACCCGCTGGTCTTCGACTGAATATTTGATGCATATTATCAGCGGCGATTTTCAGAAGGGAATCCGTGCTGTATTTCCTGGATCGGGCAACCCGACAACAGTTGCGCATATCACGGCTATTTTAGGTCTGGCGGCGCTGTCGGGAGGCGAGCCGGAACTGGACCTGACGCCGGATGATAACCGCAAGCCGGTGCTGACTCAAAACAAGCCCGATCGGGAAGAAATGAATGTGGAAATCGTCAAAGGCCTGCCGCAAATTATTTTTGACACTAAAGTTTTTAGTCAACTCCGGCTGAACGGGGAACAGCGCACGGATCAGCGAATGAGTTTGTCTAACGGGGGCGTAGAGCCGTGGTACTTTTTTGGGTCGGATCATTTCAAATCGATCGATGGTTTTACAAAAGTGGGGCCGGAAAATGCGGAGGAGTTGTGGGCAATGTACCGCAAGCCCGGGGTGATTTATTTAATGAAAAGTTATCTGGAGCATAAAGATTTTTATAAACTCACACCTGAGCAGACCGGCTATCTTGAAACGATCATTGCCGCACTTGAGAGCGCTGAATATAAAGAAGTCATCATGGAGAAAAAAGATACCCACTATATTGTTCGTCACAAGAACGGGCAACGTAAACACGATATTGCAGTTTTTCGGCAATGGCTAACAAAGTCCGGTATTACATATCTGCCGAATTTTGATACGGTAGCCAGGCAATGGTTAAATAATCACAGTTATTATGGTGGTCGTGACTGGAAGATTGGTCTGGGGGTTGGTCCAAGGACGCCGATCATTGCGGATCCTATCCGGGACGCGATGATTGAAGGAACATTAAAAGTTGACGGAAAGATCATCGGGCGTCCCATGCGGATGCTGTTTGTGCCGATGCCGGAATCAATGAATATTATTTCTTCAACGGCGTCGAGAGATGCCTTGCTTGAGTTGCTGCTTTACGGAAAACTATCGCAGGCAAATGAAGTGGGCTTCTATAGTGTTCCGGTTGCGGGGTGGCTGTATATTCTGTCTCATCCGGAATATCAGAGAAGTTTGCTGGACAAACAGAAAATGCCGTTTTCGGCTGAAGTTCTAGGAAAAAAGAACGGACAACAAGCGCTGGAAGACCTCAAGGCCCTGCTTCCCAATTATGAATTGTCCATCATGCCTCTTCTAATCACAAAGCCAAATGGATCGGGGTTTGAGATTGATTCCTATGAGTTGAGACTAAAACATAATGAACATGTCTATTCGGTTCAGGTAAGAAGTTCCATGGAATTTAATGTTGGAGAGAATGACGAAGTTAAGGTTACCATGAAACATCTTTTTCTTGAGAGTTCGAGGGATACAACAGGATTGCCGGATGATGTTGTGGCAACGTTGAAGGCCTTTAACGGTATTAATGCTGCCGAGAAAACGGCGGATGCTTCTGAAGTGCAGCGGCCGCAGGGCGGTATCAACCTTGACCTGGGTGATGCCGGGATGGATATTCAGTCCGAGGGATCGGGGATCAGGTTTAATATTGATCCTGCGCAGATCCAGGCCGGGAATTATGATGGTTTGGTGCCGGTGATCCGCAGTATTACGCCTGTGATGAATGTGCCGGCGTTCCTGGGGGCTAAGGCAGAGGCGCCGGCAGAAAATCTTTCGTAGATTAGCTGATTTCAAGGTTAAAGGGCGGCTGCATAAGCCGCCCTTGTTCTTTTCCGGTCTTGACGGGATAATGTTGCGGATCGGAATAACGCATTGACACCATTCTTGATGGCCTTATTATAAAAGGCATATGCGATGCGTTAAATTTCTTATAGTACTCGTTTTAATTCTTCCGGCGACAGGATGTGACCGCATTTACGCGGTTTTGCACAAGCCCGGCGGGGAAGAACGCCAGATTCTGGGCGCGTTTGAGTTCAATGAATATAATGCGAAGGTGGAGGAAGTTCAAAAGATCCTGAAAAGTTTCGGTTACAATATCGGCCATCCTGACGGCAAGTTTGGCGCGTCCACCCGCGAAGCGGTAGCCAAGTTCCAGGAAGACGAAGGTCTCAAGGTGACCCGTTTTGTCGATAAGGAAACCTGGGCGGGGATGCAGGCAGTAATCCAAAGCCCGTTGTTCAAAAAGGGAGTTCTGGACGGGCGTGCCGTGCAGAAAGCGCTGCTTAAGGCGGGGTTCGGGTCGGGCAAGATCGACGGTCAGCTGGGGGCCCGTTCGCGGGAAGCGATCAAGGGGTTCCAGTCTTCCGAGGGGCTTGAAGCCGACGGGCAGATCGGGCTGGATACGATCCGGGCTCTGTTAAAATATGTTCCCGTTCCGGCATCAAAAAAAGAAATGTGATATACTCACTCAGTTTTTATTGAGCGGGACATTTAGTCCGTTGTCAGCAGACTGACCTTAAATGATCGGAGAATTAAAAATGCCTAAAGCAAAGACGCAGCTTTCATCTAAAGATGAATTGACGCTATTGCGCAAGATCGTGGATATTACGACATCCGAGGTTGACCTCGACGGAGTGTTGACCGAGATCATCAAAGTCGCCCTGACGATCGCGCCGGCGGATTCGGTGTTCGTTTATCTTTTTGACGAAACGCACAAAAATCTGGTCCTGCGGGCGTCCAAGACGCCGCATCAGCAGGAATTGGGGTCTGTGACGCTTAAGGTCGGCGAGGGGTTGACGGGTTGGGTGGCAAAGAATGTGAAGCCGTTGGCGATCAAGGCTAATGCGTATGATGATCCGCGTTTTAAAGCGTTCGATGTCCTTCCTGAAGATCGTTATGAAGCGTTTTTGGCGCTGCCGATCGTTTATAAGGGCAAGGCTGTCGGCGTAATCAATCTTCAGCATAAGAAGCCGTTTGATTTTCCATCCAGCGTGGTGAATTTGCTTGGCATGGCCGCCCGCCAGCTGGGCAGCGTTGTTGAGCATGCCCGTCTTTTCAGTGAAACCAGGCAGAAGGCGCTGCAGTTCGATAGTCTGGTCAAAGTCAGTCAATCTATTACGTCCGAGAAATATCTGGATGAGATCTTAAGCCTTATCGTGATCGTGACGGCGGAGATGCTGAATTCCAAGATCTGTTCCGTCATGCTGCTGGATGCCAAGGGGACTGAGCTGGTGATCAAGGCCACACAGAGCTTGAGTGATGATTATAAAAAGAAGCCTAACCTTAAAGTAGACGCCAGCCTGACGGGTGAAGTGCTAAAGACCCTGCGTCCGCTGGTAGTGGAGGATGTGCGCAAGGAAAAGCGTTATTTCTACCGCGACCTGGCGGTTAAAGAGGGGTTGAGCACCATGATCGCTGTTCCCATGATCGTCAAGGAAAAGGCCATCGGTGTGATCAATGTGTATACCAAAGAACCTCACGTGTTTTCCACCGACGAGATCGGTGTCCTGCAGATGGTAGCCAATCAGGCGGCGGCCGCGGTTGAGAATACCCGCTGGATGGAGGAAGCGCTCAAGGCCAAGGAAGCGCTTGAGACGCGCAAGGTGGTGGAACGCGCCAAGGGCGTGCTGATGAAGATGAATAATCTGTCCGAGGAGTCGGCGTACCGGATGATCCACAAGAAAAGCATGGACTCATGCCGTTCGATGAAAGACATCGCGGAATCGATCCTTTTGATGGCGGATTTTCAAAAAGGGGCATAGCTTTTTTTAAGTTGACAAGATTTTTGTCTGCGGATATACTTTTTTCTATTCGAAAGCTTCCATGGCTTTCACCGACCAAAGCAGGGCATTGACGTCCTCTTTCGAAAATGAACTTTTCGGGTGAGGATGTTTTTATTTGTCGCAGATTCAAAGGTTTAACCAACAAAAGGAGAATATATGGCAGCAAAGAGCAGTAAAAAGGTGGTTAGTGCCGTTGAAGCAATGTACGGCGAGAATGTGTTCAGCCTCAATGTGATGGCGAATGTCCTTTCAAAAAAGGCGTTCGCGTCTATCAGTAAAACGATCAATGACGGCGGTGCTCTTGATCCGGCAATCGCCGGTGAAGTGGCAGCGGCCATGAAAGACTGGGCGATCAGCAAAGGTGCGACACACTTTTGTCACTGGTTCCAGCCGCTGACGGGCACCACGGCCGAAAAGCATGATTCTTTTATTTCCCCTGACGGCAATGGCGGCGTCAAGATGGAGTTTTCGGCGAAAGAGCTGATCCAGGGTGAGCCGGATGCTTCTTCGTTCCCTTCGGGCGGTTTGCGTGCGACGTTTGAGGCTCGCGGTTATACGGCTTGGGATCCTACCAGCCCGGCGTTTATTAAAGAAGGTGAAGATGGAACAACCCTGTGCATCCCGACCGTTTTTTGCGGGTATCACGGCGAAGCACTTGACAAGAAGACGCCTCTGTTGCGTTCTTCCGCTGCATTGGCCAAGCAGATGGACCGTGCCGGCAAGCTGTTCGGCGTTAAGGCGGTTACCAAAGCTTATGCGACGCTCGGACCTGAGCAGGAATATTTCCTCATTGACAAGTCTTATTACGAGCAGCGCCTGGATTTGATCCAGACCGGCCGCACATTGTTTGGCCGCAAGCCTGCCCGCCATCAGCAGATGGAAGATCATTATTTCGGCGCTATCCGTCCGCGTATCCTGGCGTTCATGGAGGACCTGGACCAGGAGCTTTGGAAGCTGGGCGCTCCGGCAAAGACCCGTCATAATGAGGTCGCTCCGGCGCAGTTTGAGATCGCTCCGATCTATGAGCGGTTGAATCTGGCGATCGATCACAATTTGATGTGCATGGAATTAATGCGTCAGATCGCTGACAGGCATGGGTTGGTTTGCCTGCTGCATGAGAAGCCTTTTGCCGGTGTTAACGGTTCCGGTAAACACAATAACTGGTCGGTTGTCGGCCCTGATGGCAAAAACTGGCTTTATCCGGGTTCCAGCCCGCATGAAAATGCGAAGTTCCTGTTTACGCTTATTGCGATCATTAAGGCCGTGGATACACACGCGGACCTGCTGCGCGCATCGGTTGCCTCTCCGGGCAATGACCACCGTCTGGGCGCCAACGAGGCTCCGCCGGCGATCATTTCTGTTTTCCTGGGCGATCAGTTGACGGACATTATCGAGCAGCTGGAAAAGGGCGAAGCCAAGAGCGCCAAGTCCGGCGGCACTATCGCGATCGGTGCGGATGTTATTCCCACGCTGCCGCGTGATGCCACTGATCGTAACCGTACATCTCCGTTTGCGTTCACGGGCAACAAGTTTGAGTTCCGTGCGCTTGGTTCAAACATGAACCCGGCGGCCGCAAACGTGGTCCTTAATACCATCGTGGCCGAGGCTATTGATGAGTTGGCGACCCAGCTGGAAGCGGATGTCAAGGCCAAGAAGGATTTCAATAAGTCCCTTCAGGCTTTGTTGTCAGCGACTATCAAGAAGCATAAACGCGTCGTGTTCAACGGCGATAATTACACCGAAGAATGGCACAAGGAAGCGGAACGCCGCGGCCTGCCTAACAAGAAGACCACGCCCGAAGCTCTTAAGGCGTATGAGGCTGAAAAAGCAGTCACGCTGTTTGAAAAGTACGCGGTTCTCACCAAGAAAGAGCTGTTGTCCCGTTATGAGATCTATATCCATAACTACAAGAGCGTTCTTTCGTATGAGGCCGAGTGCGCCAAGACCATCGCGTCCACCCAGATCTTCCCGGCGGCTGTTGAGTACCAGGCTGTCCTGGCTTCTACGGTGAAGGCGGTTGACGAGGCGGGTTCCAAGGCGGCATCCGCGAAGGATGTGCTGGGCAAGGTAAGCAAGCTGGCTGATGATCTGGCCGCTGGCATTAAGGCGCTCGAAGATGCGATCGAGAGTCACAATACGGACAAGATGAAGGCCTCGATGCTGCAGACACGCGCGGCGGCTGATGAGCTGGAAGCGCTGCTCCCGGCTGATCTGTGGCCTCTGCCGACGTATGCCGAGATGCTGTTTCTCTATTAATTTAGGGAGATGTAACACGTCATTCAAAAGGGCTCAAGTGCTGTAACGGTACTTGAGCCCTTTTTCTTGGAAAATTCTGCAAGTATTGAGGTCAGAAGGCTCCATGAAAACGGAATTTTTCGCCGTCTCCTTCGATTTATGTAAAAACGTAAAGCGCACATCGCTTTCGCATTAAGTTGAGCTAGGGCGAACCGATGATGCGAACGTTTTTACATAAACCTTCGGAGACTTTTGCCGAAAAATTCCTTATTGTTTTCATGGAGCCTTCTGACCTCAATATGCAAATTGAATTTTCCTTGCTGTGAGGTAAGGCTGTTATGAAGCGAGTGGGTTGATGCATTGTGTTGGTTAGCGTGAAGGCAGGACATCCTATTCTTTGGCCTCTCGATTTTAGCCAACGCAGTCTGAGGCACGAGGGAATCGAGCCCTTTTATGGGCGAGACGCCGAAGGTGTCTGAGCCTGGTCGGCCCAGAGGCCGAACAGGCGAGTTCTTCCAGGCGCCGAGTGCCGAAGAACCGTTGGCGTTAAGAAATCGAGCGGTCAAAGAATAGGATGTCCTGCCTTCATTGAGCTAACAACTGTTGCAAAGAATCGTTATGAGCAGCCAGGCTGTGGGAATTTTCCTCGCGTGAAACTAAGAGTGTGGTATTTTAATGGTTGCATTGAAAGGTCAGGGATATGATTCTGTTTATCAAGCATGTTGAGATCGAGGGGCCGGAGACGCTGGGGAGTTTTTTTGTCGGGCAGGGTTATCAGCTGAAGGTTATCAATCTGCATAAAGGCGAACGGCTGCCGGATGATCCGCGCGGGATTGCCGCGGTGATCCCTCTGGGCGGGCCGATGAATGTGTATGAGGAAGATAAGTATCCTTTCCTGAAAGATGAAGATGTGTTCCTGAAAAAAGCGCTGTCACAGCGCGTGCCAGTGTTGGGCATTTGTTTAGGGGCGCAGTTATTGTCGAAAGCCTCCGGCGGCAAAGTGGTTCGCTCGCCTGCGCAGGAGATCGGCTGGTTCACGGTTGATGTTACGGCGGAAGGGAAGAAGGATCCTCTGTTTGCGGGATTGCCGAACCCTTTTGAAGTGTTTCAGTGGCATGGCGACATGTGTCAGCCGCCGAAGGATGCGGTGTTACTGGCATCGTCAACGGCTTGTCCGGTGCAGGCGTTCAGGTATGGCACGAACGCTTATGGGTTGCAGTTTCATGCTGAAATAACAGATATCAGCATTCGCGATTGGTCGGCTGAGGCAAAAATGCCGCTGGCCAAGCGCCGGGAAATGCTGGAACACTATGCGCATGTTAAGGATTCATTCCTGCGTAATGGCAGCAAGATGTGTGAAAACTTTTTACAGGTGATAAAACAACCATGAGTTTGCGCATTGCATTAGCACAGATCAATACGACCGTGGGCGATCTGGACGGGAATGTCCGCAAGGTACTGGATTCGTGCGCGGCGGCCCGGGAACGGGGCGCTGACCTGGTGGTTTTTCCTGAACTTACTACGACCGGCTATCCGCCGGAAGACCTGTTGCTGAAGGATCATTTTATCAGCGGGAATCTGAAAAGTCTGATGACCATTGCCCGTCAGGTGCGCGGGATCACGGCGGTGGTAGGTTTTGTTGATCGCGGCCCCAAGGGCGGGCTTTATAATGCCGCGGCGGTCATTGCCGACGGCGGGGTTAAGCAGGTTTATCACAAGCAGGCGCTGCCGAATTACAGCGTGTTTGATGAGAAACGTTATTTCACGCCGGGCAAGGGCTTTAAGACGTTCATGCTCAAAGGGCATAAGCTGGCCGTGAATGTGTGTGAAGATATCTGGGTGGATGACGGCGTTTATAAAGCCCAGGCCCGGGCCGGGGCGAAGATCTTGATCAATATTTCCAGCTCTCCGTATGAGTTCCGCAAGCGCGATGAACGGATGACATTGATCGCGCGGCGTGCCAGGGAAACCGGGGCAGTGCTGGTATACGTTAATCTTGTTGGTGGTCAGGATGAGCTGGTTTTCGACGGCTCCAGCCTGGTGGTCGATCCCAAGGGGCGGTTTCTGGCTTTTGGCGCGGCGTTCAGGGAAGATTTGGTGCTGGTGGATGTTCCCGCCGTCGGCAATTCTGTGCGGCCGTCGAAGCTGTCAAAGGCTGCGGAAATGTATGAAGCGGTTTTGCTGGGTACACGGGACTATATTCTTAAGAACGGGTTTAAAAAAGTCCTGATCGGGCTTTCCGGCGGGATCGATTCGGCTTTGGTCGCGGCGATCGCGTCGGACGCGGTGGGTCCGGAAAACGTGGTGTGTATTTCCATGCCCACGCGGTTTAACGCGAGCGCCACCCGTAACGACGCCCGTCGTTTGGCCAGGAATCTTGGCGTGACTTTCCATGAGATCC
>PEAR01000091.1 GCA_002753745.1 Candidatus Omnitrophota bacterium | reverse complement strand
TTTACATTAAAAGCGAATGGCACATGTCTGGCACCAAGAAGCTCAAGGTCACCAACCATGTTACCGCCGGAACTCGCCACCAGGACAGAATGTCCACGCCCAATCAGTGCTCGTGAAAGCGTCATAATATACGTCGTGATTCCGCCGGTATTAAAATGATTGGCCAAAAAAAGAACCTTCATGTCAAAAGCCTCTTAACCTCAAGATAAACTTCACTGGCCGTGATTGCCTTCATGCACGAATTTTCTTTCTTTTTGCATGTCGTTTTATAACAAGGGGCACAATCATTCTTCTGGATAACCTTAATCCGCGCTGTCGGCGGGACATGACGCTGGTGATCCGTCGGACCAAAAAGTCCGACTACCGGTACATTCATCGCAGCCGCAATATGAAGCGGAGCGGAATCACTGCTGACATAAACATGACAATACCCGATCAGCGCTGCCAATTGCAGGACCGTGGTCTTGCCTACAGCCAACGCCGGCCTGGATTTGGTACGCGCCGCGAGTTCGCGGGCAAAGGCCTTGTCTTTGTCCATCCCGGTGATGACCACCCGAATATTGTCAGCCGCCAGAAGGTCGCAGAATTCCGCCATGGATTTCATCGGCCAATTCTTGCTCTCCCAACGCTCCGAAGCGGAAATATTGATGCCGATGATCTTGTGCCGTTTTTCATCGATCCACTCCCCCTGCAGTAGTTCCCGGGCAAATAAAAGGTCATCCTGCCTGGGCCAAAGCTCCAGGCGGACCTTGTCATTATAAACGATACCGATCTCTTTAAGGACATTGAACTGATGCTCCACCGGCGACAGACCCGGACGGTCATCCGGGATACCGTGAGAAAGGAGTTTGCCGAACTTCTTGTTCTTATACCCGTAACTGGCCCGGGGCATGCACAAAAAAGAAAGCAAATGTGTCCGTGTATTATTTTGAAGATCGATGACTTTATCGAAACGATATTTACGCAACCGTACAATCAAGTTCCAAAACCCGATAATCCCCCGATCCTTTTGGTGCTGATCATAGATGATCACGTCATCTACATAAGGGCAATTGTGAAGAATGACCGCGCTGTCCCTGCCCGTCAGGCAACAGAGGCGCGCCCGCGGGAATTTATCCCTTAAGGCCTTCAAAGACGCCGTCGCCAGAATAACATCGCCGACAGCGCTTAATTTAACAACCAGAATATTCAACGAATGTTTAAGCTCGTCATAAACAGCCAGCGTCTTAAGAGCCATCTGATCAAGCGTATACTTCTCTTCAACCCGCTGACGCGCCAACAGGCTCATGGCATCCCCGAGCTTGCGATCATTGATCAGGCGCAGCACCGCGGAGGCAATCGAGTCAGGATCTTCCGGCAACACCAGCAGCCCGGTCTTCTCGTGCTCAATAATATCGACCACCCCGCCGACTTTGGTCGCAATGACCGGAACGCCAACCGCCTGAGCCTCGATAATAACGCGTCCAAAAGCCTCCTGCGTCACTGTCGACAGGACAAGACAGTCGCTTTCGGCGAGAAGCTGCTGGATATCACTTCTGTTGCCCATAAAATCAACCTTATCTTCAATCCCGAGACGTTTTGTCAGCAACAGAAGGCTTTCCTTGTACGCCTGCTTGTCGGACCGGGCATCGCCAATCACACGGGCGCGCACATACGGCAATTGACGCATCACTTTCGCCATCGCTTTCAGAAAGAATACATGCCCTTTAAGCGGCGTGATCCGCCCGATGATGGTGACGATAAAATCCGAACGGCCCGGTTGACGTTCCCGAAATTTAAATTTATCAAGATCGACGCTGCGGTGGATCAAACGAATATTTTCGGGTTGCACGCCGAAATGCTCGATCATGTGCCGACCGATGATCTCACTGATCACAATCACCAGTTTGCCCCAACCCATCACATGACTGAAGATGTTCTGGGAATAATAACCATGGCAGGTGGTCAGAAAATCAACGCCGGTCCGGCGACAGGCAATGTAGGCGATCCAGGCCGGAACGCGAGAACGGGCATGAACAATATCAACTTTTTCATCCCGGATGATCTTTTCAAGAGCGCTCACGCAATCAAGGGCCGTCCAGAGATTCTTGCGATGGACCGGAAGCGTATAATGTTTTGTGCCCTGCTCTTCCAGCAAGGGAACAAGAGTCCCGCCGTTAGATACCACCACCGACTGATGGCCATGAGCCGAAATGTATTTTGCCAAGTCAAGGGTGCCGCGTTCAACACCGCCGACATTCATCTCGGGAAGAATCTGTAATATTTTCATTGTAGTATCTTTCTGACGGCAGATAACAGCGCCGTATGATCATCGATCGGGATCATCTTCACCTTGTCCCGAAGCAAACGGTCAACCGCCTCCGCCACTTGTGTTGTTCTGACACATGCCACATGACCGTCATTGCTTAACATTTCAGCAAAACGGGTATACTTGTTATTAAGCGGTTTACGGTCCATACCATCGACAGGAAAAACGATCGTCTTTTTCCCCGACACCGCACTTTCAGAAAGCATCGAGATACTTTCGCCGGAAACAACCACCACATCTGACAACCCCAGAATCCCGCCTACCGCTTCCGGGACATTATTCTTACTCGCCAGGATCACAAGGGCCGAGCGTGAATAATCGTTAAACTCACGCGCCACCAGAGCTTCAACCTCGGGGCTGGTCCGGCGTGATGTCGTCACCAGAATATCCGCGCTGAACTTACCCGCCGCTTCCTTCAACTGATGGATGACTACCCGGATCTGCTGTTCGGAAAGAACCACACCCTTGGTATCCCCGCCAATCAAAAAGCCGATCTTGGGGCGGCCGTGCAATTTTAAATGTGAAAATCTTGCCACCAATCCACGCACATTATTGTCGAGGTACGAATGGTCGATCAGATTTGGTGCCACCTTTGTCAGGACGGCGTTCACCGGTGGCTGACCTTTGACATCATGCCGGGGCAAAACAACCAAAGAGAAATCATTCGGTGAAGGACCCGCAGGGCCCGGACCTCCCGGTCGCAGAACGCAAATACTGCGTGCTTCATTATCAGCGGATAGCCATACGTTGACCCAGGCATTCCTGGTTCCGCAGGAAATGACGGTATCTGTTTTAATAGAACAGAGAAACGCATAGCTTTCATCGGTTAAAAAAGGTTTCAGGGCGAGCAAACCCAACCCGGCGGTCAATGGCCGCATCATGGACAGCAAACCACATAACAGACCAGACAGGCTGTTGCGCCATTCAATACGGATCGTCGATACTGTCGCTTTTAAGCCCTGTTCAAGCAACACCGCCGCAACCTGACGCGCCATTGCCTGGGACTGACGTAAGTGCCCCGTGCGGCCATCATCAAGGATGACAACGTGTCGGTCCGTGGCATATTTCCACGTCTTGTAAAACCACAAATATTCCGCCGGATGCTGAATCGTCCATTCCTCGAAACGACGTGCGATCCGAACCATATTTTCATAAACATCACTCTCGGGATCCGCCGTAACCACCAGATCCACAGGCTCGACCTCGAGATGATGCTTTTCGATATTCACTCGATGCATATCAACCAGAAAAACCGGCACACCATATTTTAACGCAATCCGCACCGCGCCCGTAGACATGGATGCATCACGGTTGAAGAAAGGCACGTTCATCCCGTCACTGCCCCCCTGATCGGCAACCAGGGTCACGATCTCGTTACGTTTAAGCGCCCGGATGATCTCCCGGCCGCCAATGCCGGGATTAATGATCCTGCAGCCGCCGCTTGTCCGCCAGGAATCCAGAAGATCAGCAACTTGATTAACATGCCCCAGATAATTCGCCACCATGTTATACGGGTAACCAACCAGGCTCCCGACCATATTTGAAAGCTCCCAATTGCCTGAATGAATAGAGAGAAAGATAACCCCGCGGCCTTTTTTTATCGCGGCATCAATATGCTCACGGCCATCAATGATCACGTATTGCTCATATCCCCGGGCCGGGATCAGCGTCAGCCGGGCGACCTCCACCACATTCTGCCCAAAAGCCCGGTGAAGGTCCCAGACGATCCTGTCGATCTCACGCCAGTTTTTCGACGCTCCAAAAGCGATGCGGACATTCTGGTACGCCTTGCGCCGGCTCTTAGGGTTAAGCCAAAAAGACAACTCCCCTATCCGTCGACCGATCCAGAGGCCTGCCGGCAGGGGAAGCGCCTTAAAGAACGCTGAGATGCCCTTAAGAGCGGTGCAGGCCAGCGATGCTTGAAATGAATTCAGTTTTGCCATACGTTAACACCACATCGATATCGACGATCATGATCCTGATGCCGGCAAAAGATCCGGCGACAGCCTTAACTTTACCGGCATCCTTATGAGTAATAAAAATATTTCTCACGCCCAGAGCGCGGCAATCCTCAACAATCGTTTGAACATCCTCACCATTAAAACGGTAATGGTCCGCAAAGGCCACGAACAGCTTGACCTCAACACCTAAAGAATCAAGCGTTCGCTTAAAATTATCGGGAGCCCCAATGGCACAGAAAGCCCCGGCAGGACCGGCAATATCCGTCAAAAAGATCTCAACACCCGAAAATAACTCCCGCACACCGCTGACGTGTTGCGCGGCGACCGCCAGCACCACCTCAGGCGCCAGTGTAGCGACCCTTTTCTTAAGCAACCCCAGCTGCTGCGGCAAGACTCGTTCCGTCTTCGATAGGACCACCATACTCGCCGAGGATAAGGCCGACAGCGGCTCACGCAATATTCCCCGAGGGATCAAGGCTCCGTTGCCAAAAGGAGCTTCGGCGTCAATCATCACAATATCCAGATCTTTTTTAAAACCCCATTGCTGAAAACCGTCATCAAGAATAATACAGTCAAAACGCCCTGAAACAAAGGCTGATCGAAAACTTTTAACACGGTCGGAGCCAATAAAAACCACCGGTCCGATCAGATCTTTTAACATTTCCGCTTCATCACTGGGACCTGTCTGGCCGGCCATATAACCGCGCGTTAGAATCATAGGGCTAAACCCCTGGTCTTTCAGCAGTTTATAAAGCATAACGACAAACGGTGTTTTCCCAGTCCCTCCGGCGGTAATATTTCCAACGCTGATCACCGGTACCGGCGCCCGAAAAACCTTCAAGGCGCCTGCCTGATAAAGCCCCCGCATGATAAGAACCGCGACGGCATAAAGACCGGATAGAAACCATACGAGCGGACTGAGCAGCATCACCACGAGGCCACGTTCGCGATCCTGGGCGATTCTGGTCAAGTAGTGGGTGATCCCTTTCATCGGGACCTCATTGTATCAGCAACAAGGTCTACCGCCCGCTCAGTGGCTCCCTGATGAGAGGCGACTACCTTCCGGGCCCTGGCACCCAGATCAGACCGCAGGGCGGGATCTTCCAACAATTTTTGCACAGCAGCTTTCAATCCCTGACCATCGGAAACCTGAATAACGGCATGTTCATCCAAAAAAGCCCGGGTGATATCACGAAAATTCTGTGTATAAGTCCCCATAATGATCGGCTTGGCGAAAACCGCTGGCTCAATAATATTCTGCCCGCCTCCCCGGCGTGCCGTCAGGCTTTTGCCAACAAAAACAATCGCGGCAATAGAATAAAAGCGCAATAAATGCCCGATCGAATCAACAACAAGCACATCATCCGCATCCAGGATCCCTTTAAGGCGGGAAAAAAGAACCGGATTCAACCCTGCCTCACGAACACGTTGCGCCACCTCTGCCGACCGTTCAGGATGACGCGGCGCAATAACCAAACGACATAATGGATGTTTTGCTTTCAAAGAACAATATATTGCCAACAGCTCTTCTTCTTCGCCCGGATGCGTGCTTCCGCCAAGAATCAACTGCTGTTCCGGCTCAAAGCCATAGCCGCGCGGATCAACCGCTTCGACCGCTGGCTTGCTGTCGAACTTGACATTGCCCATGACTCGAACGGCGCTTGGATCAGCACCCAGTTCAATAACACGCTCAGCATCAATCCGGCTTTGCATCCCAAAAACCGTAACGCGACGCAGCATCCCCCTCAGAAACCATTTTACTCTGCGATAACGGGGGAACGCCAGATCAGAGATCCGCCCGTTCAAGACAACGATCGGCACCTGATCAGCAGACAACCTTAAAAAAAGATTCGGCCACAATTCTGTTTCCGCCACAATATATATCTCGGGACGGATGACGCGCACAAAATGATCCACCGTGAGACTGAGATCCAGAGGGGACCACAGAACCAGGACATTTGATGGATACTTGCGCACAGCAAAGGCATAACCTGTTTTCGTTGAGACGGTCAACACCAAACGTTTTTCGGGAAACCGCTGATGCAAGGCTGCTATAACCCCATCCAAAGCGGCTGCTTCGCCAACACTAACCGCATGAAGCCAAACATTCTCGCCTAGCGAAAGCGTCCGAATGATCGCCGGCGACAAAAAACCGAATCGGTCGACGAAGCCCGCATGCCATTTCCCCCGCCAAATGAGCACCGGAAAATACAGGATAAAAGCAATGAAAAATAAAATGTCAAAAAGAATGAACATGCCCTGCTACGCCCTCGGATGCGCCTTGTTATAAACGCTTTTCAGCCTCTCGGTGGTCAAATGCGTATATATCTGAGTCGTCGACAAATTAACATGCCCGAGCAATTCCTGGACAGACCGCAGGTCCGCTCCGCGATTCAGCAAATGGGTGGCAAACGAATGCCTGAACATATGCGGATGCACTTTCTGGTGAAGCGCCGTTTTTAAAAGATGCTTGTTTATAATATTGCGCACACTGCGAGCCGACAGACGTCCGCCGGATTTATTCAGAAAGACAGCCTCACTGTTCATCGGCCGCTTTGAAGGCTCTTTCGTGACGCGAGCGTTCAAATACTCCCGGATCGCTTCTACAGCTTTCTCACCGACAGGAACAATACGTTCTTTCTTTCCCTTGCCATAGACCTTGATCATATTACTGATCAGATCAACATCTTCCCTGTTCAATCCCACCAGCTCACTGACACGAATACCCGCCGAGTACATTGTTTCAAAGAGGGCCTTATCCCTCAACTCCGCCTTTTCATCATGTTCCGGCGATTCCACAAGCTTGATCGTGTCCTCTTCCGTCATGAAATGCGGAAGGACCTTGTCCAGCTTCGGGGTCACAACCAGGGCTGCCGGATTCTTTTCAATGAGCCCTTCCCGCTGAAGATACCTGAAAAACGACCGCAGCGCCGAGAGCTTGCGCGATACACTGCGCGGCCTGAGATTGCGCGCCCGCAATTCCGCCAGATATCGGCGCAGGGTCGGATATTCGATGCCCTTAATCTGGTCTGTGCCCAGAAACGCAAAGAAATTTTCCAGGTCAAGCTGGTAATTCAACAGCGTATGCCCCGAATAATTCTTTTCAACTTCAAGATGCTTTAAAAACTTAGCTATATGTGGATTCATAGTAATAAAGATTAACTAATATGATATATCTTTTAAGATACTTAAAGAAGAGAAAACTGGGGAAAATGACCCGTCAGATCAGGCCGTAACGACTGGCTGCTCAGACTGTTTGACCGGAAGCTTGTTGGAAATATGTTTGCAAGCCGGATAGTTATTACATCCATAGAAAACCCCGCCGCGGCGGTTACGACGTTCGACCAACTCTCCGGTGCAGCCTTCTTCGGGGCATTTGATCCCCATCGGATAAGGTTCAGCGTGTTTGCAGGTCGGAAAATGGGAACAGCTTAAAAACCGCCCGTTCCTGCCCCACTTGACAACCATGGAATTGTCATTACATTTCGGACATGGTTTGCCAAAAGAGATATTGGTCTTTTCGATCGACTCCATGGCACGATCAAGTTCCTCCTTGAACGGACCATAGAAATCTTTTAACAGCTTCACATAATCAAGTTCGCCTTCTTCAACCAGGTCGAGGCTCTCTTCCATTTTGGCTGTAAAACCGATATCCAGCACCCTGGGAAAAGACGCCACCAGCAGATCGCAAATGATAAATCCCAGTTGGGTCGGCGTAAAATAACCCCGGTCGCGCGTCACGTAATTACGCAAAACCAATGTCTGAATGATCGAAGCATATGTGCTCGGGCGGCCAATCCCTTCTTCTTCCATCGTCTTGACCAAAGAGGCTTCCGAATACCGGGCCGGAGGCTTGGTAAAATGCTGGGTCGGCTTGATCTCCGTCATCTGAAGAATATCATTCTCCTGATAGAACGAAAGATCCTGTTTCTTTTCTTCATCTTCGGCGGTCTTGTACAACGCCAGGCATCCAGGAAAGATAAGCGTGGAACCGGCAGCGCCGAACTGATAGTTACCTGCAGTGATCTCGACCTTCTTGTTCTCAAAGACCGCCGGAGCCATCTGGCAGCTTAAAAAGCGTTTCCAAATAAGCTCGTAGAGTTTCTGCTGATCTTCAGTCAAATATTTCTTCAGCGAAGCCGGCGTGCGCGCCACCTCGGAAGGCCTGATGGCTTCATGCGCTTCCTGCGCCATTTTTTTCGATTTGAACTTATTGGGGACCGGCGGCAAATGATCTTCACCGTAATTCTTGGCAATATACCCGCGGGCTTTCTCGATCGCTTCATTGGCGATATTAACAGAATCTGTACGCATATAGGTGATCAAACCGACCGCGTCATCATCCCCGATCTCAACACCTTCGTAAAGCTCCTGGGCCACCATCATGGTGCGCTGAGCATTAAAGCCAAGTTTGGAAAAAGCTTCCTGCTGCAGGGTACTGGTAATGAACGGCGGCAACGCGTTACGCCTGACCTCACGCACATTAACCGCATTGATCCGGAACAATTTGGTCTTCAACTCTTCAGCGATCGACTTGGCTTCATCCGCCTGTTTCAGATCAGCCTTCACCCCATTGATCTTCTCTAGCTGTGCTTCAAGCAAGTCGGTCACGCCGTCTTTTTTCAGCAAAACGCCGATCTGCCAATATTCAACAGGCACGAATTTCTGGATCTCGCGCTCGCGCTCCACGATCAAACGCAAGGCCACTGACTGCACACGCCCGGCGCTTAAACGACTGCCGACTTTTTTCCAGAGAATAGGACTGATCGAATACCCCACGATACGATCCAGAATACGCCGCCCGTTTTGGGCATTAATCTTGTTCTGGCTGAAATCGTGCTTGTTTTCAAACGCCTTAAGAACAGCTTCCTTGGTGATCTCATGAAAAACCACGCGAAAAACTTTCTTACCTCCGGTGGCCAAATGCGGCACCAGGTTCCAGCCGATCGCTTCTCCCTCGCGGTCAGGGTCAGTCGCAAAATAGATTTCGGTCTTGCCTTCCGCTTCTTTCTTAAGCTTGCTGAGCACTTTCTGTTTGGTGCGCACCACGATCAGCTTGGGAGCAAAATCATGATCCACGTCAACACCAAGCATGGATTTGGGAAGATCGATCAAATGACCCATGGATGAGGTGACCTTAAAACGGCTCCCCAGGATCTTGTTGATGGTCTTGACTTTGGCAGGCGACTCAACAATAACAAGTGCTTTAGACATGATACATACTTTCCACAAAAAAACGGCATTTGCAATGCTTTTTTAATTAAACCTTGGGAATGATACCATTGATCCTTACCCCCTGATACCCGGTGAGGCGGGCAAAATTCTATGTATCACCCTTAAAACCTATGCTGAGATCAAACAAGCTTACAAAGCCTTTCGAAACTTCAT
>PEAR01000009.1 GCA_002753745.1 Candidatus Omnitrophota bacterium | reverse complement strand
ACTCGGTATCATTAAGGTTAACCTGGTAATTCCCCCATTTGGCCGTCGATTTATCCCATTGGACCATCAGATAAAGTTTTCCCTGGGTGTTATCGGTTGAATAATCAATGGATGAATTATCACCATAAACTGGGTAATATTCATCGGGTTCAAGCTTATTTAACAGGTTCTTTTGTTCACGCTGAGAATCAAAACTGGCATCAATAAGGTATTTTCCTTTGATCTTTCCCTGCAACGTAAAAGCGGTCTTCCCTTCGGTATAGAACCCGTCTTTGTAATTATCTGATGACTGGATTGGTTCGATATGTCCACTGTTGCGGGCATAACCGGCAGTGACATCGGTCAATCCGACAAAGAAAAGGTAATCGTCACCGACTGATACAGGGACGGCCGCCGTTGAATATCCCGGCGCTGACATTCCGGGCTGCTGTTCGGTATTTTTGCCTGAAGCCTGCCCGGAATTGCTTGTGATATTGTAACTTCCTCTGGGAAGAATCATATCAACCGAATCCGCAACCGGATGCTTCTGACCGTTCATAATATTATCCGGCGTCAACTGGCTGGCGGTTTGCGGTAAAACAACAACGGCAGCTATCTTTTCTCCCTGGTTAATATTTAATGTCCTTAACTTATCATCGGAAACGCCTACGATGATTGTCTCAGCCCCCTCAAAGGGAATGGTCTGTTGTGTCAGCGCATTAATTTTCTGAGCCGATAAAAACCATGCCGAACGTTCTTTCTTAAGTCGAATTGCTTTTAGAGCGGCATCCTCAAGTGGCGCTATGTCTGGTTTGCCGAAGGTGATTGAAAGATCCTTTTCAATAGTAGTATCTTTGTGTCCGGCATTGTCGAAAACAGTGAACTTAAAGGCGTAATTCCGGCGTGGTCTTATCGTAAAAAAGCCTTTAGGATCATTACCATCCCATTTTATCGGTACATTTATATCGGCTCCTGTACCGGTAAAATTAGCAGACATGGCTCCGGTGTCTTTGTCGTAAATAGTAAGTTGCCAGGTAGCGATGAAGACCGGATAATTACAAAACAAATAGAATTCCGCTGGTTCAACAAGTCTGCCATCATCAACATACAGCGTTTTATTAAATAGCGCCGCATTGAGCCGTGGCTGGGGTTTCCCGGTCTGTTTCGAAACATTGATCGGGGCTCCCCCGCCCTCTTCAACCTGAGGCATTTTCCCGGGAATAGGAATGACCCCAAAGTTTACTTTTTGCATGATTCCGGGGCGAACATCAATAATAAAACCTTTCGACGTGGTGAGTTTTACCCCTTTGGGCAAGGTCCTTTCATCCAGACGGAATAAATGCCGTCCAGCTTCCATTCCGGGAATAGAAAACATACCATTGTGATCTGAAGTGATCTTGATCCCGCGTTCCGAAACGATTTGGACATTGCTTAACGGCGGTAGCCCCAGGAAATCCGCGTCTCGAGTGTCTTCAGGCGTCTGGCGCCCGTTGCCGTCCATATCCCAGAAAACTTTCCCGATCACGGTCGAAAGATCAAAAAGAGAATCTTTGATCACTTCAACCGACTCTTTGCCTAAATTTGAGATCCGCCGGCCGGCAACATAATGTGCCCAGGCCGTATTAACATATTTTCCCGGTTCAACACCAGTCCCGACAACCATCTGATAACGAAGGACTTTAGTGGTATTGCTGACAAAATCACCTAAAGGCAGGGACAGCGTTGTGGTCCCTGTTGGATCAGGCAGGTTAACGCCATCCAAAAGTATCCGCCCTTTGAGATATTTGAATCCTGGCGGCAGAATATCATCCAGATAAACGCCCATCGCATTGATGCTCGTGGGATTCTTGATCGTAAGCGTATAGGTAACAATGTCGCCAATCCTGACTTGTTTCTTGTTGGCTTTCTTGGTTACCTCAAGAAGGATCAGGTTTTTATCTAAAGGCAGATCAATGTGTTGAATAGTGGCACCTACCGTAAAAGCATTCCCGATCGAGGCCACCGGATCGATCACTCTATTGGAAGGAAAAGCTGGAATTGTCGACGGAAAAGTGTACCCAATGGCATCGACTTTAAAATAATATCCCGAAGCCGGAGCGGCAAGAAAAGTAAAGCTTCCATCAGCTCCAACAGTAACAGGATTCTGGTCCAGGCTATCAAGATCAGTGCCTGGAACGGCCAGAGAATTATTACTCTTATAAAGAGAAACAACTGCCCCTTCAACGGGTTCATTTGAGCGTGAGTCGAAAATAATGCCGTAGGGATCCGTGAGGATGATCTGCAGAATATCGCTGTTAACAGCATTCCCGCCACCGGCTTCTTTGGCTAGTACATTCACGAATAGATTATTTTTGGTAAGATCTGAACTATAGTTTGCGGGGAGGATAGAATAATGCCCGGTGTTGTCGGCGACCGCTGACGCATAGAGGGTAAGTGTGCCCGAATTGGCATTGCCTTTAGCATATAGTTCGATAATATCATTTGGCGGCGCTTCACCCGAGATAACCGGCCGCACCGTGGATACTCTTGTTTGACTGGCAGGAGATGTAATAACAGGCGTCTGTGACGTCGAGGGCGCCGTTGAAATTGTTACATTAGTAGGCGTTCCGGCAGAAATGCCAAAATAAGGCGTAATCGTATTGGCGCCAGGATCCAGGGACGCAGTGTAGTCCAACTGCGTGATCCTGAAGTTTCCCATGGTATCGGTCGTCGTTGTGGCCACGGGCGTTGATATTCCTTCGGACAGGCCGTAAAGCGTGATCAACTGGGAAGGTTCTGCCGCACCAATAATCGTTGGTTTGGTATTTACAGTTGTGCCTCCGGCCGGTGATGTAATGGACATCAAGGGGAAATTAACATTGGTATTGCCGCTGACATTGGTGGAATTGAATGCACTAAGCAACTTGTCAGTTGCGTTGGTATCCTTAATCGTAGTTCTATATACTTTCTGCGGCGTTGCAAGATTAAGCATCCAGGCACTTCCACCGGAAGAACTTCTTAAATCAATATTATGGTCAGCGGCACCAGTAACGAACAAGGAATGTAAAACTGATTGTGTCTTGCCGGCAATAAAAGTCAAATGTTTGTCAGGTGTTGTACATGTCAGATCATAAAATTGGTTTGTGCCGTCAATCGTCACAGCAGTTGAAGATTCAAAGATGACATCAGAATTCGCTGGCGTAAACGTACCAGAATTGACCCAGTCGCCGCCGATACGGATCACCTCGGCATTTTGAGCTGTGTAAGCCCCCTTGATCCTGATCCCGCCTTCCGAAGTGACATTGCCTCCAGGCTTAAACGTGTTTCCTGATGATACGACAAAAAGAGCATTCGGATCGACCGTCAGACTACCGCTGATAACAGTGTAAAGGACATCTGAATCACCGTTATGCGCCGCCGCCAGATCGGCGATCGTTGTATATCCGGTTGTGTTGTCGTGACGCACAATGCATTGCCCTTGATAAAGAGCCAAATTAAGAATGTCATTAACTCGACCAACGGTAACAGTAGTTGCTTTCTCGGCGCCGTTATCAAGGTAGAAAACAAGCCGGTCACCGGCAGAGATAAAATTGTTGAAAACGAAAGTGCCGTCGGAACTGGTCATTGTCGTAAAAGATGCAGCGCCATTAATCGAGAACGCGACCGTCTTCCCCGCGCCGATCGGTGTTATGCCGTCTGGTCCGTAAACAATTCCTTGAAAATATCTGGCAAAATACCAGTGCGGCGCCGCTTCAGTATCATCATTATTCGCCACATTGTTACTGGCCGCAGCGATAATGTTCCCACCCGTTGCCTGAGAGTTTGACACCTTAAGGTAACTGACGTATTGATCGCCGGGGACCTGAAAAGTGAACCGGTTTACTTGATCCATACTATTGAGATTGATCTCACTGCCTGGCCCAGGGCCATTAAGACTGAATAACCCGGTTATGGAGAACGTTACACCTTCTTTAAAATACAAATATGAATTGGCCGTTGAATCAGTGAACGTATTGGCCGTAAACGGATCAAGAAAATTAGCTCGCCCGGGGAAATGATTTGAGACAATAATATTGTTATAGATGAGCGCATTTGATGTGATGTTTTGATTCAACAAGCCGCCTAAAATCAAGGTTGAACCTGGCACAATAAAAGAATCAAGGTTGGAAAGATTCCAGTTCTTCACGGTAGTAACGACGACATTTGAAATGTCCAGGGCCGTTGCCCCTCCATTCATGACAGTAAAGTCTCCGTCGATTGTAAGGCTGTCGGCCAGTGTGAGGCTGGCTCCGGCCGTAGCGGTTCCCAGCTGAATGGCGGAAAAATTATGCCCACCGGCTGACAAGCGGGTCGTGCCATTAAGAATAAGCTTGCCGCTGTTAGACGTAAATGTGCCGCCATTAAGCGTTATATTCTTTGAGACCGTCATGGTTCCCGATGGTGCCAGGAAAGTGCCGGCATCAACCGTTAATGAGCCTGCGATGGTGACGGTTCCGTTAGTTGCATTCAACGTGCTCCCGTTAATCAACAATGCGCCAGCGGCAAGTGACACATTTAACGTTGAATTATTACCAATGATCACCGTGCCACCAGAGAAGACCGCCGTGGTGCCCTCAATACTAAAAGAATGGTTGTTCGTATTAATCGTTCCAGTATAACCGGATTGGACTGTTACGTTGGTGACCGAAACATCGGTTGAAAATGAACAATTACCGGTTCCGGCGCCGTTAAAGATAACAATATTGCCCGAGATCGGATAACTGGCTGAAACAGTACCGCCGGAAGTTAATGACCAGTTGCCGTTATTATTCCAGTCGGTATTTGTCCGTCCGGTCCAGTAACGCGTTGCCGATGTATCAGTAAAAATCCAATGCGGCGAACTTTCCCCATTATCATTATTCCCGCTATTAATGGATAATGCGGCGATCACATCATGAGATGAAATATTACTGTCAGCAATATCCACAAAACTGACATTCTGGTCATACCCGGTAATATCGAGGGTAAAACGGCTGCCAGAGGCGCCGCCGTAACGATTTAGGCTTATTTCATCACCGTAGTAATGACCGTTAAGGTTCAATGCGCCGGTCACAGTATAAACACTGCCGGCATTGAAAAAAAGATATGAATTACTCTGAACATCTGTCAAATTTACAGCAATCCAGGAATCAGTAAAAACAACGCCGTTAACGGAACTGTTTTGAATATTGATCGTCTCATAGGTCTTACTGCCAGAGGTAATGTCCTGCTGCGAGGAGCCATTAAAAGTTAGCGTTGATCCGACAGTCTGGAAAGTATCAACGTTCTGGATATCCCAGTTTCGTGCACTATAGACTTGCTGGCCTGTAATATCAAATCTGGTCGTTCCTCCATTCAGGGCCGTCAGATCACCCGTGATGGTCAACGTGTCGTTAACCTTTAATGTACCCCCGCTGACCAGCGACCCAAGTTCGATAGTATTCCAACTTAAGCTCGCAGATATGAGAGGTGTTGTCCCGGTAAATATGGCAATTGAGGATGTGTTTAAGAAACTATCCAAATTAGTAAGATCAACGATCGAATTAAATGTTACGGTTGTATTGCGTATATCAAATGTTGTTGGTCCCCCGTTATAAACAGAGAATGGACCGTTGAGAATTAAAGGGTCATTTGCTTTCAACGTACCCCCTGCAGAAGCGCTTCCCAGGCTGATCCCGTAAAATGACATCCCGTTACTGGTTACATTAGACGTGCCCTTGAAGGTCACGGTATTGCCTGACGGAATAAAAATACCATTTTGCATAACCCAGTTTCCGGCAGCATTGATACCATAACCAGACGTATTTAACGTGCCGTGAGTTAACGTAAGCGTCCCCTGATAACTGAAGATATCTTTCATCAAAAATATTGCTGAGCCGGTATTATCATCGATCGTTATATTATTAAAGATCTGATCTGCTGACAGAAGAGGAACGGTTCCGCTTGAAGCGGTCAGATTGACAGTTCCTGATGGTTGAAAGAGCCCCCCGTTATTTTGCCATTGACCACCCACATTAAGTGTATTCGTGCCGATATTCAAAGACCCCGAATTGATTACCACATCGCCGGTAATTGTAGAATTGCTTAACAGGGTGACAGTTTTTCCGCCGGATGTCTGTGGCTGTGATCCAGTGCCCAGACGAACAATTTCTGCAGATGATAAAGCCCGGTTATACCAACGCAAGTCATCGAGCCGGGCCGCGATCAGGCTTCCGCCGGCGGGATCACCCCCGATCCGTGTTGTTCCGGCAAAAACGGGATCAGCTACCGTACTTAACGTTGCGGAAAGTGTCCCGTTGATGTAGAGCCTCATAGAATTAGTTGCATAGGTTATCGCAACATGGACCCATTGATCCGTAGGAACGGTCACTCCCGTAAGATGCGTTTCTTCAGAGCCGGTCGTTGAGGCATTAGTGATCGCATACGTTCCTGCAGAATAATACAAACGATTAGCACGGGTCCCATCAAACCGAGATCCCCAAAAGACGCTCCCGTTTACCGGCGAATGAGCGCTGTCCAGATAATGCCAGAAACTGATCGTGAACGCATTGGTTCCACCCGTTGGTGTCGGGATGTCAGCATATGAACTGCCATCAAGATTCAGATGTGACGGATCAGCAAAAAGCACAGAAGGGGCAAACGTGGTTTCAGCTGATACCGTGCCGGTCCAGGCTCCGTCATGAGCAAAGCCTGATGAATCACAGCTGTCATTAACACCACCCGAACAGGTATTTGCCGCCGTTTCATCGAATTTCCAGTATCCGATCAGGCCGTCATTAACATATAAGCTCGGGATCGGTTTTCCCGCCAGATCGATCGATGAGGAAATGATACTGTTTAGAACCAGGCGGCTGCCGGCATTATTAAAAGTGCCTAAGGCATTAAGGTCAACGTTGCCGCCGATATAAAGGGCCTTATTCGTCGCAGTTAATATACTGCTGTTTGTTGCCGCAGAAAAAGACCCGGTCATATACAAGGAATCGTCCAGGGTCAGCGTTCCCCCCAGAATTCCGGAGCCGATCTGTAAAGAATTAATCGCCTGTCCAGCACAGTTAAGATGTGAGTCTGATCCAATAAAATGCACTGTTGAATTGACAGCCGTAATACTATCCAGATTGGTCAGGTTGACATTCCCTACAACAGTCAGATCGTAACCGGAAAGAAGAAGTGCCGTGCGCCCGCCGTTTAAGACAGAAAGATTCCCTTCAAGGTAAACAGGTGACCCCAAGGTGAATTGGCCTCCGGCAGAAGCAGACCCGATTTCGATATTATAAAAATGATCGATATTGTTTGTAACGAGAGAATCACCGTCAAACGCGATCGTGCCGCTGTTATGTATGAAGGTGCCCCCCGTTTGCGTGAAATTTCCGCCAACGTTGGTGGTACCGGAAGGTGCACGGAAAGTGCCCGCGGACAAAGCAAATCCGCCGGCAAGATCGATCGACCCTGTTGTCGCATCAAGTTTACCACCAGAGACTGTCAGCATCCCACCGGAAGCGGTCATCGTAAGAATAGCACCGGCATTAAGATAAACTTCCGCGTTAGGAATGGCAAAATTGCCCCCCGTCAGGGTGATATGATGTCCGTCAGCAAAAATATTACCGTTATAGGTATTAGCACCTGAGCTAAAAATCTCGATCCCTATGCCGGAAAAGTTTTGAGTAAGATGACAGTTTTTGTTGCTGCCGCCGTCAAAGACAGCTTTATTTCCGACACCAGGATAACTAGCGCCTCCTGAGCCGCCGGAGGACATAGACCAGTTAGCATTGTTCTCCCATGTCCCATCCGATGAAGCCACCCAAAAACGGGCAACGCCCTGATCAGCAAAAATAAGATGCGGCGATACATCAGCATTGTCATTCCCGCCGTTATCAGTTGAAAAGGTGGCCAGAATATTGTGTGTTGCTGCATCCGCGTGATCGATCTTAACGAATGAAACAGTCTGATCAGCGCTGGTTACATTCAATGAGTACGGGCTGGTGCCGTTAAGTCTTGAAAGGACGATCTCATTGCCAAAACTTTCACCATTAACACTTAGTGATCCGGCAATCGTATATACTTCGCCGCCGGCAAAACTGAAAGCAGACCGCGGTGTTGTTGATATTAAATTAACACAGGTAAATGGCTCAATAAAGTTTACCGTATGATCAGCATCAATCGAAGTAACCGTATTGTAATTTTTCCCTCCCAGGGCCGCAGAATGGGCAAAATTCATATCGCTGGCATAACCGCCGTAAAATTGCAGTGTCGAACCCGCCGTAATGACAGACGCGATGTTATCCAGATAGGCATCACCGCCGATATTAAGTGTTTTACCATTGAAATTAAGCGTTGTTGCTCCTGAACTGTTGCCCGACAAATAGCGATATACCGTCATGTTGTCGTTTAGAATAAGCGTAGACGGAAGTGCCCCGGTACCAAGATAGACCGTGTTCAATGTTTTCCCGGCGCTGGTAAGTGCCGATGTCCCATCAAAATAGATTGAAGCATTGGTATTGCTGAAATTTCCCAGATTGCTCAGGTTAACATTCCCGGCGAAATAGGCTGAATAATTGTCGATTACAAGAGTTGTTGCCCCACCAATGCCGACACTGAATGCGCCGTTGACGTTCATATTGCTGGCCAGGGTCAAGGCCGCGCCTTGTGTTGCTGAGCCAAGCTGAAGATTATTAAAAGATGTGACGGCCGCGGTAAAAAGCGTTACTCCATCAAGGATAACGGTCCCCCCATTGGCGATAAATGTACCACTGGTCTGAAAGAAATTACCGCCGAGATACATCGTGCCCGCCGGTGCCGTGAATGTGGATTGCCCAAGAGAAAAATTGCCATCAACTTTAAGAGTACCTGCCGACATGGTGAAGGCGCCGCCATTACCATTTGACGTCAAATTTCCGTTACCTGTACCAGAATTGGTTAAATGAAGATCAGCGGACACGATCAGTGAACCTAGAAACTTAGAAGTCAATTCGAGTTCACCGATCGAAAGAGGTGTCGAAAGAAGAATCGTATGACCGGTTGATGCAATTAATGCCTTGTCATTAATCGTGCTGGGATATCCGTCGTTACCAGGAGTACCGTCACCTATATCCCAGTTACCCTGATCCTCCCAGTTCTTAATAGGATTTATAACCGCGCCAGTCCAAACAAAGACAGTATGCGCGCTAGAGAAAATCCAGTGCGGCACCGCGTCGTCAGCATCAGTCCCGCCGCCATTGATCGAGCCCGTTGTCCATATATTTTTTCCGGTTACATAGGAATTTGACACATCAAGATATGAAGCATGCGTTTCACTGCCAAGACTGAAGGTAAACTTCGGGTCGCTGATGTTCGTCGTGGTCGTATTTATATCGATCTCATCCCCCAAACCGCCGCCGGCAAGATTTAAAGTTCCACTGATCGTAAATAGCTTGTTGTTTTGGAATCGCAGACAAGTATTTGGCGTCATAGCGGTAAAATTAGACGCGTTCCATGAATCGAGGAAGGTCACGCCCTGCCCGGTACCGTTCGAAGCATTTGTCACAACAAGATTGTTATAATTTTGAGCGTTTGAAGTAACAGATTGTCCCGTTGTCCCGTTAAAAACGACAGTGGAATTTGTGCTTGGAAATGAAGTCAGGTTAGTAAGATCCCAGTTACCGGCAATCGTTACCGTATCGTCAGTGATATTAAATGTCGATCCTGCGGCAGCAATGACAACAAAATTACCATTGATAGACAGGGCATCGTTAGTGTTCAAAATGTGCGCAAGATCAATGTTATAGAATGACTGTCCGTTTGATGTCAGGTTAGTAGTGCCGTCAAAAGTAACTTTCCCCTGTTGAGGAAGAAAAGTCCCGCCCCAAATGACATCGCCGGCAGCGAATATAGGGTTATTTGCCGTTGCCCCAACATCAAGTGTTCCCGAAATCAGATGCAGCTGGCTGTTAACATCCAGGGTATCGGCAAGTGTGAAGGTCAAGCCGTGGCTGCCGTCGTTAAGATTAAGGGCATAAAAAGGGCTGGTATTGCTTTGGATGAGTGGTGCTCCCGTTAATGGGGATAAATTAACGGTCCCGGCCATGGCGGTAAAAATACCTCCGGTATTCAGCCATGAACCTCCGATCGTTAACGCGTAATTGCCTGCCGAATCATTCAGGGTCCCTCCGGCGATATCCAGGTCATGAGCAATGGCAAGAGCACTTTGCAACGTATACGTTTGCCCTGCGTAGGACAGTGATTTACCTTCTGAAAGACCTTGTGCATCGCCTAAGGTCAGCGCCCGGTTGTAAAGGCGCACATCATCAAGCTTCCCGATCAGATACGTGCCGCTGCCGGCGCCGATCGTTAGATCAAGGGAGGCATTGCTGAAACCTTGTATATCTCCTTGCGAATAAGTCCCTGTATTGTCGGTCACGCCGTCAATGAAAAAGGACCAGGATCCGCGGTTTAAAGCCGCTGCTACATGATGCCAGCGGCCGTCAAGAACATTAGCCGTGGATATGATCGATTGATTTGTCCCGGCTGAGGTGCTGACAGTCAGTTGAATTCGCTGTGTTGAACCGCTTTGGCGGATATCCCAGCCGGATAAGGCTGCATCAGCATTCTTGGTGATAATACGCGTATTAGCGGTCGTCTGATCTGTACTGGCGGCCTTGATCCAGAAACTTAAGGACAAAAGTTTACTCATGGCGATCGAAGAATTATGAGTAACAGTTAGCTTGCTGGCGCCATTGAAATTTAAACTGCGGGTGTCTGAAAAATCCAGCTTTGAAGGCATATCGGACGATGGCGTAAAGTTACCTGACATCACACCATGACTGCTACCAACGCTGTCGCATGAATCTTTGCCGGCAGCACATGTCCCTGCGCTGGTTTCATCAAATTTCCAATACGCCACAAGAGCGTTGTTTAAAACCAGATCATAAAACGGCGTTCCTGCAGGAGCATTGATCGTTTCACTTTTGTTCGAGGTCATCAGCGTGACGCCTGTATTGGGCACAAAACTTCCGCCAGAATAGGTAAATGAACCTCCATTAATCATTAGCGAGGTTGCGGGCGCCGAAAAAGTACCGCTGGAAACTGTAAGATTACCATCAATAATCATGGCCTGGCCAGAACCGGCAAATACACCCCCATTGACCAGCATGTTTCCTGTAAGATTGGTTGCCTTAAGCTGGCTATTCAGCGCCAGGGAACCCGCGCTGACCGACATGGCTCCGCTGACAACAGGATCATCATTTAACACCCATGAGCCGCCGGCATTGTTGAAAATAAGGTTATAAAAGGGATTCTTCCCGGTAAGAAGATATTTTGTCCCTGCCGATGAATTCATCGTCACCGTTTGCGTGCCGGCATTCAGAACGCCGCCCCGGTTAAACCAGCTGCCGGCAACAGCGATCGAATGGTTGTTAACGTCCAGTAATCCTGACAAAAGACTTATATCCCCATCAGCCGTCAAAGAAGAATTAAGGGTTATCGTTTTAGACGAAGTCCGTGGCTGTCCCCCCTGGGCCATGCGCGCGACCTCGGTTGATGATAAAACACGCGAATACACCCTCAACTCATCAATATTGCCGTTAAAATAGTCGCTGTTGTTGAGAATAGAGCCGCCGATACGGCTGACGCCTGACCCGGCATAATTTGCTGCCGCCGTATCAGACGCCACAGCGACACCATCAGCATAAAGTGTACGCGTTTTCGTGACAGTATCATAAGTACAGGCCCAATGATGCCAGTCGGTATCGAAGTAAATAGCCGACGAATTCAGGTCATTATTCGTAAATCCGCATGTAAAGACATTAGTGGCCCGGAATCCGAAAAATAAACCGCCGTTACTAGTGTTGGTTCCTTGAGAAAAGATGTAACTGTCAACGCCGGTTGAACCACGCTTAGCCCAGGCTGTGAGCGTAAAAGAACTGTTTGTCAGGGGAATGATGGACGCGATATTAACCGATTGAGAGGACCCATTAAGAACGATTGAATCCGGATCAACAAAATCGACATTGGGAACGATCGTTGACGCTAACGCTCCGCCCCCCCAGACACCGTGATGGTCAAAGCCTGAAAGATCACAAGCATCCGAGACCCCGTCGAGGCAGGAATGTGTACCTGTTTCATCAAAAGTATAATACGCTAGCAGGCCATCATTAAGGATCAAGTTGTTGAGATTAAAATTGTTCGTGTTGAGGATCGCTGTACCGGACACTCCCTGCATCAGGACGGTAGACCCGTTTTTATTAAATGTATCCAGATTCGACAGGTCAAGATTCCCGCCGACAATCATCTTCCGGCCGGTAATCGTTAAGGTCGTTGGAGATCCATTGGTCACAGTAAAATTACCGTTGACAGTAAGGTCATCAGACACAACCAGCGTTCCATCAAGGCGGATACTGTTAAAACCAAATCCGCTGCTGATCAACGAACTCGTTCCGTTAAAGATCACCAAAGATCCTGTCGAGGACAACGCATCAAGATTGGTAAGATCAACATTATTGCCAAAGGTCACGGTTTGCCCGCCAAGATCAAGGGTCGTTGCCCCGCCATTAAGAACCGTTAATGTATTAGTTATCGTCAACGCATCAGCGGCTGTAACCCGGGCGCCCGTTGACGGTGTGCCAAGTTGCACTTTATTGAAGGACTTACCATTGGAAGTTATCGCCTGAAGACCGGCATTTCCGATAAATGAAACAATGGTGTTAGTGTTTGTAAATACGGATGGAGCAGCATTGGTCCAGTTTCCAACAATATTAATAGAGGTGTTCCCCCCCGGACCTGATCCGGCGTTCAGGGTGCCATTGACAAAAAGGTTACCGTTTATATCAAGCCGGTAACCATCGGTAGTAAACCCGCCGTTAATGACCAGGTTATTGACGGTTATGTCTGAACTGATGGTCGCTGAACCATTAAATGTCAGCGTACCGGCCGTTTGATTAAGCGTACCGCCATTAAGCGAAAAGCGTCCATTTGTATTGTTGCCGCCCGTGATGGCAATGGTCAGGTCCTGGCTGATCGTAATAGTACCGGTAAAATTCGGTGTCGATTCGAATTCACCCAGCGTGATTCCTCGCGTCGACAATGTTATCGCATGATTAACGGGGGTCGAGGTAAAGGCAGCTTTCTTCGTAGCAGTATCAGGATAACCGTCACCGGATGAACCGGGCGTCCCGTCGCCATTATCCCAATTTCGCTCATCTTCCCAAACATTAGAAAATGCACCGGTCCATTGATAGACGTTCGCTGTTGACGCAATGACCCAATGCGGTGATAGATCATTAACGTCATTACTCCCGCCGTTAATTGAATTAACGGCATAGATATCATGTCCAATGGCTTCCGTATTTGAAATATCAACGTAACTGACTGTCTGGTCTAACGCGGTAACATTAAATGAGAAACGGTCATTAGGCGCTCCCCCGGACTTTTCAAGTGCGATCTCGTTGCCTAATGAACCCGTTAATGTCAGCGTCCCATTGATCGTATACTCATCGTTAGCGGTAAAGATAAGCCGGCTGTTACCTGTCGTATCAGAAAAATTCAGCGTTGTGAATGGGTCAACAAATACAACCCCTGATGAAGACGCATTGGTGACAGAAATAATATAATAGGTTTTGCTGTTGCTGGTGATCGTCTGCAACCCTGTCCCGTTAAAGCGCACCGTTGAATTCGCTGCCACAAATGAAGCTCCGCTCAGGTCAAGGTTGCCCGCGACATTGATTATTGAACTGTCGCCGGCGAGGTCATCCGTTGTATCAAGCATGCCGTTTACGTCCAGCGTTCCGGCAATTGTCAGATCAAAGCCATGCGTATTGACACGGCCATTGATCGTGGCATTTCCCACAATGATTACATTCCCTGAGAGGTGGACCGTCGCATCATTATCGACCGTCCAGTTCCCCTGAATGGTTGAAACCGGCATGGTAATAGCTAACCCGCCGGAATACGCACCCAACTGCAGATTGCCATAGGTTTCATTCGAAGGCAGCGTTTGGGTCAGATCAGATTGAATGTTCAGGGTCCCATTTGTCCAGGTGGTTGAAGCCGCGACCACATTCCCGGTCTTATAACTGGCCCCCGGGCCGGAAAGCGTGACCGGCGCTGTTCCGGCAATGAATGATCCGCTGGCATCCACGCTAAAAGCCCCGGATATGTTAAGCGGCACGTTAAACGTCGCCAGACTGAGGAGATCATTATGAACACTCAGGCTGTTGGTGATCGTCAGGACATCGGTGGGACGAAAAATATCCTTATTCAACCCTGACTCAGCACCATTAATATACAAATTAAAAATCGATTGCCCGTCAGAAATGATGGCGTAGGTATTGGCCGTGCCATTATTCGTTCCGGTCATTACGATCGTCGCTGTTCCCGCGGTGGCATCGATCCGGGTAAGATCCAGGCTGTTACCGATCGAAATAGTACCGCTGCCGAAATCAATGATTGACCGATTTGCAGGCGGCATACTGGCTGAAATATTAAAGAGTTTACCTGTCACTGAATGTGACCCGTCTCTTAAATAGATTTTTCCGTAACGGTCTAACGCGCTGGCTCCTAAGGAAAGATCTCCTGTTACGTGAAGACTGTGACTATTAGTATCCAGAATACCCAGAATACCACTGCCGCCATCCCCCCAAATGCCTAGCCCGGCGCCGGCCGTAACATCGGAAGTCAATGTCATCACGGCATTATTGACTGTTGGTGAAAACGCCAGCATCCCGGTTGATGCGGTCCCGGCCAGGAGCATCGATGAAGCCCCTTGATATTCGAGGGTACTTGCCGTGATCGTTGCGCCGGCATTGATGATCGGATCAAAATTACGGTAAAGATGGATGATACTGGCAGACTGAAGAATTCCTGTATTCCCCAGAGTCAGGATATTTGCAATACCTGGTCCGGTAGAGGTGATATTGGTCGTTCTGCCCGCAGCAGAACAAGTGAGATTATAAAAGAAAGTAGTGTTAGCCGGACCGGCGACAGTTCCGGACCCCGTCAAATTTACCGTAGAAAGTCCGTAACTGAACGTTCCAGATGAACTGTTCCAGTTGCGTCCGACACTTAAAATGTTTGAACCGGCTTTCAGTGTGCCCGTTGATATCAAAACATCATTAGCGATCGTTGAATTCCCCGTTATCGTCCAATCTCCAGAACCGATAAATGAAGCGTTATATAGTGCTTGGGTATTTGTTGTGATATTGTTGCTCGACGATAGAGAATCGAACACCACGCTCCCTGAGGAATGTGTCCAGGAAACAAGGTTGTTCAATGTAAACGAGCCGCCGATCGACATGGCAGCGCTCGGCGCAGTAAATGTGCCAGCAGTTACGGCCAGCGTTCCGTTGATATCAAGAGTCGTCGCTGCTGAGGCCGCAATGGTGCCGGCATTCATAGAGAAATCACCAGATGTCGTCAATGCACTGGTGATCGTAAGCGTATGGGTAAAACCGCCTAATAACTGGATCGAAGCAATGGAGACAGGTGCTGATATCAAGCAGTTATTCATGCTGTTAGTGTCAAAAACGGCAATATACCCCACGCCTGGAGCCACTGATGAAATGTGTGGTGTTCCCGAATAACTCTTCCAGTTACTCGCTGTCTGCCAATTCGTGGAGGTGCCGCCCACCCAATACAGGGTGATCGTTTGCGGCGATCCAAAGATCCAGTCACCGGGATTGGCATCAGTATTATTATTTCCGCCGTTAATAGAGCTGGTGGCGTTGATATTAAATCCACCGCTGACGTTAGCATGAGATATGTCCAGAAAACTGACGGCCTGTGCCCCGCTTAGAACAAAATTAAAATTCCCCGCTCCCCGGTTAAGGGTGTTTAATTCGATCTCATTGCCTAAAGAACCGCCGCTTAAATTCAAAGTTCCCGTAAATGTATAAGACAGATTGTTCCCAAAAAGCAGAATGCTATTCGGCGTGACATCCGTAAAGTTAACGGCATTAAAGGCGTCTGCAAAGCTGACCCCGGCAGCCGAGGAATTAGTAACCGTCAAGGTGTTATAACTAATTCCGGCCGAAGTTATACTTTGTGCCCCTGTCCCATTGAGGATGACCGTGGAATTTGTATTCGTAAATATTCCATTCGTCCAGTCGGCGTTACCGGCCAGCGTGATCGTGGTATTGCCGCCGGCACCGTTGGTCGCATTCAGGGTTCCATCTACATTAAGGTTTCCGTTTACATTAACATTATAACCGTCCGTAACCAGGACAACGCCCGCAGGAATGGTCAAGTCCTGCACAGTCCAGCTGGATGTCAAGGTGGTTGACCCTGCGCCGATAGAAATCGTCGTATCATCAGAAATAAAAACACCGGTCGGATGGAAATAACCCGTGATCGTAATCGTTGATTTTTTCGTCCCTGTATCCTGTCGGGCATCGAGGGTTGCGCCGGAAGAAATATCACAATTACCGCCCACCGTCAGATTAAAACCATTCGTGTTAACTCGGCCATTAACCAGAACATTACCATTAACAATAAGATTATCCGATAATTCAACAATGGCATCGGCATCGACTGTCCAATTACCGGTAATGGTTGAACCCATGGTAAACGTTGACGATAATGAAAACGCACCTAACTGAAGATTTCCATAGGTTTCATGGGCGGGCAATGTTTGCGAAAGATCAGATTGGATATTGAGTGTACCGCCGGTCCAGGTTGTTGAAGCGATCGTTATGTCCGGGGATTTATAGCTCGCTGATGTTCCTGCTAGTGTGACGGGGGCGGTTCCGGCAATAAAAGCAGCGGTCGCGTCGACCGTCAAGGCGCCCGCCAGCGTTAATGACGCATTATTCGTCGACAAATCTATGATCTCCTGATGGATACTGACGCTATTGCTGACCGACATGGCATCCACCAGCCTTACGGTGTCTCGATTAGCTCCCGTTTCAATGCCGTTCAAGATAAGATTATTGATAGTTTTAAAATTCGATGCAAAAGTATAAATGTTAGAAATGGCATTATTTGTGCCTATCATTGCCAGTGTACCGGATCCGGATGTCCAGGATGAAACATTGTTCAGACTGAAATTCCCCGCTAAATTGATGCGGGCACTACCCATATCGATATCCAATCCTGAACCGTCGATATTTCCCCGTACCGTCGTTGTCGATGAATCAAAATATACATACCCATGCGGTGGCCCATTTAAGGCGTAGATCGACCCCAGGATCAAGTGATTTCCGGAACGTAATCGCACTTTTCCAAGATTTCCTGAACCGTTACTTAACACCAGGTCACCGGTATTAAGATTATGCGCATTAGTATCCAGGACAACAGCATCGGCTTCCGTATTCCCCAGGCTATTGGCATAAACATTAAGCCCCGTTACCGTCCAGTCACCGGTCATTTGGACTGTAGCGTTGGCATCCCAACCACGGACTTGAAAAGCTGTTGCCAAATTAAGGGATCTTTGTGTCCAGGTACCGGTTCCGTATTCAACCTCTACAAGTCCATTCGTTACTGTGGCACCGGATCCCTGGTCAAAACCGTCATTACCTGGAAAAACAACGTCAACGTTGGCTCCTGTGAGTTCAGCACCTGCCCCCAGGGTCAGTTTGGTCAATGTCTGGGTCCGCGCTGTCAGCGTGCAGGTCAGGCCGGAATTCACGATCAAATTATTAAACGGATTGGTAAACCCTCCGTTAGATGCTGCATGTCCGTTGGCTGCCATGATCCAGGTTCCAGTCGAAGAAAAGATGGTGCTTGTCGATGAGATGATCATGTCAGCGCTGGTGGGACTATTGACCGTGACGGTTTTACCATTATCCAGCAGCTTGGCACCCGTCAACGTCGTTGCAACAGAAATTGAATAGGCCGTCACATTGTCCTGCAGGGTCCAGACATCACCGGCAACGGCCCGTGAAGCATCAAAGATCACTTGTTGCAGCTGCTTATTGTTCGTTGTGATCGTGCGCCCAATCGTGACCGGGTCAAAATATAAAATGCCTGAACCGGCATTCCATGTCGCCGGAGCATCTATGGTCAATGATTTTGCGATCGACATCACAGCTGAAGGTGCCGTAAACGTCCCCGCCGTTACGGCTAGCGATCCATTAATATCAAGTGTTGTTGCTGTTGTCGCAATGACTGTTCCTGCATTCATTGAAAAATCACCTGATGTGATCAAAGCGTCAGCGATCGTCAGTGTATGTGTAAACCCGGCTGATAAATGGACCGTGTCAACGGATGTCGGGGCAGAAATTTGACAATTAGCCGCGCTATTATTGTCGAAAACAGCTGTATACCCGTTGCCCGGCACTACCGACGATGTATTGCTGCCGCCAGTGACACTTGACCAGTTACTGGCTGTGCTCCAATTTGTTGATGTTGCGCCGACCCAATACAAAACCGTCGTCTGAGTTGCATCAAAGATCCAGTCCCCGGCATTACCATCGGTATTATTATTTCCGCCGTTAATAGAGCTGGTGGCGTTAATATTAAATCCACCACTGACGTTAGCGTGAGATATGTCCAGAAAACTGACGGCCTGTGCCCCGCTTAGAACAAAATTAAAATTCCCCGCGCCCCGGTTAAGGGTGTTTAATTCGATCTCATTGCCTAAAGAACCGCCGCTTAAATTCAAAGTTCCCGTAAATGTATAAGACAGATTGTTCCCAAAAAGCAGAATGCTATTCGGCGTGACATCCGTAAAGTTAACGGCATTAAAGGCGTCTGCAAAGCTGACCCCGGCAGCCGAGGAATTAGTAACCGTCAAGGTGTTATAACTAATTCCGGCCGAAGTTATACTTTGTGCCCCTGTCCCATTGAGGATGACCGTGGAATTTGTATTCGTAAACGATCCATTTGTCCAGTCGGCGTTTCCAGCAAGGAAGATCGTGGTGTCTCCGCCAACACCATTCGTTGCATTTAGAGTGCCATCGACATTCAGGTTGCCAATAATTTCAATGCTGTAACCGTCAGTTACAAGAACGACACCCGAAGGAATGGTTAAATCATGAACTGTCCAGTTGGATTTCATGGTCGTCGAACCCGCGCCGATCGAGATCGTCGTATCATCGGAAATAAAATTGCCTGCAGGATGAAAATAACCTGATATGGCAAGTGAGGTCTTGGTCGTTCCGCTGGATTGACTTGCGTCTAATGTGCCCCCGGATGAAATGTCAACATTGCCTCCTGTTGTCAAATTAAAACCAAGGGTGTTAACCCGGCTGCTGATAATTAAATTCCCGGTCACGGTCAAACTGCCAGGCAATGTATAAACGCCGCCGGATTCATCAGTTTTAAGATTGACATATGTCCAATTTTTAAGCGGTAAATTGCCTGAGGCAGATGTATATTCGACAGTCGAACCGGCACTCAGGATGGGCGTTGTGACCGTTTCAGACCCGTTAAGTTTAAGTGTCCCGATAACGGTAAATGAACCGTTAGCAGTCAGGCTATTATTATCAAGATTAAGACTCGTTCCAGAAGGAAGAACAACATCATGAAATACTGCAGGATAGCCTGTTAATGTCCAGTCACCGGATTCAATGAAATGGGCATTATAAAATAATTTATTGCCAGTCGTTATTGTGCTGTTGGTATTTTTTCCCTTAAAGACCATGGTGCCGTTTGAATGAGTCCAGGAGACTGAATTATCCAACGTTAACGATCGTGCAATAGACATGACGGCAGACGGAGCAATAAATACTCCTCCCTGCGCTACAAAAGAACCATTCATATCAAGAGTGGTTGCGCCGGCTGCGTTGAACGACCCGGCCGTTAAGGTAAAGTCCCCGCTGGTCGTCAATGCCCCAATGACGGTCCAGGTACCGGACCCATTAACTTGAAGAACATTAAAAGAATTTCCGGCAGCGGTGATTGTCGCCGCTCCTGAGGCATTTAACAAGACAACAGATCCTGAACCTGAAAAAGTGCCGCTTGAGAAATCAATATTCCCGGCCGCTGAAATAGTTGTATTTCCACCGCTGCCTGCAGCCGCGTTTAACGTGCCGGCGACGATCAAGTTGCCGGACAGAGATAATTTATACCCATCAGTTGTTAATAGCCCGCCTGTCGAGATCGTCAGGCGGCCGATTGTCCAGTCAGAGGTCATCACCGATGAGCCGACAAGATCAATAAGTGTCGCAGGATCAGTGATAAGGGTACCAGCAGCATGAAGAGCGCCGTTAACCGTGATCGTAGAGTCAACAATCCCTGTGTCACGACGGGTATCCAAAGTTCCGCCTGGCGCAATATCAAAATTGCCGATGACAGTGATATTATAACCATTAGTATTCACCCGGCCATTAATCAGCGCATCCCCATTAACAGTAACATTTCCTGACAATTCGACGACAGCATCGGCATCTACGGTCCAGTTTCCGGCTATTGTTGATTCCATGGTGTAGATGATTGACGACGCAGAGAATGCCCCCAACTGCAGATTCCCGTATGTTTCATTTCCGGGGAGTGTTTGAGGCAAATCAGATTGAATACTAAGGGTGCCGCCAGTCCAGGTGGTAGATGCTATCGCTACATCAGGCGACGCATATGTTGCCGAAGCTCCAGAAAGTGAAACAAACCCGGTCCCTGCGGTAAAAGTTGCGCCGGGAGAAATGGTAAACGCGCCGGCAATACTAACAGTACCGGTGCTACCGGTAAAAAGACCGGCTTGCTGAATCCATCCTGCGGATCCAACGATCAACGCATTTGATCCACTCTGAATAATGGCGCCGGTATAACCAGCGGCCATGAACAAACCTGATGGATCCCAGCCGTCAATATCTATGGTTGCGCTATTTATACAATCAGACACAAAAAAAGCAGTGTCAGCTGCGCCTGGAACCGAACCGTCACCAGCTCCCGAGCAACCTGCCGCCGTGGAATTCCAGTTGGCAGGATCGCTTATATTCCCGGCTGGAGACCCAACCCAATACAGGTTAGCCGCCATCGCATCGCCGGAGAATAAAATCAACGAAAATAAACTTAATATGAGGATATAAATTTGTAGTAGGCGCAGGATCATTACCTAACCGCTTATATATAAATACATTATATGGGGTGATAAAAACAAAATAACACAAGGGATTGGCCTAAAAAAGAGAATACTAATATTTATTTAGGCAAGAAACAGGAGTTTTGAAACAACCTGACAAATAAAAAGCCTCCTTCAGTTTTTAAGCGAAGGAGGCTCGTAAAATCGATCAAATGAAAGAATTATTAAGGGATCAATTCACCTTTAGCATCATATCCCGACCGCTTTGTACGGGCGCCATTGGCATACTCATCACTGAAAAGTATATTGCCGTTAATATCATGAAGCTTGGCGGTCCCATGGAGTTGTCCGTTAAGATAATCGGCTTTCATCCGGATCTTTCCGGCAGCTGTATATTTTTTGACAACCCCATTCAACTGGCCATCCTTACAATATGCTTTTACATCCAGGCTGCCATTAGGATAAAACGTCTTCTGGACCGTCTCACCTGTCGTTCCCTGGCAAATATTCGTAACCGCCAGGTCGCCCTTACCCGCTTCAAGATCGTCGGCAAAAGCATACGGAAGAGTCAAAATCATCAAGAACATAACTAAGAATATTTTTTTCATCAATGCCTCCCTGATTAAATTTATAGGACTTAATCAGTTATAATCCGATTTTCATCCCCTGTCAATCGGAGGTCATTATTTCAAAATACCCGCCAGATCTTTTACCGGTGAGATACTGACAATAAACCCCTGGATCGCCGGAGCGGACAGGATCATCTGTTCGAGAGACGTATTAGTCATTGCGCCTGCTTGTAGTTGACCCTGACGGTTGACCTGAATATTACGCACGTCAATACCACCCGTTATCTCAGAGGCATCTTTAATAGTGAGCTTAACAGGAGCTGCCCCAGAACGAACCACGTCTAACTTCATCCTGTTATCTGAAAGCGCCCGAAATCGTAACCAGGTTGCATCGACAAGTTCTTCGGGTGTAGCTTTTAACGCTACATGGAATTTATCATTCGCGTGAATAATATATAAATCACTATGACTCTTAATTGGGAGTATGCCTGTATCCGTGACTAAATCCAGTTCGAAATTCCCGGAACCGCGGCGTAATGAAACTTCAAAATCATCAAATCCATCGATATTAATCAAAAGGGGTAGTTGTTTTCCAATCTGCGGAGTATCAAACTCAAGAGAATTACCTTCTTTCTGCCATCGTTTCTCCAGATCCCATTTCTCGCCAAAGCTTTTAAGCCGTTGTTCAAAGCCTTTGACCCCTACTCCATCAACAATAGAATTAAACATGATCCCGTATTCCTGAACCATTCGATGGATCGTAACTCGTCGATGTGCTGCCTGAAATGAAAGCTCCATGGCCTTGTAAAGCTTCTCGCGGCCAGGAGCGCGATAAAGAGTAATTAGCTCATTCATATACATAGCGAATTGGCGTCTGCCTTCTTCATAGAAATGAGTCAAGGCCCAGACTTCCTTGTTCTGAAATGCCCAAATGATCCGATGAAACTCTTTAGCGTCATCCATATTTCGCTTATAATGTTCAAATTTAAACGGCGTTACCAGCCACCCGTTACTGCCGTGATCGATCCATTCCACAGGGCCACCGGTAGCTGTTGCAATGACCAGGTGCCCGTTAAGACCGGCACGCTGATCGCTCGTCCCTGAAGCCTCTCGCGTTAACCACGGCATCACCAACCAGCCGTCAGCGCTGGAAGTCGCCAGCTGCATGAATTCTGTTCCGGTTGTACGTTCTGCCATAACAAAGCGCCCTCTTACCTCAGGATCCAGCTCCAATGCCTTGAATTGTTTCATCCACTCCGGCGTGATGTCATCAAGAGCCTCACCACCCAGCAAAAGATTACTTCCAAGTCCCTTCATGGGCCCAATAGGGGTATCAAACTCTTTATCGGGATCACCGACGATCCATTTAACCATCGGGATCAGAATCGCCTGCGATTTATATTCGACCAGGCGTCGGACAGCCGCGAACAAGGGTCGATCAATAGTTGAAAAATTGCTGAAGCCATTAGCCGTTAAATAGGCATTTAAAATACTTTTTTGTGCTTTCCCGATATCAAACAATTCTTGACCGGTAATATTAGCAATGCCTTTATCAAGAATAAGATCATTCAGTGCTTCTGAGCGCCAAAGGTGCGGTTCAGATCCGTTTTGAATCCCGGTTGTCTTATCAGCAAAGGCTGGCAGTACTGCTTCACGGGTAATGTCCCGATGCTCGGGTGAAACGCCATTGATCATATCGGAAAGATAGGCCATTGCGCCAGCGGCATTAATTTTCCCGAAAGCAATAATATTTTCTCGAACGAGATCATTACCGACGAGCTTTTTTAACCACTCCACATTATCCCAACTTGGTAAAGCAGCACGTTCAGGAGTATGCGTCGTCATAGCAATTAATGTTTTATCGAAAACACTCTTTTCACCGCGAGAACGAAAAAAATCAACATCATTAAGCATCGCTGTTAAAACAAAAATTAACTGTGGCTCACTTAACCGCAGAACACTGGGAGAAATTCCCAGTCGCTTGATCATTTCAACATAAGCACGTCCAAAAAATCCATACTGGATAATCTGTTCCTCACCGCCGGGATAAAGCTTGCGAAAAAGAGTGCTGTGTTTTATCAGAAAAACTGGAGTACCATTGGCATTGACCCAATAAATATAAACGCGTTCTTTATTTCCTTTGAAATCAATATCCATTGATAACGTAGATCTGCGGCCAAAATCATCTTGAACATATACAGGCTGAATACCTTTCTGACTATCCCAGTCAATTTCATTTCCGTTCTTGTCGAGATTATAAAGGGGCATTACTCCCATAGCTTTCCAATGCTCAAGGTCACTGTACGCCCCCCACGTTTCACCGGTCAAAAACCCTAAACCACCTTTACCCAAGGCAAGTTGAGCTGGTCCCTTGATCGGATCAAGGAATGCTTCTAGAGATACGTCACTAACAACTTTATCTGCCCCGGGATTTTGCAGATTGTGCAGGTATTTTTTCAATTCTTTGTTTGCAACTTCTTTCCAGCTGCCGTTATAAAAAGCCTTCGGAGAAAACGTTTGTTTCGCCGGATTGGCAGGCAACGAAATAGCCTGCGAAGCAGAAGATCCGGATCTAACATCGATTTTTAAAAGACTCAACTTCGTAGACTCAGAAGCAGTTGGCAATTGTCCCGGTGAACGGTTGATCTTTGTTTCCTGAAATCCGCCGGAGAAATATTTCTTTGGCAAAGGTTCATTGGTTAAACGGTCATTTTCTTCTTTAATATAATTGAACACGCCTTTCTTATACGCCGCCATGTACTGCTGATAGATTATTTCCTTGTTTTTCGGATCGCTCAGATCTATCCCCGCCACTTTCCCCTTGCCGGCATAGGCCTTGTTGAGCACACTTTCTTTCAGCACATCCTGATACCACTGGGCCAGCACCATGGAATAAACAATCTGACGAACCTTGGCAAAATTCCGGCCTTCATTAACTTCCTTTTCAATTGCCGGAACGATCACTTGACGAAGAACCTGCTTTGTCAGGTCATCAACAGGTTTGCTCTCAGAAGCGGATTGAGCCGTGTCACCTTTCAGGCCTTTGGCAATATAATCAGCCTCGAGCATTACCTTTAAATGAGCATTCACAACATAGGCCGCATTTCCCTTTTCATAAACCGAAGCCGTCTGGGGAACGATCCACACTTTATTAAAAACATCCACCGGGATCTCCGTGACACCAAACTTCTGGTAAGCTTCGTCATAGACTTTTTTCCAGAACATCTTGCCCAAACCGTTCTCGGGATAAATTAAAGAAGCGGCCACTTGTTTAAGCATGTAATCCTGGGCTAAGAGGTCACGACCCAACTCGGTTTTGATCAATGCGTCAGGAATAATACGGTCATGCTCAACCGGTGACAGGTTGACCCAAAGATCTTTTTGCGCCACAGTTAACGAAGCAAGAAAATAATTTACCAGGCTTTGTGATTCAGCAGTTAGTGCTTCCCCATTAAGCTGATTTTCACCATGATCCACGATAAAATCAAACTGGAGCGGTTTGTCGGGATGAACAACCAGGCCACGTAAAAGTGCCGGAGAAAACGTTTCGGAAGGATTAACCATCACGCCAGGAACTGGAAGTTGAAGACTCGTAACGAGCATATCTGCTCTGGTTAAAACAGGATTAAACGAAAGAATCAAAACGAGAAACAAAGAGATGATTTTCTTCATAAAGGCAGGTTCCTTTTCGTTTAATATGTCAGAAGATGCTAAAGGATAACATTAGGCAGCGCGTTACACAAGAAGATATTTGAACAAAATATGAAGAAAGTTCAATTCGTAATTTTAAATTTCTTGCGCCATTCATCAGGAATATGCGCTTTAAGACCGGTTGCCAGTCTAACCATCACACTAACGGTCTTGGCCGTCCCTGCCAATGTCCCGTCAGCCTTGCGGATCTCATAACAGATGGTTACCGAGGAATCGCCAATCTTCTCGACCGCTACGGAAATGGTTATACGATCGCCCGCTATCAAAATTGACTTATAATCGCTCTCGGCATGAACCAAAGGAAACGTAAATTCAGGGTCATTCATCATGTCAGCAATAGAAAAACCAATATGTTCAAGGAACGTCTCAAAAGCTTCATGAATCAAATAAAACTGATTACCAAAAAAAAGCCGGCCTGCCGCATCCGTATGATGAAGGAAAATCTGCGTTTTGTATTGGAACATATCAGCCTTTCAGTTTATTTTTCCGGAAAATAATAACCGGCGTTAATGTGAATTTCTTTGGGGACCTGATACGGCAAAAGGATCCCTTTAAGAACTAACTTAATCTCTTTGTCGCTAAAATTCACGCCATCTTTCAAATTTAAATAAGCAATGGGAACCTGGCCAAAATCCGGGTCATTTTTAGGTTCAATCCTGGCCGAAACAACACCGTCAAGGCTGAGCAGGACCTTTTCGATCATCTCAGGATGAATATTCTCGCCACCGGAAATGAACATGCGATCACGTCGGCCGGTAATCATCAGGTATCCGTCATTAAACACGCCTATGTCGCCGGTGTGAAACCAGCCCTCAGGATCGACCGATCGATTGATCGTCTGCCCATCGATATAGCCGCTGAAAAGCACCTCGCCGCGAATGCATATTTCATGATCGATCAAGCAAACTTCACGCCCAGGCAGAACACGAGCGCCATGCTCCCGGGCGTCCCGATAATAACTGGTTGCGATCTGAGACCCGGTTTCAGTCATGCCGTAAGTTAAATAAACAGGCAGATCAAGCTCTGCCGCGATCGAAATCAGGCGTTCAGGAATCGGCGCCCCGCCGATCAGAATTGCTTTGAAACATTGCCAGTCAACCCGATTAAGTATTTGCGTCAATCGGAGAAATTGAGTTGGAACCAGAGAAATATGCGACGGACGGTATTTAACAATAGCGGCAGATAGTTCATCGGCGTTCATCTGGCTGCGCTGAGGAAAAACCATCGTGCCGCCACCCAGAAGGGCTCGAAAAATAACAGCTATCCCAGAGATCCGATACAACGGCAACGCCATCAGCCAGGTATCCCCTGCCGTAAAAGGAATGATCGTCGCCGCTCCTATAGCATTGAACTGATGCGCCTTCAAAGAGTGCAGCACCGCCTTTGGCTCACCAGTTGACCCGCTTGTAAAAATGATCGTCGCGTTACCTTGATCAACACTAAGGCGTTGCGTCTCAAGAATGCCGGCCATAAACTGCTCCACCGGCTCAACGCAAATCACATCATTGATCTCAAATAAACGCAGTCCCTTGAATCGCGGATCCGGCGCCGTTGCGGATAACAGCAAAAACGGCTCGATCTTCCGGCGAATGTCGGCGGCCATCGGGCCGGTCAATCGCGGATCAAATGGACAGGCGATCGCGCCGATATGCCATAAAGACAAAAAAATGATCATTGTCCCGGCCGCAGGTATCCCTTCGACCAGCACCCGGCTACCAGGTTTAACGCCAATCTCTTTCAAGCGTCGAGACGTACTATGGACATAGCTGGTCAAAAGCGACCATGAAAAAGACCGCCCATTCCAAATAATTGCATCAGCATTGTCAGGTATTTGCATAATCAGAAGGTAGAATAATACCGCCTTTTCCAAGCAGGGATGAAGACGCCGCGTCCAGCCAGTCAGCAGTCCCTAAACCACAAGGGGCGTTTGTCATCGCTGCCAGGTTCGCTAATATCTTAAGACCGGCGCGAGATTCAAAACAAGAACTGACAATCATGTCCGCACCGATTCTCCCGATGATGTCTTTGACTTCTGCAAAACCAGACACACCACCGTAGAGCATAGGTTTCACAACAACAGCTTTCAATCCTTGAACGCCTTCCCAATCTACCAAAGGGCGACGGGTCGCATGTGCTTCCATCGCCCAGTTCATATCCGTACGCCTGAAGAACTCTTCATTTTCATTCTCATCAGCACAAGGCTCTTCAATAAAATCGATCTGGGATTTCCCAATCGCACCGGCAAAAGAAACAGCCTCGGACAGCGGCCAGGAGCCATTGGCATCCAGGCGGATGCGCCCTTCAAAACCGATCACTTCTCTCAACGCTTCAACTTTAGAAACATCCAGCGGGATATTCTTGCTGCCAACTTTCAACTTGAATACCGTATATCCCTCAGCCGCGTACAAGGCGCCAGAAGAACGGACTGAATTGACATCCCCCTGGATCAGGCAGGCCGATCGTACAGCTTTCGGCAGCAGTCCTCCCAGGAATTCAACCAGCGAAACATTTAGCGCGTTAGCGGCTAAAGACAGGATTGCGGATTCAAAGGCAAAAACAACGGATGGCGCCAATAAAGTACGATCGAGATCTTTTTGTAAACGCACGCAAATAATGTTTGATTTATCAGGCAAGGAGCGTCCTGCCCAGTCGAGTTCCAGGCATTTTAATTGATGGATCACTTTCTTTAATGGTTCCGGGCTGACTCCAGGCAAAGGTGCCGCTTCTCCCCGACCACAGTGACCATCCTGATCGTAAACCTCAAAAATGACGCCGTCACGGTTCGCCATCACCTCACCGTTGACAGTAAACGGTCTAATCATGGGGATTGAATACGGTATGATAGAGAAACTACGGATAGCAGCCATATTAGAAAACCCACATAGCCGAAAAGATCACGGCATAAATAAAAAGAACCCTGCTTGTTTGTGCCAGTGCCGCATTTAGCTCATCACCATTATCAGACGTATAAACAGTGTTGATGGCAGGTAAAAGCAGTAAAAATACGAGTGAAGCAACTAACGTTTTTGGAAATTCATTGGTGATCAAGAAAACCAAGGCCGGAATAAAACTGCCGGCAGCAATACAAACTAAATACTCAGCCCGAACAAAAGTCCTGCCGAAGCGGACGGCCAATGTTTTCTTTCCAGCCCGGTCATCGGTCTTTATATCACGTAAATTATTCACGGCCAGGATCGCGGCAGAAAAAAGTCCCGGCGCGAAACCAGCAGCGATCACAGCTCCATTACATTCAAAGGACTGAACATAATATGTTCCGGCAACAGCCACCGGGCCAAAGAAAATTAAGACAAAAATATCACCGAGACCTAAATGTGATAATGGTTTCGGCCCGGCAGTATAAAAGATCCCCGAAAGGATCGAAAGGATACCAATGATCAAAACCGGAAATCCGGCTCGCACTACCAGGTATGAAGCCACCAGGCCAGCGATAAGAAAACAAGCGATAAAAGCCCACTTAACGGCTAAAGGCGGAATAAGTCCGGCTTGGGTAACACGAACAGGTCCAAGACGATCTGGCATGTCAACGCCACTCTTACCGTCAAAATAATCATTAGCCAGGTTAGTACCTATCTGGACAAAGAATGCCCCGAGAAGGGCTGCGAAAGCAGAAGGAAAATGGTGGACGCCGTCACCATACGCCATGGCAGTGCCAATCAAGACAGGAGCGATAGAAGCCCACAATGTTTTGGGGCGTATCGCCAGCAGCCAGTTCTTAAAAGAGTAAATGCCTGGAGTCATGGATGCCGGGGGAATTTCGTAAAATCGGGTTTACGTTTTTCAATGAAAGCATTTTTGCCTTCTTTTGCTTCATCGGTCATGTAATACAGCAGCGTGGCATTGCCGGCCAGTTCCTGTAACCCGGCTTGTCCGTCGCAATCTGCATTGAGCGCTGATTTGATACAGCGCAATGCTAACGGCGATTGCGCCAGGATCTCCCGGCACCAGATCACGGTTTCGTTTTCCAGTTGATCCAGAGGGACAACCTTGTTGACCAGCCCCATATCTAGAGCTTCTAGTGCAGAATATTGCCGGCAAAGAAACCAGATCTCACGGGCTTTTTTCTGGCCGATAATCCTGGCCATATATGAAGCGCCATACCCGCCGTCAAAAGAACCAACCTTGGGCCCCGTCTGGCCAAAGATCGCATTATCCGCCGCGATCGTAAGATCACACAACATATGCAACACATGCCCCCCGCCGATGGCATATCCGGCGACCATAGCGATCACCGGTTTCGGACAGGTACGTATCTGTCGCTGAAAATCAAGGACGTTTAGCCGGTCCACCCCTTGACCGTCAGCATAGCCGGCAGTCCCTCGGATCTTCTGGTCTCCTCCCGAACAAAAAGCCTTGTCACCGGCCCCGGTAAGAATAATAACACCGATCGCCGCATCATTACGTGCATCATCAAAAGCCGCCATCATTTCCGAAACGGTCAGTGGACGGAAAGCATTACGAACTTCAGGCCGGTTGATCGTGATCTTCGCTATGCCTGAAGCTTTATGATAGAGGATATCTTTAAAATCCGACACTTTCAGCCATTTCATTCGATATTCCCTTTCAAATGATCCTTGATGTGGATAACCTGACCGGCATAACGCGGGATCAGATGAATATGAGCGTGCATCACCACCTGGCCGGCAGCCTTGCCGCAATTAGCCCAGATATTAAATCCGTCGGGAGAATGCTCTTTCATCAGCCGCTCGCGCATCGCGCTGACCAGTTCACGCATGGCCCTGGTCTCCTCCGCAGTTGCATCAAAAACCTGTTCGATATGACGTTTCGAAATAATAAGTGCATGCCCCTTGGAAATAGGGGCGATATCATAAAGCGCATACGCCAGATCATTCTCCATGACTTTAGGAAGGTTTTTACAGAATATGCAATCAGACATAAGGATCTCCTTTATACCTCAACCTCAATCGATCCGTCTTCAATGCGGACCGGGAACGATCTGACATCGGCATAAGCTAGCGTCCCGATCCCTTTGCCGGAGCGGACATCAAATTGAGCGCCATGCCAGCGGCACGTCACAATAAAATTCTCAACGTCGCTCTCGGACAATGGAGCATACGCGTGTGAGCATTCATCCGCCAGGGCAAAAAACTGACCATTGCAGCAGAAAACTGCGATGGGTTTCTTTCTCCCCGGAGCGACAACAGAGATCCCATGCCCGTCCTTAACATCAGTTAACTTAGCGACTTTTTGCCAGGCCATAGCAGTTTACTCCTTGTCAAAACTCTCAACAATATCCTTAACCTCAACTTCAGCTTTGGTGATCTTGTCCTTGCAAACCTTGACCAGCGCCGCCGCCTCCCTGACCTTCTCGGAAAGTTCATCAATATCGATCTCTTCGTTCTCGATCTTGCTGATAATATCTTCCAGTTTTTCCATTGCTTTTGAATATTTTAAATCTGCCATCGTATCCTCACTTTGCAATACTTGTTATTTTAGCATCGGGCAATTCCGTAATCAGCTCGTCTCCGCCATTCACATCAGTCGACTGGCGAACAAGTTTCCCTGAAGCAAGCCGTGTTATCGAAAATCCGCGTTTCAGGATCCTGATCGGAGAAGCCATATAGATCAATTTTTCGGATGATTCATTGGTTGTCCGCGCGGCTTTGAATCGCGATTGAACCGAGCGCCTGATCCGTTCAAGCTGAAGTGTCAATTCCCGCCGGGCCGACAAGCAGGAGCGTAACGGGACCTGCTTGAGCTGTTGATAAAAACGCACATGAGTTTCCTGATGGGACTTTAATAAAATTCGTGTCAACTCCCGAAGTTTTAATGCATTGTTCTTTAGCCTGATCTCCTGTGCACGTAGAATCTCCTGCGTCTGGTCGACCAGGGCAGCCTGGCTGGCATCCAGGGCATCAACAGCGGCTCGTACCCTCATCACCAGGAACTGGGCAACGGCTGTCGGTGTCTTGGCGAACGTATGCGCTGCAAGATCGGTCACGGAAGTATTGATCTCATGGCCGATCCCCGTTATTACCGGACAGGAAGAGGCCGCAACAGCCAGCGCGATCGCTTTTGAATCAAAAGCACTTAATTCAGCGATCGATCCGCCTCCGCGTGTAATGACCAGAAGATCAAGATCAGCAGTCTTCCCCAGCAATTTTAAACCAGCACAAATTGAAGCTTCACAATTCTTTCCCTGCATGACAGCATTAAAGAAACTTACGTTGAAAGCAAATCCGCTTTTTTTAAGTTCATCCAGGAAATCATTGTAAGCCGCCGAGTCAAAGGCCGAGATCAGCCCAAGGCGCAGCGGCAAAGCAGGAAGCTCTTTTTCCTTATTTTTTGCCAGAACTCCAGCTTGGGTCAACTCAGCGATCAATTTCTGGCGGTCTTGCGCGATCTTGCCCAGGGTGTAAACCGGATCAATATTGTCGATAACAAAACGTAAGGTCCCGTATGGAGGATAAAAATCAACTTTGCCGGAAAACTTGACTTCGATGCCGTCTTTCAACTCGAAAGCATTTTCGGCTTTCTTCAACAATGTCTCAATCTTCGGACGAACCCCGGCCCATATTGTAACACCCAGCTTCGCCTTGATCTCGCCAGCCTTAGTGTCTTTCTCGACTAACTCAAAGAACAAATGTGCTTTGCTTTTGTAGCGGTCCAGGTTCTGGATCTCGCCGCAGACCCACAAAGAGGATGGAAAACCGGAAGAAACAACGTCTCTGATCAAACCATTGATTTCTGAAACAGTAAAGATTTCTGTAGGCATTTATTTTTGTTCCAACATTAAAAACAGAGCTTGCTGGGCAAGCAGGATACGGGGCTTAATATGTTTGACCATATTATCAAGAAACTCTTTTTTTGCATGTAAAATCTCGGCATTTGCCCTGGTTTTTTTTGCCAAAGAAGCCGAATATGACCTTTCAAAGATCTGCATATCGGTGAACGCGTCATTAAATTGTTCAATGACAGCGGCATATTCAAGAACCTCCTCTGGAAACGTCAATCCAGGATAATGACAAGCTTCTCCCCATGCCTGAAGACTAAAATCGGATGAAATGAACTGCCGCTGGTCGATCACGTAGAAACGTTCAAGATTATCATTAATCTCATGCCACACATTCAACAGAATTTTACTTTTACGTCCTGGCCTTGAAAAAAACTTCAGCAAAGAAGACAACATAAACTATTTCCAATTTACATTCTGATATATCCCGGTCAATTCAGCTTTGGCAATAACCTTGCCAGACATCGCCTTTTCCAAGGTGTCTTTGGTTGAACCTTCATTTACGGTATCAAGAAAAGCGTTCAGGGCATACAACGTGAAAATGTAGTGATGCGGCTTTTGATCAGGCGGACACGGCCCGCAATAATAGAAATTACCAAAATCATTAAGCGCTTGTGTGCCCGGCGGTATCCCTTGTTTGATCAACGTCAGGGATGGCGGAATATTAAAAACTACCCAGTGTACCCAGACGCCTGAAATGCCATCCGGATCATGAACCGTTAATGCCATGGACTTAGTCCCTGAAGGAATATTTGTGATCGTCAGCGGAGGATTTTGATCAATCCCCCGACAGGTATATTTATCGGGAATCATATCACCCTGCTTAAATGACGGGCTTAAGAGAGTAAAGACCCTGGCGCTGCTATCCGTCGGCAAGGCCGCAACATTAGCTACCTCCAGAGCTTGGGCAGAACCAGTCAAGAAACTAAATAGAAAGAATAGAATGATGATCATAAAAAAGACCCGGATTACTCTCAGATAAATGGCAGGTTTCCCCATTCATGAAGATCTACGATAATTCAATGCCTACAGGGCAATGATCAGACCCCATAACATCCTTTAGAATAAAAGCATTGGTCAGACGGGGCAAAAGATCCTTACTGACAAAAAAATAATCGAGCCGCCAGCCTATATCCCTTGCGCGCGCTGCAGTTTTATAATCCCACCAGGAATAATGTCCGCCGTCTTTGTTAAAGTGGCGGAACGTATCATCATAGCCTGCTTTTACAAAAGACGAGATCCATTCACGTTCCTCGGGCAGAAAACCGGTATTTTTCTGGTTTTCTTTAGGACGGGCCAAATCGATCTCTTGATGGGCGGTGTTCACATCACCGCAGAAAATAACAGCCTTGCCCTTTTTGCGGCACTCATTTGCCGCTTTAAGAAAACGATCATAAAACGCCAGTTTGAAAGGCACTCTCTTATTACCAGCGCCGCCGTTAGGAAAATAAATATTAAATAGTACAAAATCCTTAAAATCGAGTCTGACAGTGCGCCCTTCGCAATCGAATATTTTATCACCGATTCCGTAATCAACGGCTTCAGGCATTAACTTAGTATAAACAGCAACGCCGCTATAACCTTTTTTTTCAGCAGAACACCAAAAAGAAGAATACCCCGGCACTTCGAGAAGCTGAGCATCCAGCTGTGATTTCTCTGCTTTTGTTTCCTGAAGACAAAGGATATCAGGCGATTCCTTACGGAACCATTCAAGAAATCCTTTTTTCTGCACCGCACGGATGCCGTTAACATTCCAGCTGATCATTCGCATAAAAATCCTCAGGCAGGCAGCGCCCCCAAACGTTCGATAACGTCAACCAATGGCGGAGAAACATCCAGTTTCATCATCTCCTCGATCGAGAACCAGCCGAATTCATCATGCTCTGCACTGATTGCAACCTCACCGGAAACTTTCTCAACAAGAAAGATCTTATATTCAACATTGCCCTGGGGACGTTCATAAGTAAAGTCCATAAATCGCTGCAGCGGAGCAACCTCAAGCGCCACTTCCTCGTGGAACTCGCGCTTTAGAGCTGATGTTGTATGTTCGCCGGGCTCGACTTTACCGCCGGGGAACTCCCACTTTGAAGGCCACGTTTTAGATTCATGTGAACGCTTAACCATAAGATAACAGCCGGTATTATCCTTAAGGATGCCCCTTAAAACAACCTGAGTCGGCTTCTTTTTATGTAATTGAGCAAAGCTGCCCAGGATACGTTCAAGAAGTTCACTCCAGAAAACGCCGTATTTCTGATCATAGTAGACAGTCTTCTCAACATCTACACCATCCACAACATCGACTTCTATTCCCAGAAGGAACATCTTGGGTGATTCAGGCGTAACGACGCTTAACTGGACCCAGCGCGTTATCCCCTGCATATAAACGATCTCCGGGGAATCGGGCATATGCAGCTCAAGCCAGAGGTGATCGCCGACTTTAAGCTCTTTATTTGATTCAATACACAAACCGAACACCGATATATTCTTGGAATAGCCAATATATTTTTCTGCTGTAATCTTTTCAGCAAGTGAGAAATCAACTTCAGTCTTAAAATCATACGGAACATAGAACTTTACTTTAACATCTGTTTCATAACGCAGGTGTTTCCGCTGCTCGATAGTAGTCATAAGGAAAATGTCCGGCTCCAGTGTTCAACAATCCGGAGCGTCCTGTTGTCGAGGGCCTCCGGTGCTTTTCCGTTTGAATATTGAATGAGACCAAAGGCATTAACATTTTCACCTGGAAGGGTGTTAACGGATAAGGGAACTGAAAGCATGCCCATGTATTTAGCATAGGTATGTAACGCCGATAACGTTAAATCTCCTCCGCCTTCAGTATTTCCTGCCGAAACAAAAGCGGCAAACTTTTTGCCCACCAGTTTTCCCTGGAACCACAATGCGCCAGTTGAATCCA
>PEAR01000090.1 GCA_002753745.1 Candidatus Omnitrophota bacterium | reverse complement strand
GGTCGGCGGTATTTTTTAAAGACGCCGGGCTTAAAGGGCCGGTGTTCAATAACTATGATATCGGCGGCTATTTAATTTTTAATCTGTTTCCGGATGTGCGCCCTTTTGTGGATAATAGACCTGAAGCATATCCGGTAGATTTTTTCAAACGCACCTATATCCCGATGCAGGAGGATGACCGGGTCTGGGACGAAATGGCGCGGCGTTATGGGTTTGAATTGATCTATTTTTACCGGCGCGATGCGACGCCCTGGGCGCAGCCGTTTTTGATCCGCCGGCTCAATGATGCGCGATGGGCGCCGGTCTTTGTCGACGAAGGGACAATTATTATGGCGCGTCGTAACGGCGTTAACCAGGCCGCCATCAGTCTTTATGAATTGCCGCGGACCATGTTCAGGGTAACAGGAAAATAATTTGCCATGTTAAAAGCCGATCTTCACGTCCATTCCAGATATTCTTCCAATCCGGCGGATGCCGTGCTCAGGAAGTTCGGCACGCAGGAATCCTATACCGAGGTGGAGGAGGTTTACCGCGCGGCCAAAGAGCGCGGCATGGATTGCGTGACCATTACTGACCACAACGCGATCGGCGGCGCGCTTAAGCTGGTTGAAAAGTATCCCGATGACTCTTTCATGGGCGTTGAGCTGACCACGGTTTTTCCGGAGGATGGCTGCGCGATCCATCTTTTGGTCTATGATTTCTCGCCCGAACAGTTTCGGGAGATGGACCGGCTGCGGTCGGACATCTATCAGCTGCGGGAATATGTTCTGGCGGCGGGTTTGCCGTATGCAGTGGCGCATCCTTCGTACAGCGTCAATGGCAAGCTTACCCTTGGTGTGATCGAGAAACTGCTGCTGCTTTTTAATGTTTTTGAGACGGTAAACGGTGCGCGCGTTGCGGCGTATAATGATCTGTTTAAGCAGGTTTTAAAAAGCCTGACCCCGTTGAAGCTCGAGCAGTTGCGGGCCAAGCACCTGATCCGCCCTCACGGCGCCGAGCCATGGCGCAAGGCGTTTACCGGCGGATCGGATGAACATGCCGGGCTTTTTATCGGCGAGACATTCACCCTGTGCGAGGGGATAGGGACGGCCGGGTTCCTCACGGCGCTGCGCACCGGCGCTTCGGACAGCGGCGGGCGGAGCAATCACTATAAAACGCAGGTCTATACTTTTTTAAAGATCGCCTACCAGTATTCGCGGGGGCGCCGCGGCTCGGCGGTCAAGCGGGCGTGGGATGAATTGTGCGGGGCTATTTTTGACGGTAAAAGCCTGGGCTGGAAAACGCAGCTGAAGATCGAACAGCTCAAGCGCAGCCGCAAGGGCAATGCCCGGCTCGTGGCTTCCCAGGTGAGCGCGCTGGTACGCAAACTCGTCCATAACCCCCACATGCCCCATCAGGAGCGGATCGATCTGATTTACGAAACGGTCGCGGGGATCGAGGATGAATTTTTTATTTCCAATATCGAGGCGTTCCGCGAAGGGTTTGTTAAAGGCGATATCCTTAGGTTGATGAGCAGCATTACGGCCGTCTTCCGGTCCTTCTTTTTGTCGCTGCCGTTTTTGGGGACGTTCCGCCACCTGCATCAGTCGAGCGCGATCATGGACGACCTGCGCGCGGCCTTTCTCGGGCCCGTGGCGCCGGAAGAAAAAAAGATCCTGTGGTTCACCGACACGCTTGACGACCTTAACGGCGTGACTGGCACGCTGAAAGGCTTTGCCGCAGAAGCTGAGGCGCGTGGCCTGAAACTGAAGCTGGTGACCGTGCAGGCGCCGGGGGCAAAGGTTTCGCCTTCCCGGCTTGACCTTCCGATCGTCTATGAATATTCTCCTGATTTTTATCAGGGCTTTGCGCTGCGTTTTCCGTCGCTGTTAAAATCGCTGGAGAAGGTCTACGATGAAGCGCCGAGCGAAATTGTCATTTCAACGCCGGGCCCTGCGGGGTTGATCGGTGTCCTGGCCGCGCGGCTGTTTGGGATCCCCTGCCGCGGGATCTATCATTCCGATTTCACCCGCATGGCCGAGCTGGGCTTAAGCGGCGGCACCGTGGTCAGCGCGGTGCAGGGTTATGTGCGCTGGTTTTATTCCCTGATGGACGAGGTGCTGGTGCCAACACGCCGGGCACAACAGATGCTCGCGGCTCACGGTTACGACGGCGGGCGGCTGCGGCTGTTCAAGCGCGGGATCGACCAGCATCTGTTTGCGGCGGTGCCGGGCGATATGAGCGCGTTGCGCGCCTGTTACGGCCTGGACAATAATTTTACACTGCTTTATACCGGACGCGTCAGCCGCGACAAAAGCCTGGGTTTTCTGGCCCGGGTGTACCGGGAGCTGGCTGATCGGGGTGAAACCATCAACCTGGTGATCGCCGGCGACGGGCCAATGCTTGAGGAAATAAAGTTGTCGTTGAAAGGATATCCGCGGGTCATTTTCACCGGCCGACGGGAGCCGAAGGATATGCCGCTGCTGTATTCGCTGGCTGACCTTTTTGTTTTTCCGAGCACGATGGACACGTTTGGCATGTCGGTGCTGGAGGCGCAGTCCTGTGAATTACCGGCGCTGGTGACCGACGCTGGCGGGCCGCAGGAAGTGATTGTGCCGGGGGAGACCGGCTGGGTGGTGCCGGCCGACAATGCCGGCGCCTGGGTAGCGGCGGTGGTGAAGGCGCGTGCTTTGCGCCAGGATGAACCCAAAGCGTTTACCACGATGAAACGGGCCGCGCGCCGGCGCGCTGGAGAGTGCTTTTCCTGGGAGCGCGCAATCCATGACCTATATCTTGTGCCAGGCAATTAAAATGATATACTGGCTCTTGGCAGCATTCGTTTACCTTATTATCTGCAGGAGATGTCCGGGCATGTGTTTTAGACAGAACGCTATAGTGCGGTTGATTGTTCCGGTTGTGCTCAATCTTATTGCTTTCCTTTCTGTTGTTGTCCCGGCGTTCGCCGGTCAGGTAGTCCTTTCAACAAAATTTCCGGCCCGGACCGGCATCTATCACAATGTTACTGTTACCGGCAATACGGGTGTCGGCACGATAACGCCCGCCGAGAGCCTGGATGTGTACGGGAAGATCGGGGTTAACGAGAAGCCGATGCTGTTCATCAGAGGTACAACCAGCCTGGTGGTCGGGTCTGAAAATAACCAGGGGTCTTTTGCGACGGATTTTAATACTTTTGTCGGCAGTGACGCTGGTGTTAATACAAGAAAATGGGCTGCTGTTGCTACCAGTGAATATAACACGGCTGTCGGGTATCAGGCGCTGATCACGAATTCAATAGGTTCGTTTAACACGGCTGTAGGGACAAGCGCTCTTTTTAGCAATGATACGGGAGGGTACAATACGGCTTTGGGTTCTTCTGCGTTGTATTCGAATAATTTTGGTGCTTACAATACAGCGCTGGGATACTGGACGTTAAATAGAAATGTCGGTAATTTTAATACAGCGGTTGGCCCTGCTGCTCTCTCGACAAATACAGGAGGGATCAATAATACGGCTTTTGGCGCTTATGCTGCCGCGCAATTGACCAATAACAGTAACAATAATACGGCGATCGGGTATCAATCTCTTGTAGCTTTAACGGCTGGAAACAATAATGCCGCGATCGGCAGCGAAGCGGGGGGCAAGCTGGAGAGCGGCAACGGGAACATTTTTATCGGCGCTAAAGCCGGGATGAATATAACCAGCGGCGATACAAATATCATGATTGGTTATAACGTGTCGGCTTTGAATTCGACCGGCAGCGGCCAGCTGGTGATCGGCAATCTGATCTTTGGCGCCGATATATATAATCCGGTCGGCGGATGTATTGCGATCGGCATGCTGCCTTCGACGACATGTAATGATGCCAGCGGTAATTTTTATAAACTGGAAGTTAACGGGATCATGCGCGGAACATGGATTTTGTATTCGTCTGACCGCCGGTTGAAAGAGAATATTCTGCCTGTTGCCGGCGCGCTGGGCAAGGTGCTGGCGTTAAACGGGGTGCATTACAATCTGAAGGGAGATCCGCGTCCAAAGATCGGCGTGGTGGCCCAGGATGCGGCCTTGGTACTGCCGGAGGTTGTTTCATCCGACGGCAAAGGGATCATGGCGGTTTCTTACGGCAATGTGGCGGCCCTGCTGATCGAGTCGGTCAAGGAAGAGCAGGCGAAGATCCGTGAGATCGACGCCCTGATCGCGTCGCAACAGCAACAGATCGATGCCTTGCGCGAGGAGCTTAAATGATGCCGAGAAGACGGATCCTGATTCCTGTTTTTTCAGCCCTGGTGGTGCTGATTGCGCACGGGGCCGAGGCCGCCAATACGATCGTTTACGACGCTTATTATCCTGCGCCGACCGGGGCATATGCCACATTATCTGTTGATACGACGCTGGTGGTCGGTACGAATAATGTGGTCACGCCCGGCTTGACGCTGGATGTCAATGGGACCATTGCTCTCAATCATGTGAAGACTCTGCGCTGGGTCGGGAATAATCTTGTAGTGGGTGACGGGGGTAATTTGTTGGTGGCGGCTTCTGCTTTGAACAATACATTTGTCGGATTTACAGCCGGGTGGGTAAATACAATCGGTTCGTACAATACGATGGTGGGCCAGGCTTCCTTTGTAAGGAGTAGTACGGCTGGCGAAAATACGGGAGCGGGGTACGAAGCTCTTTTTGCTGCGGTAGGGACCCAGAATTCGGCATTGGGGAATTTGGCTTTGTATGGGACAGGAAGCAGTCCGTATGCGGCGGGATCCTTCAATACCGCTGCTGGTTCTAACGCATTAGCAAACAATATGTCCGGCGCGTCCAATGTTGCGGTTGGCGCTAATGCGCTTAACGCCAATGTGGCGGGAGCGCAAAACACGGCGCTGGGCAATGCAGCAATGAATATCAATTACAGCGGTACGGATAATGTCGGGATGGGCGATAATGCTCTTATGAATACTAAAGAGAGCGGGAATGTGGCGATCGGCAGCGGCGCGGGCTCCGGGGATAACGGCGGGAACCACAATTATAGTTACAACGTTTTTATAGGGACGAACGCCGGGGACAGTGTTAAAAATACGGCATCAGGAAACATCGTGATCGGCGACTCGACTGATTTAATCAGTTCAACGGGTGATGATCAGCTGGTGATCGCCAATACCATATACGGGAGTAAAGTCAATCGATCTCTCGGCTCTTCCGGTGGAAACATCGGGATCGGGACAACGTCTCCAGGGTATACGCTGGATGTGGTCTCACCGGGGATTGGGGGCTCTGCTTTTAGTACGGTGTCTGACCGGCGGTTAAAAGAGCATGTTTCTCCGTTGACCGGCGCGCTGGCCAAAGTCAGAGCCCTGCAGGGGGTCAATTATACACTGAAGAAAGATTCCCGGCGCGGCCTGGGTTTGATCGGGCAGGATGTTGAGCGGGTGCTGCCTGAAGTGGTGCTTGTGGATAAAAAAGGGTACCGGTCCATTGAGTATGGCAATATCGCGGCTTTGTTGATCGAAGCCGTCAAGGAACAGCATGGTCAGGTTGACAGGCGGGAGAAGCAGGTGAACGACCAGCAGGCGCGCATCGATCTCTTGCAGCGTCAGGTGATGGCGGCGAAGGATTCCTCGGACGGACAGGAGGGCCGGACACATGCGAAGAAATGAGCGTCGGATTTTTGTTCTCATTAGTTGCGCCCTGGCGGCTGTTGTGCTGGCATCGAATATTTGGGCGGCTTCCCAGACGGTTACGATGGTGTCGTATTTTCCTTCACCCGATGGCCGGTATATGCAGTTGTCTGTCGAGAACAGTCTCGGGGCGGGAACAGTGTCGCCGCAGACGTCGCTTGATGTGGCTGGCAAGATCGCCCTGTATGGAACCGCGGCCCTGGCGGCGTATCCGGCGGTAACGCCGACATCGTTGGGGGTTGGCGGCAGCGCTGGTCCCATGGGGTCGACATTGACGGGAGCCAGCAATACCTATGTCGGAATTTTAGCGGGAAACCAGACCACGACCGGTTCCCGCAATGTGGCGGCAGGATATTCTGCCCTCGCTGCTAATACGTCAGGCGCTAGAAATACGGCGGTTGGCGCGCTGGCGCTGTTTACCAATAGGGCGGGAAATGACAATTCGGCTTTGGGCGCGTATGCCCTGGCGACTAATGCGTCGGGATCCTCGAATACCGCGGCGGGGTATAATTCGCTTAAGTCGAACACGGCTTCATTTAATACGTCGGTCGGCACCAGCGTGCTCGAAAATAATGGGACAGGAACGCCGAATACCGGGCTGGGGTATCAGGCGTTGCGCAACAATACCGGTAATAATAATGTGGGGTTAGGTTTTCAAGCCCTTTTAAATAATACCACAGGGAACAGTAACGTGGCTGTCGGCAGCGGCGCAGGCAGCGGAGCCTCTGTTGGCGGCTACAGCCAAAATATCTTTATCGGTGCCAGGGCCGGGGCCGAGGTGGGCAGCGGGAATCAGAATATCGTGATCGCTGATAATTCGTCAGGAAAATTCCAGTTACCGGATGCTAACGCGACCGGCCAGCTGGTGATCGCCAATACTATTTTCGGCACTGATATTTATAATGCTGCTCATCTTGGGAAGATCGGGATCGGGATGCAGCCGAATGCGTCATATGCGTTGTCCGTCAGCGGTATGGTACGGGCACAGGAGATTTCCCAGGGTTCGGACCGGAGATTAAAAAAAGATATTGTTCCTGTTACGGGCGCTTTGGCTAAGGCGTTGGCGTTGCAGGGTGTTTATTTTAATTTTAAGAAAGATCCGGCCCGGCGACGGATTGGCTTTATTGCCCAGGATGTGGAGCCGATCGTTCCTGAGGTCGTGCACACGGATGGTAATGGGTACAAGTCGGTGGAATACGACCGCCTGATGGCCCTGCTGATCGAGGCGATCAAGGAGCAGCAGGCGATCGGCCTGAAACAGCAGGCAGTGCTGGACCGCCAAAAAGCCCAGCTCGATAAACTTTACGCCCGGCTCGCCCGGCAGAAGAAACATGCCCGACCAACATCACATTGATCTTAATGCTATTGCCCGCAATACCATGCGGCGCTACGGTTTCGACCCTGTTTTTTCATCTGAAATTTTAAGCGCAGTTGCGGCCCTGGCTGTTGACGCGATAAATGTTCCGGCGGGCACGCAGGATCTTCGCAGCCTGTTATGGTCGTCGATCGACAATGCCGATTCGCTCGACCTCGACCAGCTGGAATATGCCGAGCGCGGACCGGACCAGGAGATTCAGGTCAAGGTGGCGATCGCGGATGTTGACCTGTTCGTACCCAAGGGGTCGCTGGCCGACGAGCATGCGCTGAACAATGGCAATTCGGTGTATACCGGCATTGAAACCTTCCCCATGCTTCCCGAGAGGTTATCGACGGATATTTCGTCGCTCAGGGCCGGCGCGCCGCGGCGGGCGATTTGTGTGGAATTCGCGGTCCTGGCCAATGGCAGTATTCGTCAGGGAATGATCTATGCCGCGCTGGTCATAAATAAGGCCAAGCTGGTGTATGAAGAGGTTGGCGCGTGGCTGGAAAATAAAGGCCCGGCGCCGGCGATCTTCGGGGAGATCCCGGGGCTGGAAGATCAGATTCGGCTGCAAAATGAAGCCGCCGAACGGCTGAAAACATTCCGCATTGAGCAGGGCGCGCTCGAGCTGGAAAGTCTCGAAACGCGAGTGATCAAGGAGGGCGGCATGGTGGTGGCGCTGGTTCTCCCGCAGGAAAATCAGGCCCAGCATCTTATTGAAAATTTCATGATCGCGGCTAACCGCACGGTGATGGACCGGCTGGAGAAAGCCGGGATGATGGTCATCCAGCGGATCGTTCGGGTGCCCAAAAACTGGCAGGGTATCCGGGAGCTTGCGGCGACTTATCATGAGCGTTTGCCGATGGAGCCCAGCGCCCGTGAGCTGTCAACGTTTTTATTAAAGCGTAAAGCTGCTGATGCGCTGCGCTTTGCGGATCTTTCGCTGGCGGTGGTGAAACTCCTGGGTCCTGGTGAATACGAGATGCTTGAACCCGGCAAGCCGCCGGTCGGCCATTTTGGTTTGGCGGTGTCTGATTATACCCATGCGACGGCACCCAACCGGCGTTACGTGGATGTGATCATCCAGCGGCTGATCAAGGCCGTGCTGGCCGGCCAGCCTTGTCCGTATACCCGTAAAGAATTAGTTGAGATGGCGGCCTGGTGTACTGACCGCGATAAGTCTTCCAAAAAGGTCGAGCGGTTCATGCGCAAGGTCGAGGCCGCAGTGCTTCTGATGGGCCGTATCGGTGATGAGTTCGACGGGATCGTCACCGGCGCTTCCGAGAAAGGCACGTATGTCCGTCTGATGGACCCGCCGGTCGAGGGCAAGGTGGTGCGGGGCGCCGAGCGGATGCATGTCGGCCTCAACGTGCGTGTGCGCCTGACGGGTCTTGATCCTTATGAGGGTCACATTGATCTTGTACGGGTGCGGACGTAATTTCTTGCTCCATAGGAAAGTGTAAAATTATGTGTCGTCGCCCGCAAGGAAGCTTCGCTTTTCTGAAAGTTTTTAAAGGTTGCGAAGCTTTCTTGACATTTTGTAAGGTATTGGTATATTCCCCCACTAAGTCTATAGTATTAATATATGTATCGTTGTATTTACTTTTTCTGAAAGTACGTTTATGAACAGGAATGAAATTTCAGCACAGGCAGTATTGCTGGAGCCTCGCGGGCCGGAGGAGGTAATAAGCTGGGCGGCGAATTCTTTCGGGGTTGTAAATGTTGCACTGGCAACGAGTTTTGGCGCTGAAGATCAGGTACTGACGGATATGATCAGCAAGGCGGGTCAGGGTATCGGGATATTTACGCTCGATACGCTTCGACTGCCGCCAGAAACGCATGAGGTGATGGCGGCGACCATTGACCGCTATGGCGTCATGATCGATGTTTTGCGGCCGGATCCTGAGGCGGTCAAGAATATGGTTGATCAACACGGAGTGGATTTGTTTTACAAAAGCGTCGAGCTGCGTAAGCAATGTTGTGCGGTGCGCAAGGTGGTTCCGCTGCGAAAGAAGCTGTCCACGCTGAAGGCCTGGATCTGCGGGCTGCGCCGGGACCAGGCGCTTACGCGCGCTGGCGTCGGCAAGGTTGAGTGGGACGAGGCTAATGGCCTGGTCAAGATCAATCCGCTGGCCGGCTGGAGCGAACAGGATGTCTGGGCGTATATCCGAAAGAACAAAGTGCCTTATAATAAATTACATGACCAGGGGTATCCCAGTATCGGCTGCGCGCCGTGTACGCGCGCGGTCAAGGCGGGCGAGGATGTGCGCGCGGGCCGCTGGTGGTGGGAAAATCCGGAGCACAAGGAGTGCGGGCTGCATACCAGGAGAAAAGTCTGATGGATTCGCTGGAAAAGCTGGAAGCTAAAAGTGTCCATATTCTGCGGGAAGCATACCGCGATTTTAAAGCGCTGTGCATGCTGTGGTCGATTGGTAAAGACAGCACGGTGCTGTTATGGCTGGCGCGCAAAGCGTTCTTCGGGCATGTGCCGATCCCTCTGGTGCATATTGACACGCATTTCAAGATCCCGGCCATGATCGCTTATCGCGATCGCGTGGCGCTGGAATGGAAACTTAACATGATCTACGGCGAGAATGCCGAGGCGCTGGCGAAGAATGAAACATATCCCGCCGGCAAGATCGACCGGATCGCCTGCTGCCGGAATTTGAAAACGCTGGCGCTCAAGCATACGATTTCCGGCGAATGGCCGCGGGACCGCATGGACCATCAGTTGAAACATTA
>PEAR01000089.1 GCA_002753745.1 Candidatus Omnitrophota bacterium | reverse complement strand
GCAGGACCGCCAGAAAGATGCTTACGAACGCCGACGCCGCAAGGCCCGTCGGGGTGGCGTGTTCCACCAAAAGAGCTTGAAAAAATTTTCGCGGATCCATGAACAGCCGGACATTGAACTTCGGAGCCTTTACCCTGTCCACCAAAAGCTTGTGCGGCATCGGCATCAAGGCCCGCCCGACCAGACGACTGTGCAGCAGCGATAACCTGATATTATCCAGCCATGGCCGAAAATGTGAAATTCGTTCGGCCTTAGGCGCATAATAAACGCGGATCGGCACCGAACGCACCTCCAGGCCCGCCCAGGCTGAACGCACCAAAACCTCCACTTCCCAGTCATACGCCCGCGCCGCAAAAGCCAGCGCTTTTAAATATTTGACAGGATAGACCCGAAAACCGCTTTGCGTATCACTCGCCGAAACTCCCGTCTCGATCCGAAACCAGAAATTCGAGAACTGACGACCAAACTTGCTGGACCCCGGCACATTAGCCGCGGTAAAATCCCGGCTGCCGACCAGGATCGTCGTCTCACTAAGTTCCTTCAGAAATAAAGGAATATCGTCCGGATAATGCTGGCCGTCCGCATCGATGGTCAGCATAAAAGACCCGCCCCGGGCATGAACATGGTCGAGCGCCGTCATCAGCGCCGCGCCTTTGCCGCGGTTGAATGCATGACGAACAACCGTAATGTCTGTGCCATTAAAAAGGCCCGGCACATCAGCGTCGGTCGAACCATCGTCGACAACCAACACCTGCGAACAATACGTGCGGCAGCCCAGCGCCACCTCGCGCACCGTCGCGGCATTGTTATAAACCGGCACAACACACCAGACGGTTCTCGACAAGAGCGGTTCTGTTAACGAATTATTGTTTTCCATATGTCCTCGTCCGCATCCTCTCCGGTGACAATAGCTGCCACAGCGACCCGGCGTACCCCATCTGATGAAGGAACTTGGTCGCTGATTCGAATTTATCCGCCGGAAAAAAACAGCACCGGTGATCTTTGAACCCTTCCGTCAGCGCTTGTTCAAGCCAGGCCCGGTCAAAAGCCGGTGATATGTAATACGTTGAACTCAAAAGCTCCTGCCCCTGTCGAATAACGCCCTCATTAATCGCGATCTTTTCAAGCGGCGTCCCGGGCAGGATCCGCACCCCCATGAACATAAACGACACGGTCTTTTGAAGGGCCACAATATTGCGGATCCCCTCCAGAACTGACTCTTTCGTCTCGCCAGGCCCGCCGAACATAAAAAAATTGGCCGTCGCGACCCCGTTGCTGACAAAAACATCATTCGTGGCCACAATGTCTTTAAAAAGAAAATCTTTCCCCATCCCCTTAAGAGCCGTATCCGATGCGGCATCCGACCCGATCTCCACGGCTTTCAGGCCAGTCTCTTTCATCAGCAGCACATGTTCCGGCATAATATTGCCGGGTTTAATAAAACAAGTCCAGGGTACTGTTAACTTTCGGCGCTTCATCTCCCTTAGGAGATCCAGATAATGCCCGCCGTCATCGTTAAAGATAGAATCGGTAAAAAATACATACCCGGCCTGGTGCTCACTGGCCAGCCGTTCAATGTCATCAGCAACATCCTTGACCGGCCGCGGACGGACCACCCGGCCTTCCAACAAAGGATAGGTGCAATACACACACCGGTGAACACAACCGCGCTTGCTTTGGACGCCCGCCATGCTGCCGTGCTGCAAATAAAACTTCATGATATCCGCATCATACCGGGCACTGCCGATCCCGGCTTGATCAACCAAACCATCAGCCCGGATACAACGCGCCGGACGTTCGCCGCGCTCTATGCTCGCTGCGAAAGCGACCACCGAAGCCTCAGCTTCACCAACGATCCCGTGATCCGCGTCAACAGCGTCAAGAATAGCCTCCGGCATGATCGAAAACCCGGCACCGCCAAGTACAACAGGCGCCTTAACAGCCGCCCGGACTGTTTTAACGATCTGACGCACCTGATCGATGTAATGCTGCTCATTAAGCAGATTAACGTTATCAATGTTGCGGATCGAGATCCCGACCAGAGCCGGGCTCTGCGCCGCCAACGCCTGAGATAATTTTTCAAATGAACGGCCGGACTGAAGAAAATCAAATTGCGCCACTTCATGCCCCGCCCGTTCCAAGGCATCAGCAACGATCCCCATGCCCAGCGGATACACCGGATAAGGTGTTTCCGCCGTATTAGCCGAAACAAGCAGGATCTTCATGACACAGCAGGAGCTCCCCATCCCCGACGACGGCTCAAATTTACCGGCTGATGCGTCCCGTCCGCCTTCTCGCGATGGATCACGTCCAGGTACAGCTTCGCCATCTTGATCTCCTTGCTGCAAGTCGCATAAAACGTGTTCCAGGCGTATTCATACATTTTCTGCAGGGCGTCCGGCGTCATCCGGGCGGGCCTGAACACCACTTCCCCGGCGGTATACCTTACCCAGTCGCTGTGCAAAATGCGCTTTTCCTGTTCCATTTGAGCGCGGATCGGCGAATGAGGGAACGGCGTCATGATCGTAAACTCGGCCAGGTCCAGATCGACTTCCAGCAAAAAATCGACCAGACGCTTGATCGCATCTTCGTCGTGATCGTCTGTACCCAGAATAATCGTGCCCTCAACCCCGATCCCCCGCTCCTTGAGCCGCTTGATCCGCCGGCGGATATAATCCGAGGTATCAAAGATCGCCTGATACACATACCAGCAGCCCGCTTTGGCGGCGAGATCCAGGATCTCGTCATCGTCCTTGATCGGATGCGAGACCCATTTTTTCTTCAGCGGGATCATCGCCCGAAAAAGATCTTTCTCCCACTGATCATCCTGAGCCAGCGAATTATCCACCAGAAAAAGGCGATTGTTGGGAATGCTCTTAAGCTCCTCAACAACCCGGTCGATCGGGCGCGGACGGAATTTCCGGCCGCCCAGATACGGCGTACAGCAGGGAAAACAGTTAAACTTACAGCCGCGCGATGCATGGACCAGATCCACCATCTGCACCCCGCGAAAATTATACAAGTCCCGCTTAAGAATGTCCCGCCGGGCAGTCCCGATCAGCGCGGGATCGGGAAGCTCGTTCATGAAATCGTAAACCTTTTTTAAAGTCCCGCGTTCGGCGTCAGCGATGACCTTATGGATATGCCCTTCAGCTTCGCCGAGAAAAACCGCATCGGCATGCAACAGTGTTTCCTCAGCATGCAGCATCACGGCAATGCCGCCGAACAGCACCTTAAGCCCCAGGGCCCGGTACTCATCGGCGATCTGCCAGCCGCGTGCGATCTGACAGGTGAGCATGCAGGAGATCGCAACCAGATCAGGGCCACGCTCAATGACCAAAGGCTCCACATTCTCATCGCAAAAATCCACCGCCACCCGTTCGGGCAACGCCGCCGCAAAACACACCGGCCCATGCGGCGGCAAGTTGAATTCCGGCTGGTGCGGCAATTTCGGCCACTTGGGATAAATCAATTTAAGTTTCATCAGGAACCCTTCATTCCCGGCGCGACACCCAGGATACGTACAACATCACCGGGAGCATTAACGCCCTGCAAATGCTTCTTGAGATATGAAACAGAGAACAGTTCTTTATCGGCATTTTTTTGCATTACCAAACACACCGCCTCGTTGGCATCAGCACCCACCAGCAGCATCGCCTCAATATCTGTTTCGGCAGCGCAACGCGCCGCCTCCTCGATCATTCGCCCCCACCCGCCCACAGGCTGGCACATATACCACAGTGGTCCGGTAAATCCGCAAAACAGTGCCGCCTCAGCCAACGGCGTCGTCGGTAACGTATACACAAATAAATTACTGCGCGCGCTGTTCCGTCCGGCATTGACATAATCCGCGAAAAACGCCCGATTGGCCTCCAGCGATCCCTGCAGGCCGGTCCCCACAATGCCGATCCGGCGTTTAGGGCCGCCAATGGGCAGCCCCGCGTCAACACAGGCCCACAGCGCCACGGCAAAAGTTGTCTGCGTGACCGGATCAAACCGCCCCCCGTTTTTCGGCTGCCCGCTGATAAATCCACGGTCCTGCAGAATCCGGCAGGCATCCTTCGCACCGCTGCACGGCTCACAACGCTGTTGTCCCACGGCCAGGCACTGGTTACGCGTTATAAAAGCCATTGCGGTCACGCGCACTGATATCACCTTAATCCCGCCTTTTTAAAATAACAGCGGCATTGATCCCGCCGAAACCCGCATTCACGCACAAGGCATGATCACTGCTGACCACACGAGGCGCTGCCGATACCCAACCCGCCGCTTCGGGATCCGGAGAGGACAATCCCACTGTCGGAGGAATTGATCTTCGCCGTAAAGCCTGCGCCGCCATCCCTGCCTCAATAAGTCCGGCCGCACCCAAAGTATGTCCGATAGCTCCTTTAAGGCCATATATCGGCACAGGCGCTGAAAAGATCTTTTTAAATGCCTGCATCTCCATGGCGTCGTTATAAAGGGTGCCAGTGCCATGAGCGGAAATGAAAGAAATATCCCTGGCCGCAATACCGGCCGTTGTTAACGCCCCCTGGATCGCCTGGGCCAAACCTGCGCCGTCGCGGGACGGGCCCGTAATATGATTGGCATCATCACTCATTCCCCACCCGGCCACGTCAGCCAGAACGGGAATATTCCGTTCCCGGGCGAGATCGGCATTCATCAATACCATCACTGCCGCACCGTCGCCCAGAGAAAGCCCCTGGCGTGCGCTGTCAAAAGGACGCGCCCCTTGCTTGTCCATCGCCATCAGTGAGTTAAAACCCGCCAACACAAACTCGCTGACACTGTCACAGGCCACGATCATGGCGCTGGCCGACAGCCCCTGGCGGATACGCGAAGCCGCCAATGCCAGCGCATAGCTTCCCGACGCGCAAGCCGCCGACACCACCGTTCCGCGCCCCGCTTGAAGGCCAAGATAACGCTCGATCTTTAAACACAAATTAGCCAAAGAACTCTCAGCCGCGTCAGAGCCATCCACCAAAGACCGCTCGAGCAATTCGATCTCACCTACCGTCGTAGAAAGAAAAAAGTCTTCTGCCGGCGATTGTTCCCGGACCACAGTGGAATCAAACAGGCTGCGGCATAACTGCCAGACAGCCGTATCCCGGCTCTGCGGATCTAAATGAGCACATTCTGCCGTCGGGGCAGCTTCAAAGCGCGCCTGGCCCGTGCGGCGGGCAGGTCCGATCGCACTGCGGTTAGACGCCAACCCCTTCCAGACACAATCCGTGCCGAGGCCATAAGCTGTAACCAGGTCAAACGCCGTGATCACGACATCAGACACGCGAAGTCCCCCTGTTGCCAACGACGGCGTAACGTTTCAATGAGCGGCGGCACGATCAAGAGAGGGCCGCTGGCCGGATCCGTAAACATGTGCACCGTATATCCTGTGGCTGCAATTACCCCGTCGATCTTGGTGATCATATATTCCACATTCATCCGCGCGCCTTCGCACCAGACCAGGCGGGCCGTCACGACAAACTCTTCCTCGAGCCGCAATGATTCGAAATAATCCAGATGGACTTGCACAACCGGAGCGCGCAGCTGTGCCATAAAAAAATCATGATAGGAAATGCCGCAGCTTCGTGTTAACGCGGCATACGCCTCTTCACAGTACTGCGAATAGCGGCCGTGCCACACCACGGCCATGGCATCCACCGCGCCAAACGCCGCCCGCAGACGGACAGACGCGCTCAGTGGTAACGGCGCGTCAGGAAGACGCTGAAAATAATTTCCCTTACTGCGGCGCATTGGCCGGGAAACAGAATCATTCATAAGTCACCTCAATGGTCATCTCTGCAACTTTATTAACTGCCGAACGGAAGACCGCTTTAACATGCTCCGTCGTTCCCTTCGCTTCACGGCGCAACTCAAGTGCAACATCCTGCTCTTGGCGGACGATCGATTGAAACTTAACGAGAACAATAGTTTTTAAACGCGCCTTGCGCTTGAGCGCAACTTCCAGCAACACCAGAATGCTCAAAACCAAACACACGCCGGGCACGACCGGATTATCCGGAAAATGCCCCTTAAACCCGGTAAAACTTACAGGAAAAGAAAGCGACCCCGTTATCCTGCCGTCCTCATGACGGATAACCTGACTAAAGTAACTTTTAATCTCCCGAGACAGAACGGACATGATTTTTTGCGCCTTATAAAGGCCGCACCTCTTTGGTATTAATGATCAATTGATAATGATACGCTCGATGGACCAGACGTATTTTCCCCGGATGGATATGCCCGGCCGAATCCTCGGTCCAGTTCGAATAAAATATTCTCCAAAAAAGACGCCCGTTCTTATAAAGCCGCTTTTCACCCAGCACCCGATCTTTCAACGAAAAAAAATATTCATGCTGCAGCCCGTTCTCAAGGGCAGTCTTTACCGACAGCTGATCACCCCGTGAAGAACCCGACAAAAAACTGCCCGGTGTCAGATCAAAATATATGTCTCTAATATTACCAGACACCGCCTTGGCCACATCACCGCGTTTGGCAAACTGCGGCATTACAAACGCTTGCGTGACTTTACCCTTGTCAGCGACAACGCTGAACAGCGTGATCCCCACCGGCGTCACCCCGGCCACCGCCAGATGATCATTGACCAGGTCAATCGAAGTCATCCCCAGACTTGAAAACGAAAAGAATCCGATCTTAAACTCAACCGAATCCACGATCTCATATTTATTTGCCAGCCGTCGGTGAAAATCATCCACAACGCTCTGCGCATCCTGTGGTGAAACGCTCATGATCGGCAAGTGCGCACATCCACCGAAAATAAAAATCAGGCTTAAAAGACCGGCTAATAATCTTCTACTCATTAACGGCCTCATGGATATCCGAACAATACCTGCGATATAACGCCGGAAGAATAATCTGCGCGCACAGCCACCCGACCGCCAGACCGACGCTTAACGCCAGCCCGATCGCAAAAAGAGCCGGATGATGCGCCGCCATTAAAGACAAGCCGCCGGTCAAGGTTGTCGCGGCGGATATGCTGACCGCCTTGGCCGTCCCGGTATCAATCTTGCGCTGCAAGGCATACAATAGAAAAACACCATAATCGATCGCGAGGCCCACAGCGATCATCAGGGCCACCAGCGCCGGTGCCGTCAAGGGTTTGCCCCAGAAACCATAAACGGCCAATACCGCCAGGATCGATGTCACGGCCGCCGACAACACCAGAAGAATCAAGCGCATACGCCGCAAAAAGAACGCTGCAACCAAACCCAGAAACACGATCGCACATCCCGCCAGACGCACGGCTTCCTGGTTAATGCTGGCGCTGAACCGCTGGGTAAAATGAGCGCGAGAGAAAACAAATGTCCCCGGATATTTAAGCGCCAACCGGTCAAAATGTTCCATCAGCGCAGACTCCTCAGGAAAAAACGTCAGCACCCGTACTGACCCCTTTTGAGATGACACGAAGCGTTCCGACATCTGCTTCAAGAAAGGAACCTCATCGATCGTTGGAAATGACTCCCGCTGCGTCAACGTCATGAAAGCCGCAAAAGCCTCGGGAGAAAACCCCTGCCTGGCGGCGGCGGCCCGAAGAGAATCGCGCAGCGCCAAACCCTCGCCGGACAGCCAAAACGCGTGCCAGGCAGCAATATTTTTATTTTCGTCCCCGGACGGCCGCATGAACGGTGCAATGCTGGCAATCTGTTTTGAAAAGGCGGCAGAATCTTTATAAACGGCTTGATTGATCGTCAATGCCGCCTCAAGGGTCGGTGCCGTTACCACAAAAATACTTTGTTTCTGGCGGCCCAGCCAGACCTCTTCAAACCGTTCTTCACCGGCACGAACCTTGGGGTCCACGCCATCTAATGTTGAGATGTCGCTATTAAACTGGATCCGGCTTGCGCCAACACACATGATCACCACCAGGACCAGCCAACCCAGGATCATGATCTTGTCTTTTTGGGGATCGCTCGCCCCCTCCCCCACCGTCCGCGGCAGCTTAAGCGGCGCCGTCGTCACCAAATGAGGGAAGATCAATAAAACGAAACCAACGCACAGCCAGATACTGACAATCGTCAGGAACGCCAGCTGATGATAACCGGCAACACCGGAAAAAAAGAACACCATAAAAATCCCGGTCGTAAAAAACGCGGCCAGAATGATCGGCCTGGCCATGACCGCGGCCACATCCCGGCGGCCAGCGGTACGAATAGCTGTATACACCAGAATCCCGTAGTCATCCGAAACACCGATAATCACCGACGCCATCGCCGCAACAAACGCCGAAACACTGCCGAACACGAGGCCCGAACACACCAGCGCGGCCAGCACCGAACAGGCCGGGATCAAAAAGAAGATCGCCGCCCGCATATCCCTGAAAAAACATATTAAAACAAGCAAATACGCCAGCGTCGCCACGGTAACGGTCCGGGAAATATCGCTTTTGATCTGCGTCTCGTTGGCCGCCGTATGAGCATGCCCGGAAATAATATCAATTTTCGCAAACGCCGGCCGGTCATGAAGGCTGGTCTGCAAAAAATCAAGCAAAGCCGCCGAACGCGTTCCGTCGGTAACAGGCACCGGCGTTTCCAGGATCAGCATCAGGTGCCGCCCGTCCTGGGTGGCAAAATGACCGTTATAGAACGTCACATTACGCCCGAACGTCGCCGCCAGCTGCTGCAGATACGACAATTCCGGCGTAAATAATCCCAGCGGATCTACCCGCACAATACCGCCGATAAACATCCCCTGAAAGGAGATCAGGCGCGAGCGTAAAGCCTTGAGATCCTCATCAATAACAGACGACGATGTTCTCTTTGCAAATGCCGCCAGACGCTCTTCCCCAACCAACCGCGGAGCAGACTGAACAAATGTTACCAAATCGCCAGGAGCCAGTTTAGGGCCTTTAATAACCGCCGATACCATGGGACCAGGCAAACGCGCGGCAACCTTGTCCACATATTGCACCAGGTCATCCAGCGATGCATTAGCTCCCGCCAGCTCGAAAGACAAAACCACTTTCCCGGCGAAAACGCTTTGGCGGATCAGGTCCAGGTCCCGGCGGATCGCCGGATCCGACGGCAGCATCCCGGAAAGATCGTTATCATAATGGATCTTTGTCGCCGCTACAGCACAGGCCGCCATGAGCACACACAAGGCCGCCAGCACCAGCCGCTGACGGCGCTCGACAAAACTGAAAACGGCCTTGAACAGGTGTTCAACCATGCGGCTTCGCCCTTTCGGCTCGCCAGGCATCCGCCGGAATTATTTCGTTCAGCCGGACATTGTCGAAAACAATGTCTGTCTGATCGCCCGACACTTCTTCGATCGTTATCCGGCCGATGTAGCGCAGATCTTCCCGGAACTGGATCGACACCCGTTTGATGAACCCGGCTTCCGGACTTTCCGGATGCGGCAGGCAGGTCAAAACCAGCGGCTGACGGGAGCCGATCGAAATATTGTATTCCGCCGCCAACTGCTGATAATTGCCGCTGAACCAGCGCTGCAGCTGCTGGGAAGCCACCCGCATGACCGGATTTCCGCCGATCTTGAATTCCTGGACCGTATCGTGCTCGCCATCCCACTGACGTGCGACACCCTGGCGCATGATCATCGCGTACTGCACGGGAGAATCAACATGCCAGGCAAAAGCGTCGGGCCGCTCCCAGGAAAGAGTTCCGTGCATCACGATCGGGGCAGAAAACATAGCCATTTTCTTTTCCTGCACAAAAGTCACCTGCACCGACTGGAGATCCGCCATCTGGCGCGTAATGCCGGCCAGCGCATCCCCAACCTCATCGGCGCGGCAGGCGCCAAAAGAAACCGCACAGGCCAAAAGAACCAGCGCCACCATCCTCAATATCTTTACCATTACGTCGTCTCCTGTGCTTTATTATGCCAGGTCTTAATTTCCCCCTGCGCCAACAGCTTAGTCCCACAGGTAATCGATCCTTTGACCATGCCGAAGTCGCCAAACTCCGCGAATTTATGCACACTCACCAATAAAACATCCCCAATTCGGGCTCTTCCGAAAACCTCCAGCTGTTTGGTCCCTAGC
>PEAR01000088.1 GCA_002753745.1 Candidatus Omnitrophota bacterium | reverse complement strand
TCGCCTCTCGCTATGGAAAGGACATGCCGCTGGCGCCAGGCATTAAGGCGGTCGTATTGAGTGCTGATTTTGTTCGGTCTATTTGGAGCTGATACTTTGGACTGTTCTCGCCCTTGATGCAATAGTGGTGGGGTTTTCAAAGAAATTATCCGCCTCCGGCGATTCAAGCCAGATGCAAAGTTCGTCCAATTGCCCCAGCCATCCTTCGGCGCGCAAAAACCTCTCTGACAATTTTGTTGGAGAGGTTTTTGCTTGCTCAGGATGGTGGTTCGACAGGAAGGTATAAATCCTCTCAAGATTTTAATGTCGCAGGAAAAGATGATGCCTACCAAGTCCGACGTTGCGATCGCAGATGTCCGGTTCCGGGCACTTTGGAAGCTGTGTCAGCACGCGCAGGGGATCCGGATGTATCGTCAGATCGGCAGACTGTTCTGGCAAGCAGAGGCTGTTGGCAGGCATTACGAGCACCTGGGGAAAATGTACCGGGCGGTGGTTGAGTACGAATACCTGGTGTTCGAATACAACAAGATGCGGAAAGACTTTCTGTCTCTGCCGAAAGGCCCCCGGGAACTCTTTGTTCTTGGCCGATGGTATGCCGACAAGGATAAAGTTAAGGCACGGAAGTATTTGACAACATACCTTTCCGCGGAAAAAGTATGGGTGCGCGCACCGGCCTTCCGGTTGCGCCATAAGAACGCAGCCAGGGCAATCTTGAACAAACTGAAACGTTAAGATGCCTAACCCTTATTGGAGAGCAGGCCTAAGTGCCTTGTGCTTATAAGGCGTTGTCAAGAAAGATTTTCTGGCAGGGCAGAGTGTCGGATGGTATACTTTCCTTAAATTTAGAAAGGAAAAAGATTATGGGGCTAAATGAACAGGGCATGATATTTAAGGCGATTATTGATTTTGAAGATCCTAGCGGTGTTCTTGTCGCCGGTAAAGTTCCCGCCGTTGGGACCGCAGACCTGTACTCTGGCACTGCTATTCTTGTAAAGGCCAATCAGTGCGCATTAATGGTTTACAAAGGACAGATTGCCGATGTTCTAATGCAGGGGTTGCACGAGGTTAAGACGGGGAACCTCCCGATCTTGACACAATTGGCGAATTGGCGGTTCGGATTTGATAGTCCGTTGCGTTGTGAGGTCTGGTTCTTTTCCGGTTCGATTTACGCCAACAGGCGGTGGGGAACAACCCAGCCGGTCATTTATGATTTTCCGGATTATCGCGCGGTGCCGATACGTGCACACGGTATTTTCAACCTTGTGGTCCGTGACCCGAGCAAGGTGTTTATGTCTCTCATCGGGAGCAGGAACAGTTACGATATTACAGAATTAGAGAACCTGGTTCAGGCGCAGGTGACGGAGATGTTGCCCAAGGCACTGACAGTTGTTTCTAATCTTGAAGAATTGAATAGGTCTCAATCCGCGGTTTCCCAAGAGTTGATGGGGTTGGTGAATAAGGCCTTGGAACAATATGGCGTCGGGTTGGTTAGTTTGCAGGTGATTTCTTTGGTTCCTTCCCAGGAAGTGTTACAAGCTCTGGATGCCAAGGCGTCGATGAATATCATCGGGAACAAACAGGATTACCTTCTTTACAAGGCAGCGAACAGTTTGTTGTCCGATCACACTGGTGCGGGTGGGCAGGGTAAGGGTTCCAGCGATTCTATGCAGTTGATGATGGGGTTGATGTTGGGCAAAAGTCTTCTGGATGCCAAGGAAAAAGAACGACCAATGATAGTTTCGGTTGGAGATGGCGAGGAACACGTGGCCATTGAAACGAAACCGTGTCCCAAGTGCAAGAAAATCGTTAGAAGCGGTGACAAATTTTGTGCGTCCTGCGGAACGGAGCTAAAATGAATTTCGAAATAGTATGTCCAAGTTGCGGTGCGCTTTCTTCCCCGGCGGTTGGTGTTTGTCCTTACTGCAAAACAGTGATGACGACGGAGACCGAAAAGCAGAACCCTACGATGGCCACCATTAAGCAGCTTTATAACGATGGTAAGACAGATCGGGCCCTTGTTATGGCCAGGAATCTTGAAGCGCAGAAGCCGGAACTTATTAAGGATGTCAATTTTGCACTCTTATATGCCAATATCCTTTTTGAGGTTGATGGCCCATCTAGTAAAACACGGGCCGTGTTGGGGCAGGCATTTGGGGAGCACCCTGCGGATCCACGCCTGGCAGAATATCTTGAGTTGGTTGAGGCGGAGGCCAATTTATCCCAGGAAAGAAATGATGCCGGTGAACAGGAACTGGTGCAGATTATCCGGCGTTCTCCGGAAAATGTGTATGCCCTGTTTTTCCTGGGAAGTCATTTGTACTGGGTGGAGAAGGATGCCCATCAGGCGTTAAGGTATTTGGAGCAGTGCGTTCGGGTTCGTCCGAACTTTGTCAGGGCCAAGGCCTGTTTGGCTGTGGTCTATAAGGAATTGGGGATGCAGGATGCGGCGGCCAGATTATTGAATGACTGTGCGACAAAGACATCCGGTAGCACAAAAGAGTTCTTTCAGAGTTTGGCAGTATCACAGTAATGTTTTTGACTTGGTCATAAACCATGAAACCCTGTCCCGGCATATTGGGATGGGGTTTCTTGTTGATGTCGGGCATGAGTTAGGATGGGTTCCTGAAAGAAATCGTTGGATTTCGATGAGTTTAACCAGTTGCAGAATTCGTCTAACTGCCCCAGCATTATAAGAAACCTTTTTCAACGGAGGTTTCTTTATTTTTGTTCATTTCCTGCCATTTGTGTCATCAGGTCTGTGCTATATTAATAATTATAATGTTCATGCAGTCAGGATATAGCCGTGTCAATGCTTTGAGTCACCAGTAAAATATTTCGTCAACGGAGGAAGGGAGCCCTGTGGCAATAACGGCATTGTGTATTTTTCTGGTCCTGATGGTGCTGGTTGGTATTTGGGGGATGAAAAAGACCGTCACGTTGAGCGATTTTATTCTCGGGGGAAGAAGCATCGGGCCGTGGTTCTCGGCTTTTGCGTATGGCGCGACGTATTTCTCGGCGGTGCTGTTCATCGGGTTTGCCGGGAAGATCGGCTGGGGGTTCGGGTTAAAGGGGCTGTGGATCGCGGCCGGCAATGCTGTGATCGGGTCTCTTCTCGCCTGGTTTGTTCTTGGGCGAAGAACGCGTCGAATGACCAAGAATCTTGAAGCGATCACCATGCCGGAATTTCTGCAGGAACGTTTTGAAGGCAAGTATATAAAAATGCTCGGCGCGGTCGTGACTTTTGTTTTTCTTGTGCCTTATTCCGCGTCGGTGTTCAAGGGGCTGGGGTACCTTTTTGAAGTTAACCTCAAGATCTCCTACGACATGGCGCTTTTTTTGATGATCGGGATCACCGGGATTTATCTCGTGCTTGGGGGATATTTTGCGGTCATTCTGACGGATTTTTTTCAGGGTATCATCAAGATCTTCGGCGCGAGCCTTATGGTCCTGGTGATCGCCGGCAATGCCGGGGGCATTGTGAATGCGACCCACTTGATCATGGTCAAGTATGCCCAGCATGTCCCCGCGGCGAGAGAACCGGGGCTTCTGCTGCTCGTGGCGCTGGTGTTTATGACATCCTTTGGCGCATGGGGCATGCCGCAGATGGTGCAGAAATTTTACAGCATCAAGGATGAGAGCATGATCCCCAAGGCGGCTATTGTTACCTGCCTTTTTGCTGCGATCATCAGTTTCGCTGCGTATTTTGTGGGTGCTTCGGCACATATATTTTACGATCAGGTGCCGCTTTTAAACGGCAAAGCGGCTTTTGACCGCATTATTCCTCAGCTGCTTGTTCATCAGCTTCCTGAGTCTCTGATGGCGGTTATCATGTTGTTGATCCTTTCCGCGTCGATGTCGACGCTCTCCTCGCTGGTCTTGGTTGCCGCTTCCGCGATCGCGGTCGATCTGCACAAGGGGTATATTGATCGTCAGGTATCGACGGAAAAATCGGTGGTGATCATGCGCCTTTTAAGCGGGGCGTTCATTGTGTTCTCGTATCTTATTGCCCGGTATCAGTTCGCGTTCATTGTGACCTTGATGTCATTGTCCTGGGGCGTTGTGGCCGGGGCTTTTTTGGCGCCGTATGTGTACGGGCTTTACTGGAAAAGGGCAACCCACGCCGGTGTTTTGGCGGGGATGATCTCAGGGATCGTTCTTGGAGTTCTCTTGTTCTTCTGGTGGGGACAGGACCGTTCGCCCATCGCTTCATCCGTTGCCATGCTGGTGCCTTTTGCGGTAATCCCTTTGGTGAGCCTGTTAACCGCTCCGCCCTCGAAGAAAACATTGGATAAGGCGTTTAACGGGATATGATCCTGGTCTTGGTCAGGTGAGGTGTTGTGGTCTGCAGTATCATGCTGGTGTGTTACCGTCGATGTTTCCGGCATAACGGGAGTGGTGGCTTATGCGTGAATTTTTGATGAATTTTGAGAATCGGCTGAGACGATGGTGGCTTGCGGTGATTGTTGTGGTGTTGGGCTTGATACTGACAGCCATGGCCGCGGTTTTCATGAAAATAAGCGTGGAGAAGGTTGCGCAGGGTGATTTTACGGCGCACTGCAACGAGATCTATCAGGCGATCAGTAACCGGCTCGACGACCATGCCCGTATTCTCTTAAGTGGTGTTGCGCTGTTCAATTCCTCCGATGCCGTCACGCGCGAGAAGTGGCGAGTTTTCAATCGTATTCAGCAGGTCGATAAACAGCTGCCCGGCATTCAGGGGATCGGGTTTTCGCTGTTGATTCCCCGCGCAGAACTGGCCGGGCATATTCAAACCATCCGCAGTGAAGGGTTTCCTGATTATAAAGTAAAGCCAGAAGGAGATCGTGACGTATATTCATCCATCATTTACCTGGAGCCGTTTAAAGACCGCAATCTGCGGGCTTTCGGTTATGACATGTTTTCGGAGCCTGTCCGGCGGGCCGCGATGGAGCGGGCGCGGGACACGGATGCCGCTGCGCTGTCCGGCAAGGTGGTCCTGGTTCAGGAGACCGGCAAGGAAGTACAGGCCGGCACCCTGATGTATGTTCCAGTGTACTGTAAGGGAATGCCCACCGAATCGATCGCTCAACGCCGGGCCGCGCTATACGGCTGGGTCTACAGCCCATACCGTATGAATGATTTGATGCGGGGAATGCTGGGCAGCCTTCTTCAAAAAAAGGAACAACATTTGTTCCTGAGGGTTTACGACGGGGAGCCCTCAACGGCGAGCCTGCTTTTTGAAGACCGTCCGGCCAATGATCCATTGGCACGGGCCTCCGTGCGTTTTTCCAAGCAAAGCGTTATTGATTTTAATGGGCATCGCTGGACATTGAGTTTTACGCAAACCGGCGGCGGGATGATAACGAGGGAATACATGGATGTCTGGCTGACGCTGGCCGGCGGCCTGCTAATCACGTTTTTATTGTTTGCCTTGATCGCCGCGCTGCTTAATACGCGGGCCCGGGCGTTAGAAATGGCGCAGGAATTAACGGCAACGCTGCGTGCCAGCAAAGAGGATCTGACTCTTATTTTGGCTTCCGTCGGGGAAGCAATCTACGGCATAGACCTTGACGGGCGGTGTACGTTTTGTAATCCGGCCTGTCTTGGTATGCTGAAGTATAAGGATACCAAAGAATTAATTGGGAAAAACATGCATTGGCAGTGTCATCACAGTCATGCGGATGGAACGCCGTTTGCGGTCGAACAGTGCCGGATCTTCAAGGCTTTTCAGCTGGGTCAGGGAACGCATGTGGATGACGAGGTTCTATGGAGGTCTGACGGCTCCAGTTTTCCGGCCGAGTATTGGTCTTTCCCGCAGTGGCAGAACGGGAAGGTTGTGGGTGCGGTGGTGACGTTCGTTGATATTACCGAGCGCAAAAAAGTGGCGAAAGCCCTGTCGGAAAGCAAAGAGCGTTTTCGTCAGATCGCTTCCGCGATCACCGATTATATTTACACTGTCTATATTGAGAACGGCCAGCCGGTACGTACTAAATATAATTCGGCGTGTTTGGCGGTGACCGGTTATACGACGGAAGAATACCTGCTTGATCCGATGCTTTGGATCAAGGTAGTGCTGGAGGAGGATCGGCCGCTGGTGACGCGGCAGATCGCAGAGATTTTTACCGGCGCGAAAATGGTGGCGCCGATTGAACACCGCATTATTCGCAAGGACGGCCGTATTTGCTGGGTGCAGAATACGATCGTTCTGCATTACGACAGCCAGGGGGCGCTGGTTTCTTATGACGGCCTTATCAGCGATATTACGGCCCGTCGGGCAGCGGAGAAAGTTCTGGAAGACCAGAAGAAGGCGCTCGATGAACACGCGATCGTTTCCAGGTCGGATATCAGCGGGCACATTACCTATGTGAACGACAGGTTTTGCCAGATATCGAAATATTCCCGGGAGGAATTGATCGGGCAAGATCACCGGATGGTGAATTCAGCCTATCATCCGAAGAATTTTTTTACGACCATGTGGCGTACCATATCTGATGGAAAGGTCTGGCAGGGAAATGTTCGCAACAAGGCTAAAGACGGAAGTTTTTATTGGATCCAGGCAACGATCGTCCCGTTCATGGATGAGTACGGTAAAGTCAAGGAGTACATCAGTGCCCAGACGGATATTACCCGGAATATCGAGAACGAAGAGCGCCTGGAGCAGGCGATGCAGGCCCGTTCAAATTTTGTGTCTACCGTTTCGCATGAATTGCGGACGCCGCTGGCGTCGATCAAATCGTCGGTTGATATCCTCAGCACCGAGTCTCCGGGCAAGCTGACCGGGGACCAGAAAACATTTCTCGGCCGCGTGAAGTCGAATATCGACCGTCTGGCCCGGCTGATTAATGATGTGCTGGACATTTCGAAGCTGGAAGCCGGCAAAATGACAATCAATATGCTCCCGCACCGTGTGGAGGAGATCGTCAGGGAAGTTGTTGAGATGCACCGGACGGTCATTAGGGGCAAGCCGGTAACGCTCGAGATGAAACTTGATAACAATTTGCCAATTATAAATTGTGATAAAGACCGCCTGACACAGGTGTTTAATAATCTGATCGGCAACTCCCTGAAGTTTACTCAGGCGGGAAGTGTGACGGTGCTGGTGTCTTGTGAAGATAGTAAAACGATGACATTTGTTATTCGTGATACCGGCCCGGGGATCCGGCCGGAAGATCTTCCCAAACTGTTTCAGAAATTTCAGCAGGTGGGCGGTGTCAGCCAGCAGATCAGCGGCACGGGGCTGGGGCTGGCGATCAGTAAAGAGATCATTGAGCTGCACGGCGGCTGTATCTGGGTGGAATCTGAATTCGGCAGGGGCAGCTCATTTATGTTTACGTTACCGGTCAAACAGCATCACCGTATTTTGGTTGTTGATGATGATGCCGGTACGCGGCAGGTGCTTAAAGCCGCGCTCGAGAGTGTTGATCTATACAAGGTTGAACTGGCGGAAGACGGTTTTGCAGCCGGCCAGAAATATCTGGAGTTCGCTCCTCACCTGATCATCCTGGACATCGGCCTGCCCAAGTTAAGCGGCCTGGAAGTTTGCGCCAGGCTTAAGGGCGACCCGAAGACCCGGCAAACAAAGATAATGATGTTTTCCAGTTTTACCGACGAGACAAGAAAGAAGTCCTGGGATGCCGGAGCGGACGAAGTGCTGAATAAACCGGTGGATGCGGAAGAATTGTTGTCAAAAGTGAAAAGCCTTCTTTAAAAGAACAGGAGATTAAAATGGATAAACGGGCGAAGATCATGATCGTGGATGATGAAAATGACCTGAGGGAAAATCTAAAATACGTTTTCAGGACGAAAGATTATGAGGTTGAGCTCGCAGCCGACGGGGTTGCGGCTCTCAAGAAACTGGAGACCTATACGCCTGACCTGATCGTGCTGGACCTTAATATGCCGAACATGGGGGGGATCGAATTTTATCAAAAGATCTGTGAGGGGCAGGTGCCGAAGTATCCGGTTTTTGTGCTGACGGCGCGGGCAAATATGGAGCAATTCTTCAGGGATTTTAACGTTGACGGCTTTATGTCCAAGCCGTTTGAGATCCCGGATTTGATCAGGGAAGTGGGGCATATCCTCGATCATAATGCCGGCATCGCGCCGGGGGCGGTTTTGCAGGATGGCGGCGACAAGAAGGTTTTTCTGGTTGAATCCGACAGTGATATCGCCGGTAAAGTCGGGGCTGCGTTCCTTAACAGGGGATTTACGGTTAATCTCGCCAGGACCGGGACGGAGGCGATCGAGCGGATATCGAGGAATGTGCCCGACATTGCCTGTGTCAGGATGACGCTGCCTGACATTTCGGGTGATCTGGTGATCTCCAAGTTGAAACGGATGGCTAAAACGTCGCGCGTAAGATACATATTATTTGTTTCCAGCATGGGAGAGCGGGAGATCGTAACCGATACGATCCAGCATAAGTGCGGGGTGGATCAGTTTGTCATTGTCAGTTCTGAGGATGACCTTGTTGATGCTGTGGAGGTGCGTCGATGAAGACCATACTTATCATCGATGATACAGAAGACTATGCAGAAAGTCTTCGGTTCGTTCTTGAGAGGGCCGGTTTCCGGGTAGTTTTTGCCGGGAACGGAAAAAACGGGTTGGAGAAAGCGGTTGAGATCAAGCCCGACCTGATCCTGATGGATGTGTTGATGCCCGAGCAGGACGGCGTGCAGACAACGCTTTTGATCCGGGAACAGCCGGCGCTCAACAATATTCCCGTGCTTTTTTTGACTGCTGTTACTGCCGGTGAGCACGTGGTCATGTCGGTCAAGGGCCAGGATTATCCGGCGATATCAAAGATGGCGGATCATGGCCGGATCCTGGAGAAGATTCGCCAGTGCCTGGAAAAGCCGCCGGCATCGCGCACGTAAATGAAAGAGAAGAACGGCAGACAATGAACAGGACATTGTTGTTTATCGTCGCGCTGGCCATTGGCTGGTTTGTTTTTTTCCATCAACCCAAAGCCCCGTGGAGCGGCGCTCTGGTTCCGGAAGACCCGCAGCAGACATCAGATGAGCTCCCATCTCCTTGGACACAGGGTCAGAACACTTTTACGCCCCGGGCCAGGTATCAGATCCGGGCGGTAGTTTTATCTAAACATTCTTATTGGGCTGGATTTACCGAGGATACGATTGCGCCGTATGATCTTGCCCTGGGCTGGGGACCGCTGAGCGATGCAAAAGTAATCAATGCGCTTCACATTACCCAGGGCGGGCGCTGGTACAATTATTCCTGGAAAGGCGCTCCGCCGGTCGATCCCGGCTTGATCGTCAGCCATTCGGCCAATAATCATATTATTGCCGCAGACTCCCGGGTGTTAAAACAGGTTGAGATGATTAAGCGGTTTGATGTTGTGACGCTTAAGGGGTATCTGGTCGACATCACGCGGCCAGACGGCTGGAGCTGGCACACGTCACTCTCCCGCGATGACAGCGGCAGCGGCGCGTGTGAGCTTTTTTGGGTTGAAGCTGTTAGCTTTTAAAGAATTGCACGCCCCAGTAAGCCAGCGCGGCGATCGCACCAGAGCAGGGGATCGTAATGACCCAGGCGGTCAGGATATTCCCGGCAACGCCCCATTTGACGGCACTCAGGCGGCGGCGGGAGCCGACCCCCATGATCGAGCCGGTAATGGTTTGGGTGGTTGATACCGGGATGCCGAAGCCGGTAGCGGTAAAAAGCATGACAGCCGCGCCAATCTCGGCGCAAAATCCATCAACCGGTTTTAATTTTACGATCTTTTGGCCCATCGTTTTTACAATTCGCCAGCCGCCGAACATGATGCCCAGCGATATCGCAGCAAAACAGGCAACCATTACCCATATCGGAACATAGAATTTATCACCCAGCAGGCCGGCTGAAAAAAGCAGGCTGGCAATTATACCCATCGTTTTCTGGGCGTCATTGCCGCCGTGGCCCATGCTGTAGATAGCGGCCGAAAGGAGCTGGCCGCCGCGAAAAAAGTGATCGACCTTGTAAGGCGAGCTGTTGCGGCATAACCAGTAAACCAGTTTCCCCAGGACTACGCCCAGGATCAGGCCGACTAACGGAGAGATCAGGATAAAAGAAACGACTTTGATGATGCCGGCGGCTACCAGTGCGGACGGGCCGGCCTTGACTAAAGCGGCTCCGATCATGCCGCCGATCAGGGCATGCGACGAGCTGGTAGGAATGCCGAAATACCAGGTGATGATGTTCCAGCTGCAGGCACCGATCAGGGCGCCGAAAATGAGTGTTTTATCAACAATGTGGATATCGATGATGCCTTTGCCGATCGTGTTGGCCACATGCAGGCCGATAAAAGAAAAAAGGACCAGCGATAAAAAAACGAAAAAAGC
>PEAR01000008.1 GCA_002753745.1 Candidatus Omnitrophota bacterium | reverse complement strand
TGATGAGGCTCATTGTAAGAAGGCGTTCTCCCGTTTGCTGACATATGGCGGTTTTCCAGAACCATTTATTAAGGCGGATGCCGGGTTTTCTTTGCGTTGGCGCAAGGACTACGCGTCTCTTTTAACGCGTGAAGACATTCGGGATCTGACTCGTATTCAAGATATTCGCGGAGTTGAGCATCTATTGCTTTTATTACCGGAGCGGATCGGGGCGCCGATGAGCGTCAATTCTTTGCGGGAGGATCTGGGCGTTCACCATAAAACTGTCACGCAATGGCTTGATGCATTTAAGAAGATCTATCTTGTGTTCTCTATAAAACCGTGGACCGACCATGTGGCGCGTGCCATTAAGAAAGAAGAGAAGTATTATTTCTATGATTGGACCTTTGTTGAAAATGAATCCTATCGTTTTGAGAATATGCTAGCGGTCATGCTGCTTAGGATGATATTCCGGTTCAATGAGCTTGGCCTGGGGGATTTTGATTTGCGTTATGTGCGTAACAAGAACAAGGAAGAGATCGACTTTCTTGTTGTCAAAGACCGTAAGCCGTTTGCCTTGTTTGAGGCCAAGACCAAGGAAACAGATATTCTTTCACACGCGACGAAATTCGCTCGGGCACTTAAGGTTCCGTATTATCAGGTCCTTTCCAAGGGGGATGAAGTTCAAGTGATGGGTGAGGGGCGTTATGTTGTTCCTGCCTGGCGTTTGTTCATGTTAACTGCCTAGGGTAGCGCCAGGCTTTAATGGCAGTCTTTCCATCGATGCCAAGGCTTTTGCCAATAGCTTGAAATGACATGCCCAGGGCACGCAGTTCACGGATCTTCGTCGAAAGTTTTTGATATGCTGGAATGTGCATGTCAGGTTCAACAATGATCTTGGCCACGATCTCGGCTGCGGTTCGAATTGGTCGCAGTCGGGTCCACCGTTTAAAAACACACGCCGCAAGTTGCCCGTACAGAACGGCTTGCGGCGTTCGTGTTTTTGCCGGTATTGCTTTGCCACTAAAAAGCGGCCACCGAAGGGAGATTCAGGCCATTTAATCCTTTGTGATTTATGGATTGTCAGTGGTATTTCTGTTGATACTTGTGGGCAAGATATTGTAGAAGAGCTATAATTATTTTTAAAAGCTTTGCAGGATGTTTGCTAAAGGGGGATTAATGTTTTATTGTGAGAAACTGCTAAGAGAATTATATCGCGCCAAAGTCCCGTATCTTGTCGTTGGCGGCATGGCCGTAAATTTGCATGGGTATGATCGTTCAACGGGGGATCTTGATATTATGGTTTCACTTAAGACCGCCGATGTAAAACGGCTGGTTAAGGCGATCAAGGTGATTGGTTTTAAGCCGAGACTGCCTGTTTCTTTGGATGATTTTGCAGATCCAGAGAAACGGCGAGTCTGGATTGAGGAAAAGAACATGCTCGTCTTTAGTGTTTATAATCCAGCGCTTGAGTTTGAGCATGTGGACATTTTGATCGTAGATGACATTGATTTTGATCAGGCTTATCGTCGGCGTGACGAAATAAAGGCCGGGGATACGGTGATATCGTTGATCTCGATCCCTGACCTGATCCGGATGAAGAAAAAAGCTGGCCGTAAAACAGACAAGATTGACATTGAAGCCCTTGAGGCAATTGTAAGGATTAAACGACATGCGTCAAAAAAGCGGGATTGATGTAGAACGTTTGAAAATGTATATGGCTGTCCCTGCTATCGAGAAATTGAAAAGCATGGCCCGCCGGCAGGCTTTTAATCTTAAGTTGATGACACCGCAGCGGCAGGCTGTTAGCGATGCGTTGCGCGCGAAGGGTTTTTAGTAGTGATCTGAGTCATTCCCTGTTTTTCTACGCTGATTCATTAGGAGTTATCTGTACTTGACGGGTAGCTCCTTTTCTATTGTTGGAAGTCAAGCCCGCTTAGGATCTGTTCATGCTGCACCATCTTTGTCTTTATGTTTTTCCTAACAGCGGTATATTAAAGAATCGTAGCGATGTCGGGATGTGTTGCCGCGTTGGATGCATCCTGGGCTAATATTCAGTAAATCAGGAGATGAAGGTGGAAAAATGACAAATCTTATCGGTCAAGTTCAGGAATTATCCGCTCTGGTCAACTATCAGGATGGTGCGGTGGTCAGTAAAGAGGTCATCAAAAAGAAAGAAGGAACAGTCACGGTCTTTGCCTTTGATGAAGGGCAGGGGTTAAGTGAACATACGGCGCCTTTTGATGCGTTGGTTTATGTTGTTGATGGCCGGGTAGAGATCACCATTGACGGGAAACCATCGGCGCTAAAAGCCGGGGATATGATCATTATGCCTGCGAACAAGCCGCATGCCTTAAAAGCGATCAAGCGCTTTAAGATGATGCTGGTTATGATTAAAGTTGCTGTTTCTGCATTCTAACCATGACCTTGTTCAGAGGGGCTATATGATCAAAGGGGTAGAATGAATATCATTATAGAGAATGTGCTGAAACATCAGATCGAAAAGGAAAGTCATAAGTTTATTTGCCCGCATTTTCCGGGCGGCGTGATGACCCCGGCCGATCTCCGTAAGATCGCTGATGCCTGTGAGATGTTCCCGAACAGCAAGATCAAGCTGAGCGGTGAGATCACGATCGGCAATATCACGGACCCGAAAGAGAACGACGCGTGCCGTGCGAAACTCGGACTGTCAACCTTCAGCATCGCAGGCTTTGCGATCCGTCCGGTCAAGGTTTGCGCGGGCGGGTATACATGTGATAACAATCTTCAGGATTCATTTTCATTGGCCTTGAAGCTTGACAAGAAGTTCGCAGGGGTTGATGTTCCGTTCAAGCTGATCATTTCTGTCTCCGGTTGCGGTCGCTGCTGTTCAGAACCGCAGGTAAAAGATATTGGCCTGGTGGCATCGCGTAAGGGGTATGCAGTTTATGCGGGCGGAGCGGCCGGCGGAAAACCGCGGATCGCCGTGAAGATCGCGGATAATGTCAGCGATGACCGCGCGGTTGAGATAATTGAAAAGATCGTGCAGTTCTACCAGAAGAAAGGCAAGCCCATGGAACGTCTCGGAGCTTTAATTGATAAGACCGGTCTTGAGTTGTTCAAAGGAGATTGCGGGTTAAACAGAAACGTTTAGCGAGCAGAGACAATCTGTTACAAGTCTGATATTTGCATGGTCGTTGGCGTTTTTAAAACGGATAATACGATCTTGATAGGGAAAGTCGGTTAATTTGATTGTTGCGTAAAGTCGAATCAATTTTAGATTTTAAGGGCCTGATTGGTAAATTATTGAGGAGGAAGTTTTGTCCGACATTATACTGAGAGATTCAGAGATAAATCTTCGGGATAACGTAGCGCATCAGCGCATCATCATCGCCAGTATGGTCGGCACGACCATTGAGTTCTACGATTTTTATATCTACGCGACGGCGGCGGTTTCGGTCTTCCCGCTTCTTTTTTTCCCCAAAAGTGATGCTGGTGCGGCGCTCTTGGCCTCGATGGCGACCTTTGGCGTCGCCTTTGTGGCGCGGCCGGTGGGCTCGGTTCTTTTCGGCCATTTTGGTGACCGGATTGGACGCAAGGCCACGCTGGTAGGTTCGCTGCTGACTATGGGGGTTGCTACATTTCTGATCGGCCTTTTGCCGACCGTAGTGCAGATTGGTTTACTGGCGCCTGCATTGCTGACGATCTTGCGTTTTTGCCAGGGGCTCGGGCTGGGCGGCGAGTGGTCGGGGGCGGCGCTGTTGGCAACAGAAACGGCCAAAGACGGAAAAAGAGCCTGGGCCGCGATGTGGCCCCAGTTGGGAGCGCCGTTCGGGTTCATCCTGGCGAATGGCTTCTTTTTGTTGCTGACCGTTTTATTTAACTATGATTCGGCCCAAGCCCAGGTACAAAGCAATTTTCTCGTCTGGGGATGGCGGATCCCGTTTCTGGCTTCTTTCTTGATGGTGGCCGTGGGTTTGTATGTGCGTTTCAAGCTTGAAGAGACGCCGGTTTTTGCCCGGGCCATGGAGCGCGGGGAGAAGCTTAAGGTGCCTTTGACGGTGGTCTTCAGAAAGCATTTCAAGGAACTGGTTTTGGGTACCTTTATTATGCTGGCCACGTATGGCCTTTTTTATCTGATGACCACCTGGATCCTGTCTTACGCTATTGGCAAGACAGGATCTGGTTTTCTGGGGATCGGGTATCGCAGCTTCCTGGTACTGCAGCTTGTGTCCGTCCTTTTTTTCGCCGGGATGGTGCCTCTTTCGGGATGGCTCGCGGACAAGCTGGGCCGGCGCTGTGTTCTTTTGGTTGTGACCTCGGCGATCATTATTTTCGGACTTTCATTCAGGTTTTTTCTTGATCCCGTGATCATGGGTACGGGGGATGGTGCAAACCGTGGATTAATGCTGTTATTTTTGTGTATCGGGATGGCATTGATGGGCCTCAGTTTCGGCCCTATGTCGGCGGTCCTGCCTGAGCTTTTTCCAACCAACGTGCGTTACACCGGTTCCGGGATTTCCTATAATGTGTCCTCTATTCTCGGGGCGGCCTTAACGCCTTTTGTTGCTGTTTGGCTGGTCAGGAGTCACGGGGTTGGGTCCGTCGGGATCTATCTTGCGGCGCTGGCGTCACTGACCTTGATCGCTCTTGTCATTTCCAAAGAGACTCGCGACAGCAAGCTTGATATGAATGTCAGCAGGAATTAAGACGGTATGTTTTTCATCAAGGCCAGCACCGCGACCAGGTAGCTTTCCTGCATCAGGCCGCTGCCGGGGAAATCAATATCCTGTCCGAATCGTTCCATCTTTTGAAGCTGCCTTTCTCCGGCGGCTTCACTGACCATATCGCAAAGGCCGTCGTGAGACATTAAGCTGTAGTTGGTCGCGACAAAAATGACTCCACCCGGATTTAATACATTCATGGCAGAAGCGACCAAAGGCGCCAGGGCTTTCTTGACGCTGAAGGTATTGCCCTCATGGCGGGCGAACGAGGGCGGATCCGTAAGAATTAAAGGAAAATCTGCTGGAATTGTTGTGCTGTCAAGTCCTCGAGGCAGTATTTTTTCAAATTGCGCCCTATAATTAAGCTTAAAAGTTGAACTCATATAGAGAGTTAGGGAAAACCAGTGAAAACGTTTTCCCGGAATATGCCCTAACTGCCCTTATTTCTTATATTTATGTATTATACTTCCTTTAGTGGCGTGGTGGCTGCGTTAAGAAAGGGCAGGGAATGGATTTGAAATTCTTTAAGAGGGTTATTTCTGGTGTGACGCTCGTTGCGTTTTTTTGCTCTAGCGTGGCGTTTGCCTATGCTCAGAGTCTTATTTTACCTGCGCCTGGGCAGATGATTCCTTTAAGCGCAAAGTTTGAGCCTGCTTTAATGGTTGGGGTTCAGGTTAGCCCAAAAGATCCGTTCCGGTTCAATTTTATTATCAGTCGCGGGAAAACTCCTCTAACAGATGATGTAAAGAAGTCAGAGTATCAAAAGCTCCTCAAATATTTTCTTGTTTCGTTGACCGTTCCCAACACCGACATGTGGGTCAACCTGTCTCCTTACGAGGCTGATCGCATTATTCCTGATAATTTCTCACTGACTGAAATGGGGCGCGACCTTTTGGCGCAGGATTATGTTTTGAAGCAGATCACGTCGTCGTTGATTTATCCAGAGGGTGAGGTTGGCAAGAAATTCTGGCAGAAAGTTTATCAGATGGCTTTCGAAAAGTACGGCACAACGGATATTCCGTTGGATACATTCAACAAGGTTTGGATTGTGCCGGACAAAGCTGTTATTTATGAAAAGTTCGACACGGCTTTGGCCATCAAGAGTCACTTGAAAGTCATGTTGGAAAGTGATTATTTTGCGCTAGAGAAATCGCATGGTGAGTCCCGGCCAGAAGCTGCGGCGCAGAAAGAAACCCAGGAGCTTTCCAAGACGGTAGTTCGTGAGATCGTTATTCCGGCTCTTGAAAAGGAAGTGAATGAGGGTGAGAATTTTGCTCTTTTACGTCAGGTTTACAGCTCGATGCTGATGGCAACATGGTTTAAGAAAGCGCTAAAGAAAAGCATTTTGGGGCAGGTTTATGCTAACAAGTCAAAGGTGGCTGGAGTTGAGCTTGACGATCCGCAGGCGAAGGAGCGGATTTATCAGCAATATCTTGAGGCGTACAAAAAGGGTGTGTTTAACTTTATCAAGGAAGAGCAAGACCCATTGACTCAGGAGGTCATCCCGAGGAAATATTTCTCGGGTGGAGCAAAGGCTTGGGCTGAAGGAATGATATCAGACGCGGCCTAGAGCGAGGCTGTTGATTTTGCAGTTGCGCACAACAAAGACCTAGATCGAGTTGACGTGCGGTTGACGACAAATATTAAAGCGGCCATGCGAGCCACCTTGGGTTTTCTCGGGTTATCTAAAGGTAATAATTTGAGTCCAGAAAGCTCAGGCATTCGTAAGGGGGGGCGCGTTGGGAAGACTATTGCGGGAAACCCCTTAAAATCGCAGAACGAATATATCCGAAATGCCGAGCGGAAAGAAAAGTTTCTGAAGCGGAAGGATTTTACAGACCGCTTTATTGCTCCGGGGCAGGAAGACTTCGTGCGGTTTCAGCCATTGTATGAAGAAGTGCGCGGTATTATTGACCGTTCTCTAATCGCCCAAGGATTAAATCCGCAGGAGTTTCATTTTTATCTTGCCGATAATAGAGAACCCAATGCGTATGTTGTTAAGCACTATAATGTGATTGTTGTCAATACAGGGTTAATAGCCGCCTTTAGTGAATATGCACTTGATAGTAATGTAGATGATGAAACGCGTGATGCGTTAGCGTTCGTGATCGATCATGAAATTCAGCATGTTATGCAATTTCGGCGGGAAATTGATGACGGACGGGTCGACGAAGAGACAAGTTTGATTGATGATCATGTCCAGGACAGGGCAAGAGAATATCAGAGCGATCTTTTGGCGTTGGGATTATCAGATAGGAGTAATTTTTCAGTTGGGTCAGCCCCGTATGCTTTGCGGGCCATTGTTCATTATTTGGAGAAACGAGATATGGCGGATTCTTTTTGGGGATCTCATCCCCAGATCGAAGAGCGCTTAAGAAAAGTGGAAAACAATGTAAAGATGCATCACTGGTTGAATCAAGGGAATACAGCTTTACCTTTGGTTGCCGTTAGAGCCGCGCAGCAAAGAACAAGCTTCCGAGAGTATCAGGAGCAAGTAATTTCAGTGAATACTTCGACAGGTTTGATTGCTTTATTGCAGAGTGCAAGGAATATTGATGAACTTCAATTTGCCATGTTGATCGGTTTTGATCAGCTGTCAGCAACGGAGAAGGCCGCACAAAATCAGGTTCAGCCGATCTTTGAGCAAAAGTTGAGAGAGTTTGCTGGTGAAGATGAAGCCAAACGTGTTTTTTATGAGTTTATTCGGGATCAGATTTATATAGTTCTGAATTTAAGGCAGGATGATTTTGATGTTTTCGCGCGGTTGGGTGGGCAACTTTCTGCTGAGACGGTTCGAGGTGTCTTGGATTTATTTGACGCCCCAGATCTTGGGAATAGCCATATTAATGTCGACCTTTTACAAAAAACTGGCAAGCATAAAAAAGCTGAAGCTGTGTTAAGGCGCTTTAATGAGACTATTGCAGAAGACCCGGTAAATAAGCCATTAGATGAAAATCATCGGTTTGCCATTTATCAAAAAAGATTTGTGGATGGTTTTTATAGATTGTTGATCGGAAAGCTGAACAGCGGTCATCTTAATTGGTCGGAAGTTAGAGCAAGTTTGTTGCCGTTGACTCGATGGAGTCAAAGCTCAAGATCCTTTTGGTTGACAATACCAATGGCAGAGGCGTTGTCTTTAATCCTTCATTCTCCTCGCTATGTTTCTGAAATGACTCCAGAAGATGTTCGATTAATGCTTGGGATTCTGGAAAACTTTTATGGGCAGAGGCCAGATAAGAAGGAAAAACGCTATTCGCAGGCTTTGATTGTGACTGACATATTACATATGGCGCGAAATTGCTCGCTGCCTGCGAAAGAAGTTCTTGTTGATTGGGTTTTTGGTAAGAAAGGAAAGGACGAATTACGAAAAGCCGTGTTGCGAGAAGACTTGGGAAGTTTTTTCAATACAGGCCATTCGGTGTTTTCGGAAAACACCGTAGTCGGATATTTACAGCAGTTGATCGATAGTGGTTATGGTGATGATGTGATGAAGCAAATAAGCCAGGATCCTGGCATTCTGACAGTGAATGATATTATTTCGGTTCAGCAGCAGATATTAAGAAAGTTATCAAATGAACATATAAATGGCGATGGAGGAGTGTTGGATTATTTGAGGTGGAGTAAGGATCAGGCGAAAATGTTTTCGGGTGACGATTACGATCGAGTGCTTATCGAACATACACCAGAAGCCTTGCGGCCTTTGCTTGGCGAGGTGTCCCGAGATTTTAAGCCATTGCTTTATGTGCTTGTTTTAGGAGGAATTCCCGATAATGGCGACTTGAATGAGGCTTTGTTTGGTAAAATTACCAAGGCAAACGATAAAGACATTTTAATTATTAAAGCGTTTGTTGAATATTACCGAGATTTTATTAAACAGCGACTGGTTGATAAAGACGTGACGGTGGAACAACAGGACGAGGCTTTCTCGAATTTGATGACGCCTCTTTTTTTGCAAGCATTTTTTATAGAGATTGGACATGATTTGAGACTGCAGTCATTTTCTGGAGAGGTTGCTGATAATGGTGATATTAGGCAAGGTCCCTGGGGCAATATTATGCCAAGAGAGGTGGCAAGAAATTATGACCCTGGTGACCCTGGCTATTCACGTCCTTATAATATCGTACGTTTTCGAGAAATTGGTGGCATGTTTTATTCAGATCAGAATTCAGAAAATTTTATCAAGCGTTTTGAGTTTATCGCTCGTTTGCCTCGAACATATGAAGATGCGGTTGATATGGTGGTAAAAGCGTTGCCACCGTCAATAGTACGTAATTTTATTTTACATAGGCTGTTCGTTGAAAAGATTCTTGTTCAACAAACTGCCTATCGCGTTCAAGATCCCGAAGAGATGTTTGATCTAAAAAAGATACAACAGCATCTAGCGGCGTTATCGCCCGATCAACGGACTTATGTGCTGACTCATGTGATGAGAATCTTGCCCGCTATCGTTCATGATAAGGATAAGGAGAGCGAAAATCGTGGTTTATGGGTGAGCGTTTTGTCAGGAGGTCGCGAACGGTATGAAGAAGATGCAGAGGTTGTTCGGGCGGAACATGGCCGGGAAATTCAGGACTATGAGGATGTTTCGGTTGCTGTGCCGGGAGGCCCTCAAGCACAAATGAATGTTTTCTTCAGTCAGTTATTTGATGGTGAGTTAAAAAATATTATTGATTCTACAACAATGTCATTGCCTGACAAGAGGAGCCTGATTGAAAAATATTATCCTCGTGCTTCACCGGCAAAAGATAAATGGATCAAGAGAGCTATTCAAGCTGAAGGTTCTGCGATCACGGTTGAGGAAACCGAGAAGTTTCTGTCCATGATTTATAATCAGGAATTAAGGGAAAAGCTGGCGTTAAGTGCACTTGATCAGTATCGAACGGAGAATCCGAATCTGTTTGAACAGCCTTTGAGCGAGGTGCTTAAGATTATCAACCGGTTTTTTGATATGCCAAGCCTTGTTAAAGACGATATTTTGTCTGAAACAGCGCAGTTTTTGGCAAAGACGGATAAAGAATATCAGGAGGTTCGAGATTTGTATCTTGATCCGTTTCGCAAAGTGGAAAGTATGGACGACCGCAAGAATCAGCGGGCAGCTTTAGGTCAGGATATTCTTCATTTGTTCATTAAAGAGAAGAATCCGGTGGATAAGGTAGGTTTTTTGTTGTGGTTGATGGGGATTACTAACGACAAGCCGGTTTTTCTTGTTAACTTTGAATACGATTTTCATGTTAGCGTGGAAAGTTTTCGCACGGATTTTGGACGCAAACAGAGTAAATATTATTCAATAGCTGGACAGTCATCCCAGCGGGAGGCGTTGGAGCCATTTTTATATGGTGAAAAAGGAATTTTTAATGATGGCACGGCGATGGAAAGCCTATTGGGAGGCATGTTTGATTTTTTGATCAAGGAAGGTTCAAACAAGATTATTTTAAGAAAGGTTTTCGATAAGGTTTTTGAAAAGGCAGATCTCTCGAGACGGGAAGAGATTTTTCTGTCTCTGGTTTGGACTTTATCATTGCAGCGCGGTGAAATGGAGCGCAATGAGCCGAACATGACGCCTGAAAGGCAGGAGGCACGTGCCGTGCGGATGTTTTTGGAGTCTCTTGGGTTAGAAGGCCGTCAGATTGCACAAGTGCTTTCGCGGTCATTATGGGTTAGTAAGACCATGCGTGATGAATTATCGCAGGTTCAGGATGGTGCCAGGAGGATGGATAAAGGCGTTGTTTTCGATATGGTTGAAAAATTCGGTCTTTCTGGCAGGTATAAAAGTATAGAAGAACCTCTTGGAAGCGCTAAGATTGCCGGGGTCTACCGGGCAGTCAGGACTGACGGGAAAGTAGTTGCTCTTAAAGTGATGCGACCCGAGGTCGAGAAAACGATCGAGTCGGGGGTTAAGTTCTTAAAGGATGTTTTTGATGATGATTTGAAGAAAGCACTTCTTGCCAAGGGGATATTCGTACCTGACAGTTTTATTGATCAGATCGAAGAGAGTTTTGTTCTGGAATTGAATTTTCCACAGGAAGGGAAGAATACAACGGAGCTCGGCACGCGTGTTCAATCGTCGGTATTAAAAAACATCAAGGAGTTCTCCTTGCGCCAATTATTTGGTGATATTCGATCAGGGGAGGTTAAGGGTGATTATGAATTTTATGTGCCGCAAATATATGAAGTTTTTAATAATTCTCTGATCGAGATGGAGTACGTTGACGGCGTAAAGTTGTCAAATGTTGAGAAGGTGCTTGAAGCGGGGCTAGATCTGGCGGATATTGAGCTGGCAGTGGCCAATGAGTTATTGCGTGAAATATTTTATGAAGGCTTTTATCACGGAGATCCACATTTAGGGAATATTCTTGTACAAAAAGGTAAAAATGGACGTGTTCGTGTTGTTTTGATCGACGCAGGCGCGTCGTTCTCAATTTCCAAAGTGAATCGAAAACTGCTTGGGAAGTTAATGACCGCTATTCGAGATGGTCAACAAGATGTCTTGGAAGACATTGTTCAACGGCTTGGAGGTACGGTAAGTGATAAGATGAGGGATGAACTTGCAAATAAGATTACGCAATCAACAAGCAGCGTTGGCCAGAGATTGTTATGGTTCTTTCATATTATTGAGAAAGAACAAGTTAAAATTCCGGTTGAGCTGTTGAACATCATGCGTTTTTTTGCCACTGGTCAGGCTTTATTTGATCGTGGCAACTCTGGATCAACTGACGGAGCGCAGAAGGACTTTTCTCAGGCCGATCAGTTAGATAGGGCTATTGATCAAGGACAAGATCAGGCTGGAGCCGCCGTTGAGAACCCCGGTGGTATCGATTTGAATGAAAAGCACCTCGACATGGAAATCAAACGTGATGGTGACGGCATTCCTTTGCCAGTTGAGGCTCAGGATCCTGCATTGTTTAATTTGCAGGGGTTGGCTCCGATCATTCTGGAAATCGCACCTGTTACGCCTTCACAGATGCCAGTATTCTCCGAGTTACAACAGCCTGGTGTTTCAAAGCTGGGGTGATTTTGGGGTAGTGGCTTTCGTTCATTAGGTTGTAAAATTGAATTTCTTCACTTCCACAGGGCGCACCGGGACTACACGATGAACGGGGACATCCAGTTGGCCATTTACGACGACCGGATCGAGATATGGAATCCCGGTGAGCTGCCCAAGGAGATCCGGCCGGAGCAGTTAAAGGGTAAGCACCGGTCCCTGCCGAGGAATCAATTCCTGGCGAGTAGGTTGTACTTGATCAAGTACATTGAGCGCTGGGGTCGCGGGACGAACAGGATCGTTGACGAAATGCGCGATGAGAAACTTCCGGATCCGGTCTTTGATAACAATTCTGGCGGGTTTGAAGTTGTTTTGACTGGCCCAGGCAAAGGGTTCGACAAGGTGATCGACGATATTAAGTCCCATGCCCTTGATCTCAATGACCGCCAGAAGAAGGCTGTTGAGTATGTCAACCAGAACGGCAAGATCACGAAGGCTCTTTATTGTCAGATCAATGAGATCGGCGAGACCTATGCCAAGAAAGAGATTAACGACCTTATAAGCCAGCGCGTATTCCGGCGCGTAGGTGGCAGCCGCAATATCTATTATGTTTTGGTGACCGAATAGTGACCGAATAGTGACCGAATGTCGCTGATGTGCGAGTGTTAGAAAAACAGCCGTTTATCATTGATCATATGAAGTCAGAGAGCCCATCGAAGTGCGCATTATCTCGACGCTATTACGAGAAGCGTGCAAAATCCGGGATAATGCACGATTAGAGAAGCACCGTAAAAGATATCCGCGACAGCAAGCTTGATATGAATGTCAGCAGGAATTAAGACGGTATGTTTTTCATCAAGGCCAGCACCGCGACCAGGTAGCTTTCCTGCATCAGGCCGCTGCCGGGGAAATCAATATCCTGTCCGAATCGTTCCATCTTTTGAAGCTGCCTTTCTCCGGCGGCTTCACTGACCATATCGCAAAGGCCGTCGTGAGACATTAAGCTGTAGTTGGTCGCGACAAAAATGACTCCACCCGGATTTAATACATTCATGGCAGAAGCGACCAAAGGCGCCAGGTCTTTCTTGACGCTGAAGGTATTGCCTTCATGACGGGCGAAAGAGGGCGGATCCAGGATGATCATGTCGAAACGGTTATCTTTTTTGGCAGCGCGTTCGAGGTATTGCACCGCGTCCGCTCGGATAAATTCATTCTTTTCTGCCGGGATATTATTTAATTCATAATTTTGTCGTCCGCGCTCCAGGCATTTGCGGCCGACATCCACATTGACCACGCTGGCGGCGCCCGACGCCCGGCAGTGGACTCCGAATGAGCAGGTATAAGCGAAACAGTTAAGGACCTTGCGACTGTGCGCCAGCACCGCCACGGCGGCCCGGTTGCTGCGCATATCGAGGAATAAGCCGCTGTTGAGGGTGTCGTTAAGATCAACGCTGAATTTGAGGTTGTTTTCTTCCACGATCGTCTGTGAGGAGCCGTTGTTTAACCAGACGGCCGAGCGAAAAGCGCCGGGTTCAGACGAGGCGGAGGCTGTGCGGTCCTTAACAATAAAATATTCCGCGTTCAGACGGGTTTTAACAAAATCGAGGATCGTTTGGCAGTGCTGATGCCATTCAGTCTCAAGGATCGAGACCACAAAATGCCGGTTGTACTGTTCCAGGATCAGGCCTTCCATGCCATCGCCGTAGCCGTTGACCAGGCGCAGGGCGTTGGTAACGCCTTTAAGCGGCAGGCGCTTGAGGAGCGCTTTTTCCAGCAGGTCCTGGACATTGGCCGTATCCATATTATTTGGCACCGTCTGTTTTTATTGATAACGGCGAGGACAGCAGTTCAATGGTTGGAAATTTACGCGAGTAATAGCTGAGCGCCCATTCGCTCTGGAAAAGGATGACGATGCGTCCCTGGTTGTCCCGGGCGAAGGCCACCTCATTTGATTTTGTTTCTTTTAAAGCGTCTTCGTTATTGTGCGGTTCCGCCACCCATCTCAATATTTTCCACGGGAGCATTTCCAGGCGAGAATCTCCGCCGTATTCATCTTTCAGGCGATACTGAAGCACTTCGAACTGCAGGGGGCCCACCGCTCCCAGCAAGGGGGTGGTGCCGAAAGAATTCAGCATGGTAAAAGTCTGCACGATATCTTCCGCCAGCAGGTGTTCCAGCCCTTTGCGGAACGGCTTGAACGTTGAGGCTGCCGAATTATGAAGGTAGGCAAAACACTCCGGCGCAAAGCGCGGGATCTCGTCAAAGAAAAGTTGGGGATCGGTGCTGATAGTATCCCCGATACGGTAATCAAGTTTGGTCACAAAGCCCAGGATATCGCCAGGATAGGCTTCAGCGATAATCTCACGGTCGCGGCCGAAAAGTTTAAATGAGTCCGAAAGCCTGATCTCGCGATCAGTGCGATGGTGGAAGACTTTCATATCCCGGTAGAATCTTCCGGAGCAGATCCGGGCAAAAACAATGCGGTCCCGGTGCTGGGGATTCATGTTGGACTGGACCTTAAAAATAAATGCCGAGAAGTCCGGGTGGTCGAGCGGGATCACGCCGCTTTTAGCCGTGCGGGGCGTTGGGGCGGTGGAATGCTCCAGGAAGCCTTTTAAAAGAAATTCGACGCCGAAATTATTGGCGGCGCTGCCGAAGAATACGGGGGTTGTCTCTCCCCGCAAGACCGCCTGCGCGTTAAACCCTTCCTGGGCAATATCGAGCATTTGCAGTTCTTCAATGACCTGTGCATAGATATCATCATGCAGGATGCTTTTAACGAACGGGTCCAGCAGGTCGTGAACAGACACCGGCGCTTTATAGGCGCCGGCAGCAACGCGTTCAAACAGGTGGACCTGGTTATTGATCCGGTCGAAGATCCCTTTGAAGTCCGGCCCATTGCCCAGCGGCCAGTTGACGGGGAAAGCGTGGATCTTAAGGACTTTCTCCAGCTGGTCGATCAACTCCAAAGGCGACATGGACGGCCGGTCGAGCTTGTTCATGAATGTGAAGATGGGAATGCCGCGCTTGCGGCAGATCTCAAATAATTTTCGGGTCTGGCCCTCGATCCCTTTACCGGCATCGATCACCATGATGACCGCATCCACCGCCATGAGCACCCGGTAGGTGTCTTCCGAGAAATCTTTATGGCCGGGTGTGTCCAGCAAATTCAGGCGGAAATTTTCATAGTCGAACTGGAGGACGGTCGAAGAAATAGAGATGCCGCGTTTTTTTTCGAGTTCCATCCAGTCGGAAGCCGTTTCGCGCTGTTTTTTTTTCGCTGTTACCGAGCCGGCCAGGTCCAGCGCTCCGCCGTAGAGCAGCAGTTTTTCCGTGAGCGTGGTTTTCCCCGCGTCAGGGTGCGAAATGATCGCAAAGGTCCTGCGGCGTGCTGATTCCTGCTGAATTTGTTCTTTAATGTCCAATGCCATGATTGCCTGTTGTTTTTTGGTTCAAATTAGGTGATGAGCTCTTTTACGGAGGCGTAAGACGAAAAGTTAGAACGCTTGGTTTTGATATCATTGTAAGCATGGATGCAACTATATATTATGACTAAGATCTGTCAAGAGTCCTGTATTGCGCGTATAATGATCAAAGGACAAGCAATGTAAATAAGGGAATGGGGAGGCGCTTATGATATTTGAATGGTTGGACACATATAACCTTAACGTTAAGGAAATCGATGACCAGCATCATCAGTTAGTCGACATTTTGAATCGTTTGAATACGTTCATCACAAAGGGCGCGCCGGCTAAAGATAGCTGGCTCGGGCTTATTAACGAATTGTCCGATTATGCGTATTTTCACTTTAAGACGGAAGAAAGCCTGATGACCAGGCATGCCTTCGAATATGCTGAGGAGCACCAGGAAGATCATGCGTTCTTTAAGAACAAGATCGAATATTTTAAAGTCGCGTTCGAGACGGATGATATGAACGCGGCCGATGAGATGTTGTATTTTTTAATGGTCTGGCTGCAAAATCATATTTTGATTGTTGATCATAAATTATGCGTTTTTCTGAATAAAAAAGGGATCATATAATGAGCAGGGACGCTGGCCATGAATGATCCCGGGTTCACAAGATTGCGTCGAGAACTTGATGAGGCGATCACATTTGATGATCTAGGTAAGTCTCGGAGCCTGGTTGCCGAAGGCTTGCAGCGAGCTCAACAGGATGAGATCCCGGGTGAGGTGATGTATTTTCGCGCTCAGGAGGCGATCATTGAAGGGATGTTTACCGAGGCGATCGTTATGCTGGAACAGGCTTTGGTATTCAATCCATCAGACGGCGCGGCCTATAATGATATAGCCTTGTGCATGGTTGAAATGGGCCGCCTCGAGGGCGTGCTTGATATTTTTGATCAGGGCATAGCAGTCGAACCGGATTATGCGACGATTCATCACAATAAGGGCTGGTTTTTAAACAAGATCGGCAAGACATCTCAGGCACTGGCGTGTTTTGAGCAAGCGCTGTTGTTGGAGCCAGGGCGTGTGGTCACCTGGGAAAACATGGCAGACGCTTATGAAGAGCAGGGGCGATTGCCTGAGGCTTTAAATGCGTACAAGAAAGCGCTGGCTTTGTTGAAAAAACCTTCCAGCAGGATCAGGGCACAACTGCAGGCCGAGATCGACCGCTTGACGTGACCGCGTCGCACTATTTACTCTTCCTTAGATGTAAAATCAACGCATTTAAAAAATAGCCAATAACATTTGTCATATCAACAAAACAACAATAAGATGTAAATAGCTGGTGTGTTTGCTGATGTGTTGTTTTGTTTAATCGGGTGAAATATCTTACCGAAAGGGCGCGTGCTTTGAAAAAACTCATGGCATTTTTTTTAACATTATTTTTTTGTTTGCCGGTCCTGGCGGTTGCTTCCGGTGATGGGGGTCGTGAATCGATCATCAACAATGCCCTGGCCAATGCTGAAGCTCCGTCAGAAGCATTGGCTTCTGGCCAACCGATGGATTCTAACGAGCGCGATTTATTTAAGGAATCGGAGAATGACTTTTTCGCAAAAGAAAAACGTTTTTTTGCGTCGTCAGATCCCCATCCGTTCCCTGAGAATTCCGTAAAGGAAGACAATGATGTGTTCATGCAGCCTGTCGTCCCGCAAAAGACCACGCATGATCGTCAGCATCGGGCAGAACTGGCCTTTCAGATGGCCTCATACTTATACAAAACCGCTGACAACTGGCCGGATTATTATTCCGAGAAGTACTCGGAATCAAATAAGGTCAAGAAAACAGGCGGATTGTACGGGTTTTACGGGGCGTACACCTGGAATACATTTGAGCCTTTGCGTTCCTGGAGCGATATCTGGAAGAAAACGCCGTATCCGAATTTTGTAAGGGTGGAAGCTGAAGGATCGATCGGACAGGTTGATTATTCTTCTTATGTAACAGGCAAGAAACAGGGATTTGATGCCCGGGAGCTGGATGCGCGTTTTCTGTTTGGTTATGATTATGTGTTGAATGATTCCACGCTCTTAACCCCGTATATCGGGTTTGGGTACCGCATGTTCTCGGATAATGCGGGAGGGTGGGTGGATTATTTTGTCAATGATTATGCGCAGTACACAACAAAGACCAGCATTTATTACGTTCCCGTCGGCGTTGAATCATTGACGAAACTCAATGAAAAATGGGATTTAGGCCTGAAACTGGAAGGCGATCTTGTGGTTGCAGGATCGGTGGATTATGCCCTCAATGAGATCCCCGGAACGTTCACTCAATATCATGATGCGAATACTAACGCTCCTTTGAATCTTGTGCCGCGCAAAGCCAGTTCCAGGCTTAAGGGAGGGTTTGGTTTCCGGACGTCGATGAAGATCATCAGGAAATATGATCATTTTAATATTTTCACCGAGCCCTATTTGAAACTTTGGTATTTAAGAAAAACCGAGCCTGAACAAGCGCATTCATTTGATCTTACTTCGGGAGGTGATTACGTCTCGGTTAATGCCGACAAGTCAGCGTACAAACCTCTTTGGGATCCGCAGAGCGTGACGGCGATCGCTGGTTTAAGAATGGGCGTTCAGTTTTAATGAAAGGCCGGGTTAGGAGGGCGACGAATCTGTAAAAGGGTTCAATGAGAGTGCTTTTACAGATGTCGATTTCAGCTTTTTTGTTTTTTGGCCTGGCAACAGGAGCGATGGCTGCTGTTGGTAAAGCTGCTATCCAGGGAACGGCTCAGGAATCCCGGGTTTCGGTGGGGTTGTCGAGATAGAAAAGTAAGTGCCGTGATTGGCGGAGAGGTTGCCTTCAGCTGATCAAGACGACATGATTTAATGCCATAAAGACGCCTTTTCCGGATGGAAGGGCGTTTTTAGGTTAGGGCTCAAGAATTAACAGAGGGTGTGTTATGAAAAAGACAATAATGCCTGTTTTATTCGTTGGACATGGCTCGCCGATAAACGCTATCGAAGACAATGCGTTCACCCGACGCTTAAAAGAGCTGGGAGGACAGCTGCCGCGGCCTCAGGCGGTGCTGTGTATTTCTGCGCATTGGGAAACAGCGGGCACGCAGGTTCTGGTAAACGAGACGCCGGCAACGATCCATGATTTTTACGGGTTCCCGAAACAACTCAATGAATATGATTATCCGGCGCCGGGGGCGGTTGCAATAGCGCAGGAGACGATCAGAGAGCTTAAAAGGGTACAGGCGCAGGCAACATCGGCCTGGGGGCTGGATCACGGAGCCTGGGCGATCTTGACGCATCTTTATCCAAAAGCAGATGTCCCTGTATTTCAGGTCAGCCTGGACAAAGACCTTTCCATGGAGGGGCATTATGCTATTGGCAGATTACTGGCGCCGCTAAGGGCTCAGGGAGTTTTGATCTTAGGCAGCGGGAACATTGTCCATAATCTCGGGGCATATGACCCCGATACTAATGCCAGGCCGTATGATTGGGCCGTTACGTTTGATGACGGGATCAAGGCCGCGCTGCAGGCGCATGATATCGGGCTGCTGACAGATCCCTCGAGGGTTGATCAAAAGGCGGCAAGGCTTTCATTACCGACCGAAGAACATTACACGCCGCTATTATATGTTGTTGGCGCAAGCCATCAGGATGACAAACTGAGTTTCCCTTTTGAGGGTATCCAGAACGCCAGCATGTCTATGCGAATGGTTGCATTTTCTTAAGGAGAGAAGATTTTACATTACAAAACTATTCTTGGGGAATCGGTGTATAATAGCGGACAATCAATACATACGGTGAGTGATCACTAAAAATAGAAATGGAGAAGTTTTATGGCAATGAGATCTGTTGTTGTCCTGGCGTTAAGTTTGATGTTGGTAGTTGCTTTTAATGCTCATGCTCAGCAGGCGGCGACGGGCAGTCCTGTGATAGGCAATGCAGCGAATGGTGAAGGAGCCCGGCTGCGTGAGGAAATTCAATCCCTGCGACAGCAGGCGGAACAGTTAAGAACGCAATTGCAGCCTCTTCAGGCTCAGGCCAAGCCGTTGCGCGATCAGATCCAGCAGCTTCAGGCGCAAATAAAGCCGCTGCGGGAACAGCTTCAGAAAATTCAGGTCCAGGCCAAGCCGATTGAAGATCAGCTGCGCGTCATTCGCAAGAAACTTGAGGAGGACAAAGAAAAAGCGCGCGGGATGCGCGAAGAGCGCCGCGAGCAGCGCAAAGAGCATAAACAACAGCAACCAGCGTCAACGGCGGTGTCGAAGTAGTTCTGTGTTGAGGGAATGCTCATGGTGCAACCTGTAATTCCCGTGACGCCTGAATGGCTGAGCAAGACGTTTTTTGCAGGAGATCAGCATGGTGGATCGAAAAGAGGAGTTGTTAAAGTTCAGCAAGTGGATCAGGGCGCAATTGTTCAACCGCAGCATGACCGCCAGGGATCTGTCAATCTTAAGCGGGGTTGATGAGTCTGAAGTTTCAAAATTAACACGAGGGGTGCGCTGGCCATCCTTATTGACGCTTAAAATGATCGCACCTCACTTGCAATGGGATGCCGGGGAGTTTTTGATCGCGGCCGGTCTTGAAAAAGGAGATCTTTTTATTAAGACGAAACCTGAAAGAGCTGAACGGCGTTATACCAAAGATGAAGTTGCGGCGATTGTTAACAAGGCGTGTCAGAAGGCGCTTGAGGTTCTTGATTAAGGCGGTTAAACGAGGGGGAGCATGATCATGAGGGATATGTTATCCGATTTTTTTCACTTTAGATGGGGGAATTTTAATATGGACAAGGGGACAACTTTTTTGCTGGCAGCGCTCATCGCGGGTTTGTTTTTTTTCTGGATGTTCGTCGGGATTGTGGATATCAAGCCCACCGAGGTGGGTGTCGAGGTCGATAAGGTGCAGGGGAAGGTTGTGGAAATGCCCCGGCTGGTCGGGTATCACGTCTTTAACAAAGTGTCGACGGACATTGTGGTCTACCATGTAGCGGCGCGTGCTTTTCCGGGCGATGTGATGAAGAGTGAGGACAGTGATAATTACAGTCTTGACCTTAAGACAAATGACGGCCAGAACATTAAAGTGGACCTGACGATCCTTTATGCGCTTAAGGGTAATGAGGTTCCTGCACTGCACCAGGCGATCGGTCCGAATTATGAGGATCAAATTCTGTTGCCGCAGATCCGTTCTGAGGCGCGTATTACGATCGGCAGTTATGCGGCCGAGGAGATCTACAGCGGTAAGGTTCGTGATGCCATCCAGAAAGAGATCGCTCAGCGGCTGCAGAGTGCGGTTTCCAAGTTCCCGGCGATCCAGATCCAGGATGCGCTTATTCGCCATTTTGCGTTCAGTAAGGAATTTGAAAGTGCGATCGAGCAGAAGAAACTGGCTGCCCAGCAGGTCGAGATTAACAAGAATCGCGCTCTTGCTCAGGAAGAAGAGGCCAAGCGTCAGGAAGCTGAGGCTCGCGGCGGCAAGCTGAAAGCGATTCAGGATGCCGAAGGCCGCGCACAGTCTGCCCGGATCGAGGCCGATGCCGAGCGGTATAAACTCGAGCAGGAAGCTGCGGGTAAATTGGCTAATTACAAGGCCGATGCGGAAGGGAAGAAATTGCAGGCTGATGCTCTGGGCGGTGGACAAAACGTGGTGGCGCTCAAGTTCGCGGAGAATATCCCGGATAAGTTCCGTGTTTTCGCGGTACCGATCGGCCAGAACTCGACGAGTTTGATGGACCTTAATGGAATTTTCAAAGGCATGTTTTCAGGTGCAAGTAAGGAATAACAGGGGGGGATATGGTAGCATTTCTTGAGACAGCAGTTTTAATGCAGGCGATCATTATCGGTTTTTTGTTATTTAAGGTTCTGGAACTACAGAAAACGAAAGACCAGAAGTAGAAGGTTGTCCTGAATTTATTCCCCTTATTCCGGATCATGTGATGCGTCCGTAATAAGGGGAATTCTTTTCATTGTTGTCGATAAGGGGGTCTTCCATGGGAAAGAAATTGAGTGTTTTTGAATTAGCGGCGATCGCTTTGATTTTTGTTACCGGATTGATCCACGCAATTAATGCGCCTGACAGCTTTCAGGAGGCCGCCTACAAAGGCTGGCTTTTCTGTGCTAACGCGGCAGGCGCTGTAGTCGCGGCGTTTTATATTTCTCGTCAAAATCGGTTGGGGTGGTGGCTGGGCTTAGGCGTTGCGGCGGGGGCGTTTTTGGGGTATGTTGCCAGCCGTACGGTAGGGTTGCCGATGATCCCGGCAGAGCCGGACGCGTGGCTTGAACCGCTCGGCGTAGCCTCACTGATCGCCGAGGGGCTGTTCATTGGTATTTTTATTTATTGGAAATCCGAGGTTAAATGAAAAATGATGATGCTCCGTCATCTGGTGAACAGCTGACGGCCGCAATTATGTGGGATGACTGCGGAATGCCCCACTCAGTCCTGTTTGACGACAAATATTTCTGTCGGGAGAGCGGTTATGAAGAAGCTTTGTATGTGGCTTGCCATGGCAACCGGCTGAGGGAGCGGTTTTCGGCGTTAGATTCTCTTGTTACGGGAACCTTTACTATTATTGAAACCGGATTTGGCACCGGATTGGATTTTTGTTGCGCCTGGCAATTGTGGGAGGAATGCGCACCGCGTTCCTGGTCGCTGAATTTTGTTTCACTTGAGCTGTATCCTCTTTCAGCTGAACAGATCGCGCGCGCTCTGGATTTGTGGCCCTGTTTGTCCCCGCATAAGGAAGAATTGGCGGCGGTCTACAAACCCGTGCCTGATATGGGGGTATATTTGTTAAGTGAAGGGCGTGTCCGCCTGACGATCGTTTTTGATGATGTGCTCAGGGCTTTAAGAGCGATCAGCGAGCAAAAACTTGCACCGAACGGAGCGGATGCCTGGTTCCTGGATGGTTTTGCCCCTTCGAAGAATCCCCGGATGTGGTCAGATGGCGTTTTTGAGGGGATGGCGCGACTGAGCCGGCCGGGAACAACTCTGTCAACCTTTACGGTGGCTGGCTTTGTCCGTCGGGGATTATCGGCCCGGGGGTTTGAGGTTCAGCGCGTTTCCGGTCATGGTGAAAAGAAGAATGTTTTGACCGGTCATTTCAAGAAAGAGTAGAATAGGTTATGATGAATTTCTCTTCCTGGCATGAGATCCAAACATTGAAGAAGGCCTTTGGCCTGATGACTCGTTTTATTCTTCCTGTTGTTCTTACTTATTATCTTTTGCACGTTGGGGTGTTTGGTTCCCTGGATTTCAAGATCAACGGCATCGGCTTTTTGTCGATGTTAAGTCATTACTTTTTTATTCTCGTTGTGACGGTGGTGTGGGCCGGGGTTTTTGCCGTTCTGGCGGATTTTGCAACAGGGCGGGAAATGGTGCTGCAGTTGAGTTCGTTCAGGAAAGGGATCCGCTTTATCCCGCTGGTGGTCGGATCATTTCTGGCCGCTCAGCTGGTTCACTTTTTGTGTTTTATGGTAACCGGAAGTGATGTGCTGTCGATCGACCAATGGCGGATCGTTTTGACTCCGGCGGTCAGTCTGTTCGTCGCATGGCATGTGCTGGAGAGCTTGCGTTATCTGGATCGTAGGAAAGCGGCCGCAGTGTCACCATTGGATGTCCTGATCATTACGTTGATCGCGTTCGCGGGGTTCTTTATTGACAGGGCATCCGAAGCGGCGGCTGATGGTTCGTTTAACAAAGGAGCCCTGGCATTTTTGGTTGAGCTGATAAAGGCGTTCATTCTTTACTATTGTTTTTTTGTTCTGGCCCGCGGGGCAGATCCACGGGGAAAACCTGCCGGGGAAGACGGCGCCGAACCACAGCGTACGCTGATCATGATTAATCCGGTCTTGCCGGGACATTTCTTTGCCGTCGCGTACAGCGTTTTACGTTCTTACCCGATGTTCTTTATTATTTTGCGGGCGTTTACACCGAAGAGGTATCGCATTATCGAGCTTAACCGGGTTTTGTGGGCGGATGAGTATGCCTGTCCCGGAGCTTTGGTGGCGATCAGCTGCTACACATCGAATGCGACCCTGGCCTACGGGATCGCCCGGAAGTTTCGCGCGGCAGGATCGACGGTCGTTATGGGAGGGCCGCATGTTGGGTTATTTCCCCAGGAAGCGCTGGAGTTCTGCGATGCTGTTGTGATCGGTCCTGCTGAAGGGGTGTGGGAAAAGATTGTTGGGGATTACGAAAAGGGTACATTGTCCGGGGTGTTCCAGGGGAGTTGTTCTGAAGCGGATCTGGGCCGGCTCCATCAGGAGCTGCTTCAAGCACCGCCGTCGGTAGTAGCGGACACACTCATGGTGACGCGCGGCTGTAAATTCCGCTGTTATTTTTGTACACATTCATCCATCCTTAATACAGCGCCGCGTCCGCTGGAAGATATGATCGCCTTGTTAAACCGGATCGCCAGTTATTCCAAGAGCGTGTTGTTCTTTGATTCGAATATTTTTATGGAGCCGGCCTATACCAAAGAGCTTTTACGGCGCATGATTCCGCTTAAGGTGCGATGGTCCGGCTGCGCCAGTATCGATGTGGCGCAGGACGATGACCTGGTGGCATTGCTCAAGGAGAGCGGCTGTGTCGAATTGATGATCGGTTATGAGATCGCCGTCGGAACGAAGGAGAAACTGAAGGGTAAATTTGCGCTGTTAAATGATTATCTGTCGCTGTCGCGCAAATTGAGAAAAGCCGGGATAAGGATCAAAGCGCAGTTCATGTTCGGTTTTCCGACCGATGGATGGCGCAATCTGTGGGATCTGTGGTGGTTTTCTCATCAGCTGTCCCCGCATGTTTCGGCACTGGCCTACATGTCGCCGATCCCCGGATCAGCTTATTATGATGATATCGTTAAACAGGACCGGTTCGTTAATCTTAACTGGAATAATTGCAGCGGGCACAAACTGGTGTGTTCTCATCCTGTTTTGAAAGATCCCTTTTTATTAAAGAACTGCTTTACGCTTATTTTCTCTTTGTTTTTTATGACGACGTCCAGGTTTGGGTTCTTCGTTTTGCTGTTATTTCTGTTCGGGTGCTGGAGTTCAATCCGTTAGGTTTATCCGGCGGTCGGCGCGTCAGGCAAGATGAAGTAGGGCTTTTGTGGTCCGGACCGGTTTTAAAAAGAGCGGCCAGATGAAGAAAGCCGCTAACAGGCTGAAGAGGACGGTCCAGTTGGTGTTGATGTAAATAAGCACCGAGATCAGGTAAAGCCCGATGAAGAAGCGTTTCATGAACGTGTCAAGCCGGGTGTGGAAATCAATAAAGGACGTGACCTGATATTTTCGGGCCAGGTCTTCGCCAAACTGAATAAGCGTACCTTTGGGCGGTTCATCGGCATAAAGAGTGGTAACCAGTTCCCGGGTGATCGCGGCCAGACACTCTTTTCCCCGGTATTCGCTCCAGAAAAGAAATCCAAAAGAAATAATGATGCCGGTGACAGCGGGCAGGGCGTGGTAAATAAAGACCGTTATCGCGTAGGCAAGGGCGGCGCATAGTGCGATAAGGGATAGAACGGTATAACGGGCATAACGGGCGTATATGGCCGGTGTTTGCGAAGAGTTTTTGGAAATAATCCGGCGAATGTGGGGCGAAAGACAGACATAACGCATCCATAGTTCGGTGACCGTGTCGTTACGGACGGTTTCTGACAGTGAGCGTGGGTTGATAAGGTCGGCATTGATCATAGCGTTAATGGTATTCTAGCCTGAGATATTAACATGTCAAACAAACAACCGTCTGCATTTCATGGGGGATCACATAAACCGCATTGTGCTGATGTGAGCATGGGCTTTGCGGTCGGCGCGGCGGTCGTGGTTCTGCTTCGGCTGGTGATCTGGAAATTTCTTCCTGGTGCGGATACGCTGGTAAAAGAGGATTTGAGCAATCTTATCGTAGCGGCACTGCAGCTGGGAGGCGGAGCGGCTTTTGCCTGCTTTGCCCTGGCCGGGCGAGTTAGGCTGGCGCCAACGGGTTTTGAGTGGCCTTTGGGACTGATGTTAGCCGCTTCAAGCTTGTCGTTGTTGTATACGCTGGATTTCTCCTTAAGCATTCGTGTCTGGCTTCCCCTGGTGGGAAGCCTGGCGATGTTCTATGTTCTGGCGAATTCGCTGACGGATCTCCGGAAGATAAAATGGTTTTTATATTTTATTCTCGGGTGTGCGTTGGTTTCTTCGATCTTTGGTATTAAAGAGTTCTTTGTTTTATCCGCCCGACAGGCGCAGCCGGGGGATGCCAGTATCGCCCAATATAACAACAGTCTATATTATATTATTCTGAGCCGTCGGGTAACGTCATTTTTGGGGTGGCCGAATTCGCTGGCCGGTTATTTGACCCTGATCCTGCCGTTTGCCCTGTTGTCAGTTCTTCTCGTCAGGAAGATTTGGCAGCGGGTGTTGCTGGCCGGGACCATTGTGGTGCTGGTCGGGTGTTTGCTGGTGACATTCTCTTTTTTGGGCTGGTTAAGTTTTCTGCTGGCGACTGTGTTGATGCTGCCGGTCCTGATGAGCCGGTTTTTGCCTAAAATGGATGCCCGGCTTAAGGTGCTGGCTTTTTTACTGGCCGGAGCGTTTATCGCGCTTTTTGTGATTGTCGTGCTGCGTAAGGATTTTGCGTCGTCATTATCACCGCGGATGGCTTATTACAGCCAGGCCTGGCAGCTGCTGGTGCTTCATCCTTTGGAGGGGTATGGGTATGGCACTTTTGGTGTTGCGGCCCGGCCGTTAGTAACGTCGGCGAGCGGGATCACCAACTTCGCGCATAATTCATATCTGCAATGGTGGGTGGAATGCGGATTTCTTGGGTTTGCCGGTATTTTATGCTTTGTCGGAATTTTGTTTACGGCAGCGCGAAGAATGCTCGAGCGTTTTAAAGAAGGCGATGCTTCGCTCATCGTCCTGGCTGTGGTGTGGGGACTGGCGGTGTTCGTTATCGATAATTTATTCAGTTTCACGCTGGTCAAGCCTAACATTGCTGTTCATGGCTGGGCGATGCTGGGTGTTTTCGCTGCGTTGTGTCAGCCAGTGGTTTCTGGTGCTAAGAGTCCCGCGGTCCGTCCTGTTCCTTCTATTATGGCTATTCTCCTGTGCGGCGGGGCGTTGGCGCTGGCGGGGTTGCTTTGCTGCGGTCTTTTATTTTATCATGCGGGGATGATGGCCTATCGGGCGGGTAACATTGATGCGGCGGGGCGGGCTTTTGTTCAGGGGTCATTGATCGACCGCTGGTCAGCATCGTATCCATTGTCGACGGGAGAAGCGGCGATCGCTGTTTATCGCCACAGCAGGAAAGTGCAGCATTTGCGGCTGGCAGAGGAGAATTACCTTGAGGCTCTGCGTCGGGAGCCAGGGCAGTATGCGCCGTATTTTATGCTCAGCCGTGTTTATCTCGCGTTAGGTGAACAGGGTCAGGCGGTAACGTATGCTCGGGAGGCCCGGCGTCTTTCACCGTATGAGTACGAACGGGATATGGGGATCATTGCGCAAAATGCTGCTGCAAAGCAGAGGCCCTGAGGCAGCCGGTAAAATTTCCTTGCGCCGTGATGTTAAATTGATATTATATCTACGATTTTTTATGAGCCTGGAGGCTTTGGTTTATGTTGAGGATCGTCCAGGGGTTTCTCGGGAAGTTCTTTCAGCCTGGCGGGGCGGGGTCACTGAAAGACAAGATCCGTCGGGTAATGGCTGTTTATCGTGCTCTGGACAAGGAAGCGGTCCGTTTTAAAGTTTCTTGCGGGTTAGCTTGTCCGGATCAGTGCGGCGAATGTTGTTTCAGCTCGAATGTTGAGGCAACGGAACTGGAGATGCTGCCGCTGGCGTGGGATCTTGTTCGTTTGGGGAAAGCGGATGAGTGGTACGATCGTGCCAGAGAAATGAATTTTGAAGGCCGTTGTGTTTTTTACAGTTCGGATAACAGCCGCGGCTGCTGCCGGAGTTATGTGTTCCGACCGCTCGTATGCCGGTTATTCGGGTACGCCGGCAGCAAAGATAAACATGAGCATCTGCGGCTGGTAACGTGCAAGGTTTTAAAGAAGGTCTGGCCTCAGGAGGTCGAGCAGGTCCTGGATAAAGTCGGAAAGGGCCGGCTGCATCCGCCGCTGATGATGGATTTTGTTATGCGTGTTGCCGGGATTGACCCCGACATGACGCGGGATAGTTTGCCGGTCAACCAGGCGTTCAAGAAAGCGGTTGAGCGGGTCTATGTGTATCAGAAATTCAACACCATGAGAAGAGGTTAAGTATGGCGTCCTATCAAATGATCGAAAACAAAATAATCCTGCAGATCCAGGAGAATATCTGCGCGACGGAGATCGAGGTGCTCGACAGCGACCTGTTCAAGGGCGTGGCGACCGCGGGATTAAAAAAGCTGGTGAAACGCAACTCGATTTTGCTGGATGTGTTCGGCAAGCGGGACGTGGGGCCGGCGGAGATCGATATTTTTATTGAGACGCTGAAGTATCTGGTCAAAATGCCGGCGGCCCAGGCGCGCTGTGCTTCAGCCGGAGCCGAAGTATTGTTGAGAAATCCGCTGCTGTTGAATGATCTGATCGAATACCTTTACAACTTTTGGCGCAGTTTCGATCGTTTTATTATTACAGATCAGAAGCCGAATCTGGATCATGACAAAAAGCCCTACCGCACGTTCAACGTGACGATCGGGTATTTGACCAACTTGATCCGAGGCATGTATCGCGATATCCAGGAAAATGTGACCGGTCAGCATCCGCATATTTACCGTCAGGTAGCTGCGGGCGGTGAGGTTTCCACGATCGCGGTTAAGTTCGGAGTGCCGTTACCGGCGGAATATGCTGAGCTGAACAAGGTCCCGATGATCCGCCAGATCCTGCTGTATCCGCCGCTGATCCTGCAGCCGCCGATGAACAAGCGTACCGGCCGAATCGAGCCGGTATGGGAAAGCCCGATCAAAGGGGTTTCCTTTAATGCGCAGGATTGGTTGTGTTATCCGGCCAAAGTCGGTGAACTGGTTATTTTGATCTATTTCCATAATGCGTTCACGGAGCTGGGGCATTCGCTGTGTAATCTTTTCGAGATGGCCAGCGACGAGGATCTCAAGCGCCGGCCGGATGCGGTCTACGCTTACGGCGTTCCCGATGCGGCCCTGACGCGGTTTAATCATGGTCAGGTGTTCTTTGATGACCAGAAAAATGATATTCTCGTTGGAGCTATTCCGCTGAAGCCTGAATTCGGGTATTTCGGGTATGTTAAAAAGATGGTGCTTACCCTGCACAATGTCATCATGATGAAACGCGGCCGTCTGCCGTTCCACGGCGCGATGGTGCGAATTATTCTGAAAGGTGATATTGATCGTAACATTCTGTTTATCGGCGATACCGGGGCCGGGAAATCCGAGACGCTGGAGGCTCTTCGTGCTGTGGGTGAGAATGTGATCCAGGACCTGATCATTATCGCGGATGATATGGGTTCTATTAATTTGGGGTACAACGGCGATGTGCTGGGGTACGGCACCGAGATCGGGGCTTTCCTGCGTTTGGACGATCTTCAGCCTGGTTATGCGCTGGGCCAGATGGACCGCGCGATTATCATGAGCGCCAATCAGGTTAATGCCCGTATCATTATTCCGGTTACAACCTTTGATAATGTGATCAAAGGGCACAAGATCGATTTTGTGCTTTATGCCAACAATTATGACCGGATCGATGATGATCATCCGATCATCGAGCGGTTCAAGAGTCCGGATCAGGCCATGTCGGTATTCCGCGAGGGTACGGCGATGAGTAAAGGCACCACGACGTCTACCGGGTTGGTGCATTCTTACTACGCCAATGTTTTCGGTCCGGCCCAGTTTAAGGAGCTGCACGAACCGCTGGCCAAGAGATATTTTGAGGCGTTCTTTAACAAGGACATTTTTGTTGGTCAGATGCGCAGCCGTTTAGGGCTTGCCGGCTGGGAGCATAAAGGCCCTGAAGAAACGGCCCGGGAATTGCTGCGGGTGATCCAGGGCGGAGCGTAAGGTTTCGGTTCAAGCAGCGACAACGTACCATGAAGACTTTATTACTTTTTCTGTTTATCTTTATGGGGGTTTTTATGTCTGCGACGGATGCTGCTGAAGTCAGGAAAGCGATGTTTGCCGGGGGGTGCTTCTGGTGCATGCAGCCGCCTTACGATAAACTCCCCGGGGTCATCTCAACAACTGTTGGTTATTCCGGCGGAAACCTGCCCCAGCCCACCTATGAACAGGTTTCGTCAGGGACCACGGGGCATTACGAAGTGCTTCAGGTTGTCTTCGATCCCCAAAAGACGTCTTATCCTGAATTGCTGCGTGTTTTCTGGCGGTCGATCGACCCTACGGATAACGGGGGTCAGTTCGCCGACCAGGGGCCGCAGTATCGTCCGGCCATCTTTGTTTATGATGATGATCAGCGCCGCGAAGCGGAGAATTCGATCAAAGAGCTGACCGCATCTCGTCGTTTTAAGAAGCCTATTGTCACGGCTATTCTTCCGGCTAAAGAATTTTATCCTGCTGAAGGGTATCATCAAAAGTACTATCAAAAGAATTCCCTGCATTATAATGCCTACAAGACCGGCTCCGGTCGCGCCGGCTTTCTCCACCAGACCTGGCCTGAGGCTAATCCTTAATTCTTTGTGATGTTTTTGAGTTGCGGTATAGACGCTCGGCTGCGGGAATGTTATATTTAACCCATGGTCAATCTGCAGAATGTTGTTGTCCGTAAGGGCGGGAAAGATATCCTTAAAGGGATTAAATGGTCGACGTGCGCCGGGGAGCACTGGTTTGTCATGGGCGGGAATGGCTCAGGCAAGACGACGTTGATGGAGCTTCTGGCTGGGTATGTGTGGCCGCAGCGGGGCAGCGTTGCCGTGCTTGGGGAGACATTCGGACGGGTGAATTTGCTGGAATTGCGCACGCGCGTGGGGTTTGTGTCGCCCTGGGTCTTTCGCCGGATGGCAGCCGAAGTTCCTTTCGAGGATGTGGTGGCGTCAGGCTTTGACGGATCGGTGGGGCATTACGGGCAAAAGACGTCCCGGGTGGCTGCGGCGGTGCGCCGGCAGTTAAAGTTTTTTGGTTGTGAAAAACTTGCCAGACAGGAGTTCGGCACGCTTTCTTCCGGTCAGCAGCTAAAGGCCGTGCTGGCACGCGCGCTGGTGCATGCGCCGAGCATCCTTATCCTTGATGAACCGTTCTCGCTGCTTGATATCGGCGCCCGGCTGGACATGTACGCTTTTTTGTTAAAACTTTCCCGGTGTCAGGATGCTCCTCAGATGATCATGGTTACTCATCATCGCGAAGATATTCTTCCGTTTTTTACCAAGGGCCTGCTGCTTAAGGAAGGCCGGGTTTTATTCCAGGGTTCCCGGGAGAGCGCTTTTCAGCCGGGCATGCTGGCCAAATGTTTCGGGTTGTCCCCAAAAATTTTAAAAGAGGTTCTGGTTTAGATGCTCCTGCTTAAGTTCATCCTTGCTTTCTGCAGTTTGTCCTATGAGCTTCTTCTCGCTCAGGGTTTGTCGGCTTTTTTGGATAATACAGTATTACGCTACAGCACGACCATTGGCCTTTATATGTTTACCATGGGAATTGGTGCTTTGGTGACCGGCCGTATTGACATGCGTCGTCCGGCGCTGGTCTTATGGCAGGCACAGATCCTTCTGGCTTTGTCCGGGTTGGGGGGTGTCATCAGCCTTTTTCTGTTGTCGGGGTTTGGCACACCGACCTGGCTGGTTGTCGTTTGGGCTTATGCGCTGGTCTCATTGATCGGTTTTCTGACCGGGCTTGAACTGCCGTTGATTCTGGTCATGTCGGATCGACGGAGCGGGCCTTCGCGTCATCGGATCATCGCCGTTGATTATGCCGGCGCTTTTGCCGGCACGATCGCTTTCGTTTTTTTGTTTTATTCATGGCTGGGTCTGGTGCGGTCAACGATGGCGGTTGTTTTGTTAAATGTCCTGGCGGCCGTTTTTATAGCCGGGCATGATGATGAAGATTTCGCCAAGCAGCGCGAGCCGGCGATTCTGGCGGCCCTGCTTCTTGTCGGCGCTGTATTGGCGCTTTTTCTGGTAAGCGGGCAGCTGGAAAACAATTTATTGGCGGTGTACTTAAGGCAGGGGAACTGATGGCAGCCAAACAATATTCTTTCGGCAAACATTATCTGGTGGAATTTATTGGGTGTCCGGGTGAGAGGCTGAGGTATGTTGATGATATCCGCGGGCCCCTTCTCGAGGCGGCGCGTTTAAGCGGGGCAACGGTCCTGGAGTCTTATTTCCATCAGTTTGAACCGCAGGGCGTTACCGGGATGATCTTTATCGCGGAGTCGCACTTCTCGATCCATACCTGGCCGGAATCGGGTTACGCGGCTTTTGATATTTTGACATGCGGCGAGATGTTCCCTGATAAAGCGATCGATCATTTGAACGGTGTCTTACAGGCGGCGCGTGTTGAGATGCGAATTCTTACCCGCGGTTTTAGTGAGGAAACATCATGATTGCGGTTTACGGCCTGAGCTTTTTTCTGGCAGGATGCGCGTTGATGTATGAGTTATTGATCGCGCGTGCCGTATCATTATGGGCGGTCAATAACGCGGTCTGGTATGCATTGGCGGTCGGGATTTTTATCGGCGGCATGGGCCTGGGTGCGGCTTTAAGTGGCCGGGGGCAGAAAGGGCGGCCGGCCTGGCAGCGGCTTTGGCGGGTGGAATGTTGGGTCGCGGTCGCCGGAGGATTATCGGTCTTCCTGATTCATGCTGCGGCGCTGGCCTCGCTTTTTTGTGGTCTTGCGGGTCAAGAACTTCTGGCTAAAGTGATCTTTTTCGGGGCGGCCTTTGCGGTGGCTTTGGCGGTCGGGATCGGCGCGGGGGTAGAGCTGCCGTTGCTGCTGACGATGGTTGATGAGCAGCCAATCGGCGGTTCAGTTGATAAAACGGCTCGCGTGCTCCTGATGGATTATGCCGGCGCGCTTTTGGCCGGACTGATCTTTCCCTTTTTTATTCTTCCTGTCATGGATGTGATGACCGCGGCTTTTCTTGTTGCCGGGTTGAACGCCGTCGCGGCGTTATGGTTACTGCGGCATTTCCGTTCCATCGAGGGAAGAAAGCGTCTGACGGCCTTGCTTCTTTTGTTCTCGATGTTGTTGTTTTTTGCGCCGCAGATCGAGGGCTATTTTATCTCGAAGTATTATTTTAGTTTTCAGGATAAAACGTTGTCTGTTGATTTCTTTAAGCCAAGGAAATATACCGGGCATGTTGAACGCCTGCGCTCACCTTATCAGGTGATTGACCTGGTGACAGCCGATGACATCGGAGCCGAAGCCAGGGGGTTGGCGGCGGCCTTCATCAAGCCGGCTGCAGCTGACAATAAAAAACTTGAGGGTTCGGTTTTGTTCTTGAATCATGATTTTCAGTTCGCGGTCTCCTACGAGCGTATTTACCATGAGGCCTTTGCGCATGTGCCGGTCTCAGTCCTGGGGCGGGTGCCTCAGCGGGTGCTTATCCTTGGGGCGGGGGATGGGTTATTATTGAGGGAGATCTTGAAATACTCTCAGGTTAAAAGCGTGATCCTGGTTGATATCGACCCTAAGGTCGTTGAGATATTCAAGTTTAACCCGGATTTGTCCCGGTTGAATGATCACTCGTTGCTTGACCCTCGCGTACAGATCATAACGGGGGATGCGTATCAGTATGTGCGTCATACCCGCGAAAAGTTTGATATGGTCTTTTGTGATTTTCCGAATCCTGATGACTATGACCTGGCTAAACTGTATAGCCGGGAGTTTTACACTTTTGCTCGCCAGACCCTTCTTTCTGACGGGATGCTGGTCCTCGATGCGCCTGGCATTTCACGGGAGATGGAGGGTGACAAGAAAGGGGCGGGAGTTTCCTGGAAGATCTTTTCCAGTACGCTTCACGCTGCCGGTTTTGGCAATGTCAGGCCTTTCTTTTCAAGCCTGGAAGAGGATAATCGTGCTGCGTTGACGGTCCTTGATGGAGATGCCGAGGCCTTAAAGGGGTATCTGGAGGCTTTAAGCGCCGGTTTCATTATGGCGTCGCCGCAGCTTCGCTCTTTAGAGCCGATGCCCCTGGATGTCCCCGGGTTAAGAGTAATGACTGATGAGCGTGTGCGTCTTGGTTTATCCGGGCAGGAGCGGTTTTCGGAAGCTGTTGATATCGAAGATGTCAATTCTCTATTTCACCCATTATTTCCTTTACGGGAGGAGTGGAGCAGGATTCGAACGGCCTATTAAGATGTTGATATTTTTCCCCCATCTTATAAGATAAAATAATAAGTTAATACAGGGGTTGTTACGAATGAATGAAAAATGGCGCAAGTTTCTGGCGTTTGAGTGGCTGATGTTCCTTATCGTGGGTTTTTTTTGGGCTGCCGCGATGGCTATTCCTTTGTTATTCACCAGATCTTTTGAAGACAAGGGACTGTTTTGGCAGAATTTTGTCGTGATGTTTGGGCTATATCTGGTCTATCTGGCAGGCCGCCTGTTATTTTTGTTGTTCCGGTCATTGCGTTGGGCATACCTGGTTTCGAATGTGTTTTTTACGTCTGAAACCCAGAAAAGATTCGCTGATGAATGGACGCTGTTTGTTCTGCTTTTTATCTTCTGGTCATTAGTTATCGTTTACCCTTTATGGTTCCTTAATTTCTTTGCGCGAAAAGAATGGCCGATTGCTCTTCTTATTATGGCTGCCCCGTACACGGGGTTTATTTTTGCCCGGTGGGCGTTTGTGTCTGCTCGATGGGCTGTGCGATCATCCACAGAACAATAAAAAACCCCGCGCCAAGGGATAGCACGGGGTTTCGAGCGCCCTCGAGAAACCAAGGGCGTTCTCAGGGAGATTGAAGCGGATGTCTCCTAGGCTCATTGATCCTGAGCCAGGGGAGGAGGGATTAAATAAGCTGTTAAAGAACTGATTTAATAATAGCGCAATTAAGTTTATTGTCAACTTATTTATTCAGCAATTTTCTTTTATTTATTTATTGAACAGGAGCATTGCCGGGTAGTAGAATAGATCAAATTGGTAAACTTTTAAAAGGAGGGTTTTATGATGACAGGATGGAATCAGATCATACTCGAACCAGTAAAAACGATGCTTAACAAGGTGGGGGGATTTGTTCCGGTGCTGTTCGGTGCGCTTGTTATCCTCCTGGCGGGCTGGATCATTGCGAAGATCGTCAGCGGTCTTGTTCAGAAGGCTCTGGAAGGCATAAAGTTCAATGATTTCTCGGCCAAGATCGGTTTGACAGATCTTCTCAGTAAAGGCAATGTCCCATTATCTCCGACGGCGCTTTTGGTTTCGGCGGTATATTGGGCAGGAATGATCGTTGTTTTTGCAACGACCGTTGATGCGATCGGGCTTAATGTCGCAGCAACGTTGCTGGTCAAGGTTTCCTCGTATATCCCCAATGTCATTTCAGCGGTGTTCGTGCTGATCGTGGGGATGTTTTTGGCTAACCTGATCTCGGGTGTTATTAAAGCAGCGGCGGCGGATGCCGGACTGGCCCGTGCGGAACTGTTGGGCAGCGTGGCCAAAGGAGCGATCCTGGTCTTTACGACGGTGGTGGTACTCGAAGAGCTCAATATTGCGTCCTTCTTTGTGACCACGACGTTCCAGATCTTTTTTGCGGCGATCTGCCTGGCGCTGGCGCTGTCGTTTGGCCTTGGCGGCAAGGATCTGGCGGCGAAGATCCTTTGGGATTTCTTTAACAAGCAGAATATCAATAAATAATGTTCACTGATTTTTCCTGGATCAATAAAAGCGCGGGGTTAAAGCCCCGCGCTTTTTTTTAGGAGTTTTATGCGCCTGCTCACAGATCATTTTTTTCCTGATCATAGGTTGTATCCGTTATTGGCGGTTATGGATGGGGTTGCCGCCGGGGCAGATCGCGGGGTCGGGCTGATTGATCATAGCATTGTTGGTGATGACCATGCCGGTTCATTTTTTTAGCTCCATATCCCCGGGATCGAGATCCCGCAGTATTCGCATTTGCCCATGTTCAGGTGGTTCTCCAGGATTTCGTACCCGTAACGTTTGATGATGATCTTTTGACATGACGGGCATTGCGTGTTGTTACCGGGATGCTCAGGAATATTTCCGACATAAACATGATCAAGTCCTTCGGCATGGGAGATCTCCCAGGCGCGCGAGAGTGTTTCAATTGGCGTCGGTGGCAGGTTCTGGAGCTTGTGCATGGGCCAGAAACGGGAGAGATGCAATGGCGTCTCCCGGCCGCAGTTTTCCTTGACCCAGCGGGCCAGGGCGCGGATATCGCGGTCGCTGTCATTCCAGGCGGGGATCACCAGGTTGATGATCTCAACCCAGACACCGTTCTTTTTCATGGTGAGGATGGCATCCTGTACAGGTTTAAGTGTGGCATGGCACATCTTTTTGTAGAATTCTTCGGTGATCCCTTTAAGGTTAACGCTGGCGGTGTCGACGGACTTGCAAAGTTCGAGCAAAGGCTCCTGTTCAATATACCCGGCAGTAACGATGATGTTGCGCAGTCCTTTTGCCCGGGCCAGGCGTGAGGTATCGAGGGTGTATTCGTAAAAAACGATCGGTTCGGAATAGGTGTAGGCAATGCTTTGGCAGCCGGCCTTGATGGTATCGGCAACGACCTCTTCCGGTGTCAGGGACACATTCCGTGTTTTCTCCGGAGGACTTTGGGAGATCTCCCAGTTCTGGCAGTACAGGCAATGCAGATTGCAGCCGGCGGTGGCGACGGAGAATGCTGTTGTCCCGGGGAGCATGTGGAAAACGGGCTTTTTCTCGATCGGGTCAACGTGCACGGCACAGGGGTTGCCATAAGCGAGCGAGAAGAGCTTGCCGTCGACATTCGTGCGCACCCGGCAATCGCCGCGCTGGCCCTGGGCCAGTTTGCAGTGCCGGGGACACAGGGTGCATTCGACGTTGATCATAAGGCCTTCCAGTATTTCGCCGGGTGCAGTGCAAGCCCGGCGGCCGCGAATGTCGCTTTTAATTCATTGGTTGAGACGAAGGTTGATTTATCGCTGTCCCGGCTAGAAGGAATTCTTGTTGTGACGATGATATTGCTGACCGTAACGGCGCTTATCGTCAGGATGGACAGACATAAGACAGCGAGAAAGCTTTTATCTTTGTTTTCCATAAGAGTATTCTATACCGAAGCCGGCTTTTTCACAATTCGTCAGGGCTTTAATGGTGGGAATGATACCATTGATCCTTACCCCCTGATACCCGGTGAGGCGGGCAAAATTCTATGTATCACCCTTAAAACCTATGCTGAGATCAAACAAGCTTACAAAGCCTTTCGAAACTTCAT
>PEAR01000087.1 GCA_002753745.1 Candidatus Omnitrophota bacterium | reverse complement strand
GGCCGAAATCCCGGTTGTAATGCCATGCGCCGCGTCAACAGAAATCGCCCAGCCGGTGTTGCAGGGTTGATGCAGGTCGCTGGTGGCATCTTTCATCGGATAAAGCCCCAGGGAATCAAGGCGGGCCGCTTCCATAGGCACGCAAACCAATCCGCGGGCATATTTAGCCATAAAATTGATAATATCCGGCGTCACATGTTCGGCCGCGACCAGGATATCGCCTTCATTCTCACGGCTTTCATCATCCATGACAATGACCATGCGACCGGCTTTAAGCTCTTCGAGAATTTCAGGGATAGGATGGAACATATTTTTGTCCTTTTTTTAGTGAATATTTTTGTTTCATTATTCCGAAATATCATTGCTTGTCAAGGTATTTGTCCTGGGGTAGTATTGTCCTAATGAAGATCAAAACAATGGCTAAAAAGATAACCGGTAAAGGCCTTACCCTGGCAGTCGCCGAATCCTGTACCGGTGGGCTGATTGCTCATACCCTGACCAATATCCCCGGCTCATCCGTTTTCTTCAAAGGCGGCGTTGTCGCCTACGCCAATGAGATCAAGAGCCGCTTTTTAAAGGTCCCCTCCACCCTGATCAAAACGCACGGGGCCGTGTCGGCACCGGTCGCCCGAGCCATGGCGGAGGGGATACGTCAGCAATTTAAAGCCGACATTGCGCTGGCTACGACCGGGATCGCCGGCCCAGGCGGCGGCACACCCCAAAAACCGGTCGGCCTGGTCTTTATCGCTATGGCTTGTGCTCAAAAAACAGTTGTCAAGAAATGCTTCTTTACAGGAAGCCGGACCGCCATCAAAACCCAGGCCGGTAAAACCGCTTTGACCATGCTCAGCAACGCTACGTAATATCCGGGCCGCCGATCGGGATCCTCACGGTAAACACCGCCCCTTGACCCGGCTCACTGCTGACAGAGATATCTCCCCGGTGCTTCCTAATAATGCTATAGGCGATCGAAAGCCCAAGCCCCGTCCCCACACCTACTTCTTTAGTCGTAAAAAACGGATCAAAAATACGCCGCTGAATTTCCTGCGGGATACCGCATCCGGTATCTTCAATGGCCACGAGAACATCTTCCCCCTGGACATATGTCTTAACAATGATCTTCCCGCGCCCCTCGATCGACTGGACCGCGTTAATCAAAAGGTTCATAAATACCTGATGGAGTTTCTGCGGATAACACCGCACCAGCGGAAGGTTAGCATAATCCTTAACCACTTCTGCCTTATACTTCACCTCATTCCAGACAATGTTAAAAGCCAGGTCGATGAGCTGGTTAATATCGGCTTCCTGCGGCTCGTCACGATCAATATGCGCGAAGGTCTTTAAATCGGCAACGATCTTCCTAACACGATGCGCGCCCTCATTTGTCTGGGTCATCAACTGCTGAATATCTGCAAGAATATGCTCACTGTTGATCTTCTCTTTCAACGCCCGCACATAATCCAGATCAACGTTGTAAGCCTGAAGTCCATACTCCTGCTGTTTAAGGTTGAGCCGTTCTTCCAGCTCTCCGTAAGCTTTGATCAGCGTTTTAATTTTCTGTAAATACACTTCCAGTGTATGCAAATTACTTAAGATATAGCCCATCGGGTTATTGATCTCATGCGCAACACCGGCGGCCAGCTGGCCTAAAGATGCCATTTTTTCAGCCTGCAGCAGCTGCGCCTGTGCCGCCTTGATTTCCTTATCAGCCGCTTGCAGCGCTTCCCTCATTCTAAAAACAACCCGCCGCTCGCTGGACAGTTCCCGGTAAGCTTTCTCCAACCCCTCTTTTTCGATCCCGAGCTCGCCATTGACCTGGATCAATTCTTTCGTGCGACGGGCTAGCTCTTCCTCAAAATAACGGCGATTTGACTCGATCTCCCGTTCATCTTTCTCGATCTGCTCAAGCATGTCATTAAACCCCTGGACCAGGACGCCAAGCTCGTCTTGCGCAATTGAAACAGCGCGAACGGAATAATCTTTTCGACGGGAAACCTCCTCCATTAAACGCGACAGGGACATGATCGGTTCAATAACAAGCCCCTTGATACGATCCAGTAACAGCAACGCGATCACCAAAGAGATCACATAGGCCAAAAAGATCCAGGCAATCGTACGGGCAATCCCCTTACGCACCGTATCCTGAGAAATGCCGATAGCCACCTGCCCGATCAGTTCCCCATTGATCATGATTGGTGCCGTTATTTCGCGGATCAGACCGTCCTTTTTAATCCGGTCAATAACGGTCGTCAGACCGCTATTAACAGGCGTTTCAGCCAGGGCCTTTTTTACATCAACAGAAGTCAGGTCAAGGCTTGAAAAAAAACTGGTCAATACCCTGCCGTTAACATCGGAAATCTCGGTATAACAAACATCAGGATCGTCATTGATCTTTTTGACAATGTTATCCAAAGAGATCGAGTCCCGGGCAATGATGGCGTCCTGGCTGAGTTCCGCGACGTAAGAAGCAAAACTTTGTCCCCGGGTTATCAAAGCATCCCGCATCAATTTCAATTCAACAAAACCGATAATCAGGGCTGACGCAACCGCTGAAACAACGATCACCGCCAGCACTACCGTGAAAAATTTAGCTTCCAGGCTTGTTTTAAACCATCTGGTTAACACGTGCCAAAACCTCAAAAAGTTAAATTTACTTAATAATCCTCGTCGCTTCTTTCAATAACTCACCTGAAACCCTTACCCCGAGCGATTCTGCCACGCGCATGTTAACAACAACTTCCATTTTTTCCGGATCGCTTATCGGAATATCCCGGGGCCTTGTCCCCTTTAAAACAAGGGCCGCCTTTTTGCCCGACATAAGGCCCAAAGCATACGCTTGCGGTCCAACCGTTAGAAAAACACCGCGGTCGGAATAATCCAGCAGATGAGACACGGTAATGAGCCGGGAGTTGTTATTGATCGCCAGGATCCGGTCAAAATCCCGATCAACCACACTGCCCCCTGATAAATAAACAGCATCAACACGTCCTTTTAAACACTCGAGGGTGTCTTTCGTCTCCGCCTTGCCGGCTAATGGCACGGGGACGATATCGATATTAAAATTACCGCCGAACTGCAGAAACCTTCGTAATTGACCCTCCGAGTTCTTCTCTCCAGGCGTATAAACAACCGCAAGGCGTTTAATGTTAGGCTGCAGACTCAATACCCCAAGAAATTTCTCGGCTGAAAAATAAATGCTGACCCCGGTCGTGTTGTTCTCGGAACTCTGCAAGTGTGTAACGATCCCCGAGTCGACCGGATCATACACCATCGCAAAAATGACAGGCGCCGTTTTGATCTCCTTGGTCAAAGCCAGCGCTGCCGATGTTCCGATACCGACATACATATCCATCGGCAAAATCGCAAGTTCATGGGCCAATCTAGCCGCTGCCGCCTTGCTTGAATTGGCATTGCGAATCTCCATCTTGATGTCTGTCTCGGTAAAACCTTCCGCGGCCAGCTGATCAACGATTCCCCTCAAAGCATCGGCATAACGCACCGCTTCATTCCAGACCAGAACCCCGATCATTTTCTTCGGCCCATCGGCCCAGGCCGTCCCAGCCGAAAAACAAAAGACAAAAATTACTGCTGTTATGACCCAGGAACCAAATAACTTTCCCATGCTGCCTCCCCATCCGCCTGAAAATCATTAACCAAAAAAACAACCCCTGCAGGATTTTATCCGGCGGGGGTTATTTTAGCAAAGATCCAGTATTTCGTAATACTTTAATCGCGGCTGCGCAGCTTCATCAGGAGATTGAGGATCTCGATGTAAAGCCACACCAGCGTGACCATCAAGGCAAACCCGCTGTACCACTCCATGTATTTCGGCGCCCCCGACTCCGCCCCGCGTTCGATCAGGTCAAAATCCAGGACCAGGTTCAACGCCGCTATGCCGACGACAACCATGCTGAAGGCAATACCCCAAAACCCGCCGCCAGCAATAAAAGGCATCGAGGCGTGAAAGAACCCCATCACCATATTGATCAGATAAATAACCATGATCGCCGCTGTCGCAACAAATATTCCCAGGCGAAACTTCTCAGTGACACGAATTATCCCGGTCTTATACGCCATCAACAGGCAAAACAACGTGGCAAAGGTCAACAGCGTTGCCTGCATGACGATCCCGGGGTACATGAATTCGATGAACGCAGAAATGCCGCCAATAAAGAAACCTTCCGCGATCGCATACACCGGCGCCAGATATCCTGACCACTGGGGTTTAAAGGAGATCACCATCGCCAAAATAAAGCCGACGATAGCGCCGCCAAACGCGAAGGGCAGCGCGATCCCCCGGCCCTGAGCCGCAGCCACAGCGGCCGCGCCCTGCTGTGAGGCCTGGATCAGCGGCATAACGCCCATCCATACCCATGCCGCCGCCGCGATCAAAAGCAGCAGCATGATCAGTGTTTTGTTGACCGCGCCCTGAATAGTCATGACTTGCCCGTCAGAAAGGACGCTGGCATCCGAGAACAAGCCTTCTTTTAAAGTGGGATTTGATGAACGAAACATAAAACTCTCCTTTTTAATAATTATTGAATTACATCCACCCGGCCAGCCGTAAGGCGACCTGCAGGGTTAAATTGGCGTAAATGCCTGCGGCAATATCGTCACACATGATGCCCGTACTGCCGCCCAAATCTTCCAGTTTGTTCGCCGGGTATATTTTAAACATATCGAAGGCGCGAAACAAGAAAAATCCGGTCAGCATCACCGGCCAGGATAACGGCAGCATGAACAATGAGATCATCATGCCGGACACCTCGTCGATGACCACACAGCCCGGGTCTTTCTTGCCTAGGTCTTTTTCAACGATCCCCGCTGACAAGAACCCCAGGACCGTCACCACCAGAAAAACCCCTATATAAAGAGCCGCCTGATCCCGCAGTAGATACGCCAGCACCACGCCGGCCGCGCTGGCCGCCGTTCCCGGCGCCACCGGGCAAAGGCCGATGTAACCGAATGTCGCAATGAATTTTGCCAGTGCTGAATTCATTTTTTGTCTGCCTGTAACATGAGTTTGTTGAAAAATTCGAACCCCGACCACAGCGTTAAAATAATGACTACTATCATAAACCCGTTTACGATACACGACAATGAGATTTGATGATTTCTGACAAATCCCTGAGCAGGCCCCCCCGCCAGAAGCGCCCGGTACCCCAACGCCAGCGCCACCGTTGCCATCTGGAATCCCGCCTTGACCTTCCCCGCAGATTCCGCCGGGATCACCCAGCCGCGCGTTAACGCGAAGATCCGAACAACCGTCACCGAGATCTCGCGCAGTGCCACCAAAACCACCATCCAAATACCTATCGTCCCCTCAAAAGCCACAATGAACAAGGCGGTCAGGGTAAGAAACTTATCCGCCACAGGATCCATGATCTTGCCGAAAGTCGTGATCAGATTAAAACGACGAGCCACATACCCGTCAACCAGGTCTGTCAGGGCCGCGACCCCGAAAACAACCAGCGCCGCCCAAGCCGCGTCAGCCCCGTGCATCTGGGTCAAAGCAGCGAACAGAAGCGTCAGGAGAATGCGTGATATTGTTAGAATATTAGGAACATTCATCCTACTTTCCCCTCGAGATCATACCCTGCGGCAGCGGTAATGCGGGCCTGGACGAACTGGCCGGGCTTTAGAGGGCGATCACGTTGAAGGTGCACACAGCCATCTACATCCGGCGCATCATATTCGCTGCGGCCGGTCTTGCTGTCCTCAACCAGAACTTTGAGGGTGCGGCCGACAAAACGCTCTTGTAAATCTTCCGCCACGACCTGCTGGACGGCCATCAGCTTCGCCAAACGCGACTGTTTGGCAGCGGCAGACACGCGGTCGCCAAAGGCATACGCCTTGGTGCCCTCTTCACGCGAATAAGCGAAAGCGCCCACCCGTTCAAAAGGATAATCTTTAATGAACTGAAGCAATTCTTTAAACTCTTTATCTGTTTCCCCCGGGAAGCCCACGATGAAGGTCGTGCGCAACGACACGCCGGGAACCCGACGGCGGATATCCTTGATCAAGGTCTCGGTCTGGTTACGGGTCATGTTGCGATTCATGCGTTTAAGGACCTTGTCATTGATATGCTGCAGCGGCATGTCGATATATTTGCAGATCACGGGCTCCGCCGCTATTACGTCAAGAAGTTCGTCGGTAATATGCGCCGGATAGGTATACAAAAGCCGCAGCCATTCGATCCCTTTAACAATACCCGAAATCCCTTTGAGCAATTTGGCCAGCCGTTTTTCGCGATACAGGTCCAGCCCGTAGGCCGTCACGTCCTGCCCGACGATATTAAGCTCCTTCACACCACGGGCGTCCAGACGGCGAACATCGTCCAAAATCGCGGCCATGGATCGGGAGGTAAACTTGCCTTTAATGCCAGGGATAGCGCAAAAACTGCATTGATTAAAACAACTCTCGCAAATCTTTAGATATGTAAAATACGGTTGCGTCAACGCCGCAGACGCCTGGCGCGCGTCTTTGGGCAACCGTAAAACGCCAACAAAAGCATCCACCTCAGGATACCCTTGACGTAATTCCTCGGCGTACCGCTGGGCCAGACAGCCGGCCACGATGATCTTTTTGACCCGTCCCTGTTTCTTGAGCGCCACCAGATCGCTGATCACCTCGATCGATTCTTTCTTGGCCGCCTCAATGAAACCGCAGGTGTTCACAATCACAATATCCGCATGATCAGCGTCAGCATGTGTATGTCCGGCACGCAAAGCGTGGCTCAACAGCGCTTCGGAATCCACCGTATTGCGCACGCAGCCCAAGCTGATGATGCCAACACGCAGCGTTTCTTTAAGACGTTGTTGCTGAAATTCAGACGTGGTAGAAATACTCATAATTTATTTTGACTGGGGGCTGGCGCAAAATGCCCAGCTGCTAGGCATTTCCCGAGTGAGCGCGGAGGCGTACGATAAGGTACGCCGCACAAGCGAACGAGGGAATAACGACGCAGATGGGCGTTTTGCGACAGCCCCGGTTACTTTTCAACGGACAAACCTTCGGGCGTGATGATCACCCGGCGAGCTTTGGTATCGCGGCGGCTCAGCTTGCCGATGGTCTTGCCGTTAACTTCATATTCAAGGCCATCAACTTCTTTGCCGGATATCTCGATCTTTTTAGCAGCGTTCCAGCTCTCGGAACTGCCTTTTTTCAGGCTGCCTTTGAACACCGTGCTGCCGTCGCATTTGACCGTCAGCCACGCGGTGACGGAGGCGCGCACCGCCAGCGTCACGCGTCTCACAGCCTTTTCTTCCGGTGCATTCTGCGCGGCATCCGCCGACTTTGCCTCAACGGCCGATGCGACCGGCGCTGTCTCGCTCTTAACTTCTTTTTCGATCTTTTCCGACCGGGCAAGCTTCTCAGCCCGGGCGATCTTCTCCGATTTGGAAGACTTGCCGGACTTCGCGGTCTCTTTGGATTTATTAATGAGCGATTCCTGAGACACGGCCGGCTTGGCAGCACTCAAATGCCTGACCAGCATAACCACGCCAACGATCACCAGACCAGAGGCCAATATCCCGCCGGCTAACGGCAGATGTTTCTTCCAATTAAAAGTTTTTAGAGGCCCGGCGATAATGGTGAGCTTGCGCAAGTCAGGCTTTGACACCAGCTCCGGACGCTCGACCGACAACAGTTTTCGGCTCGGTTGATACGAAGGGATCATGCCCAGGATCGCCAGCGGATCAAGGCCAAGATGTTCGGCATACAGGCGCACAAAACTTTTGTAATAAAACGCCGTCAGCGTACGAATCTTGTAGCCTTCTTCGATGGCCCGCAAAGAATCAATAGGGATCTTGGTAGCTTCCTGGACGACCTCCAGCGTCAACCCGCATTTTTCACGCTGGGTCTTTAAAATAACGCCGATATCGTTGGGATTTTCCATGACGCCTGAACCTGTTAAAGGTTATTAATCGACCTTGGTTTCTTCGGTCTTTTGCGTTGCCGCGGCTGCTGAATCTCCATTATGTTCTATCAGCCAGGCATCCGGGTCAACTAAAATCTCACGTGCTTTACTGCCGCAATACGGGCCGACGATGCCGCCGCGTTCCATCGCATCCAGCAGGCGGCCCGCGCGCCCGTAGCCCAGGCTTAAACGACGCTGCAGGATAGACACCGACGCCTGACGGGTCTGCATGATCACCCGCACCGCATCCTCATAGATCTCATCCTTGTCGCCGCTTTCCGTGTCGCCCATGGCAGCCACCGGCTTGGCAGTGACAGAATTGTCATAAACCGGCTTCTGCTGCTTGCGGATAAAATCCATGACACTATGGATCTCTTCGTCGGAAACAAAACTGCACTGACCGCGCATGGGCTTGGGATCCCCGGGGCGGACAAACAGCATGTCGCCTTTACCCAGCAGATCCTCCGCACCTTTCTCGTCGAGAATCGTACGGGCGTCAATCTGGGAAGAAACTTTAAACGATATGCGCGCCGGCAAATTGGCCTTGATAGTGCCGGTAATAACATTCACCGACGGACGCTGTGTCGCCAGGATCAGATGGATCCCGACCGCCCGCGCCAGCTGGGCCAGGCGGGTGACCGCCCCTTCCACCAACTTGCCCGACGTCTGCATAAGGTCCGCAAATTCATCGACCACCACCACAATGTAGGGCATTTCAAAACCCTTGGCATGGTACGCCTTGATATTCCTTACCTGATGCTTCATCAGGGTCTTGTAGCGGGATTCCATTTCCGTAACCACCCACCCGAGGGCCGCCGCCACTTTCTTATGGTCTGTGATCGCCGGGCAAAGCATGTGCGGCAGGTCATTATATTGATTCAGCTCGACCATCTTGGGGTCGATCATGATAAATTTAACTTCGTTCGGGGCGGCGTTATAAAGAATAGACATGATGATAACATTCAAACACACCGACTTCCCCGCGCCCGTCGCACCCGCCACCAGCAAATGCGGCATTTCCGCGAGATCTGCGACAATAGGCTTGCCCGCCGTATCCTTGCCCAGCGCCAGCATGATCTTTGACTTGGCGTTACGAATATTACCTTCCATCAGCACATCTTTAAGCACCACCGCTGCGGAAGCGCCGTTAGGCACTTCGATCCCCACACGGTTCTTTCCCGGAATAGGCGCCTGGATACGCACCGAGGACGCCTGCATGGCCAGCGCGATATCATCGGCCAGCGAATTGATGCTTTGCACACGAACGCCCGGGGCTGGTTCCAGCTCATAGCGGGTAATGACCGGGCCGCGCTCAATATCTACCACACGCACCGTCACCCCAAAACTCCCCAGGGTCTGTTCCAGCATCTTTGCACCACTCACCAACACTTCCTGAACATTTCCCTCCGACAGCTTGACCGGATCTTTTAACAAATCGAATGGCGGGAACTGATAACTGCCGATCACCAGGGGTTTGTCTTCCCGGTCCTTGGGCGGCTCTTCCTTCTGCTGGATAATGCGGATCGTCGGCGCCTTCGGCGCTTCAGCCTTGACCGGTTCAACCTTAGCCGGCTTATCATCTTTGGCTTTGGGCTCAACAACCTTTTTTACGACCGCGGCCGCAGCGATCTCATTAATATTTTTAATTTCTTTTTTCTTAAGTTTATCCCCAGCGGCAGCCTTATCGGTTTCCGCACCCGTCTTTGCTTCACGGGAAAAAAGACCCAGCCCATTCTCGCGCAACCCTGCCCAGAGCGCGATCAAAGCATTCATCCCTCGGATCAGCAGCGGCGAAACCAGAAACTCCGCCGTAACGACCAGACATGAAGCGGCGATCGTAAGCAAAACAATAAAAGCGCCAAGCAACCCGCAATTCTTGGCCAGAAAATCGGCAAAGACCAGCCCGACCATACCTCCCCGCTGAAAGCGATCGGCCGTCAGGGACGAGCCCATGAGGCTAAACAATGCGCTCAGCGTCGCCAGCAAAACCAGAAAACAGCTGTTGCGGGCCACACTGAAATACATCGGCCGGGAAGTGAAGATATTCCAGCTCCAGAAAAGCAAAAACACCACCAGCATATAGGCGCTGTAACCGAAAACCACGAACAGCGTGCCGGCAGAATACGCACCCGCCACGCGGATCAGATTCTTTGCGGGATTATTGGGATGGGAAGTAAACCAGATAAGATCGTCGGAAACATACGAGATCAGGCTCGCGAAACAGATCAGCGCGAACGCGAAAAGTAAAATCCCCTTGATCTCGTTAAAATGTTCCTGTTTCATGGAAAACCTTAAAAAAAAGGAGAATGACCTAGAAGATCATTCCCCTTTTTGATTATATTAAAGCGACGGAATAACGCCGCAGATGGGCGTTTTGCGACAGTCCCATTATGCGTTCGCGGGAACTTTCTTACGGCTTAGATTATAACGACCCTTGTCGTCAACTTCTTTAAGAACGACCTTGAACGTATCACCCATCTTGACCACTTCATTGGGGTCCTTGACGTATTTATCCGAAAGCTCGGAAACATGCACCAAGCCTTCCTTACCA
>PEAR01000086.1 GCA_002753745.1 Candidatus Omnitrophota bacterium | reverse complement strand
TTGTTTTTTTGAAATCAACCGATGTGCGACTCCGGGAGTATTTAGAAGATGTCAATACTTACCTGGTTGATCCTTTTATTCATTTCCTGGCTTGCGGCAACCATATCAGGGATCGCCGGCTTTGGCGGCTCCCTGATCATTTTGCCGGCATTCTCTTTTTTGATTGGGGCTAAGAAAGCAATCCCTATTTTGACCATTGCCTGGATGATGGGCAATTTTTCCCGTGCCTGTTTTGGGTACAGGGAGATAAGCTGGAAACCGGTGATCTATTTTTGCCTTGGCGCTATTCCTGCTGCCATTATTGGGGCGAGAGTTTTTGTCGAACTTCCTTCCGGCCTGATCATGAAAGCCATCGCTGCTTTCCTGTTTATTATGGTCGTTCTGCGCCGTTCAAACATCAAATACACTATCCCTGAGAAAATATTCATTCCATTCGGAGCTTTGGTTGGGTTTCTGTCATCCATTTTTGGCAGTGCCGGACCGATTGGAGCGGTTGCTTTTTTAAGCTTGAACCTGGCGCCCGGTGCTTATGTGGCTAGTGAGGCGGTTACGGCTGTTGCCATGCATGTGACTAAAACCATTGTTTATGGCAAATATGCGTTATTAACGGCCAGTGATGTGTTGATCGGAATGGTCCTGGGGGCTGCTATGGTCGCCGGTTCCTGGACAGCTAAGCGTTTTATCAAAAAAATGACAGGCAATGTCTTTGGTTATTTTGTCGATGCCCTCCTTATTATTGCTGCTTTTTCTTTGCTGTTTGCCAAGAATTAACCCCTCCAATCGAGATAAATATCTCGATTAAATATTAACTATCCGTTTGACAGCTAACAACTTACAACGTAAACTGCATAGCAATACTTTTAAAATTTTATAGCGAGGTTTTTATGGATGATTCAACGATTCAAACTGACATTTTAATTATCGGCGGTGGTTCAGCCGGGTTGTCTTTTGCGATCCACTGTGCCGATCTGATCCGTCAATACAATGATGACGCGAGCCATCAGGTTAAGCTTCCCTCTCAGATCATGGTTTTGGAAAAGGGAGGGGCCATTGGCCATCATGCCCTTTCAGGCGCGGTCATCAATCCGGCTTCCTTGCGTGAGCTTTTGCCTGAAATTGCGGAGAAGGATTTCCCTTTTGAAACGCCTGTTATTCAGGATGATACAATGTTTCTTACCAAAGGGGCGGGATTTACTCTGCCTTTTCATCCTCCATATATGTCAAATAAAGGTAATTCCATCGTTAAGCTGGGTAAGCTGGTGCGCTGGCTGAGTTCTATTGCCGAGAAAAAGGGCGTTGAAGTCTTTACGGGAATGAGTGCCCAGAAACTGGTGATCGAGAATGGCAAGCTGGTTGGGATCAGCACGAATCCAACCGGGATCGATCCGCAGGGCAAACCCCTGGCCAATTATCAACCGGCCACCGAAGTACGGGCCAAGATCATTATTCTTGCGGAAGGCACTCGTGGAAACCTTACCCGGGATTTAGTTAAAATTTTCGAACTTGCCAAGAACAGCAACCCTCAGGTTTATTCTTTAGGTGTTAAAGAAGTATGGGAGGTTGCCAAGGGAGCTTTTCAGAAAGGTCGCGTTGTCCATTCTTTGGGTTACCCGATGCAGTTCAATCAATTTGGCGGTGGTTTTATTTATGGTCTTGATGATACGAAGGTAGCTGTCGGCATGGTAGCAGGGCTTGATGTGGCGGATCCGACCTTCGATACCCATCGGGCCTTACAGATGTATAAAAAGCATCCTTTTGTGGCAAACATTATTAAAGGCGGCAAATTACTGAAATATGGCGCCAAAACGATCCCGGAAGGCGGGTTATTTGCTCTTCCGCAGCTGTATCATGACAATGTCATGATCATTGGTGATTCTGCCGGCTTTCTGGCCATGCCCAGCCTCAAAGGTGTGCAGTTAAGTATCCGTTCCGGGATGCTGGCGGCCAAAGCTGCCGTTGAAGCTCTAAAGACTAATGATACCTCTGCAAAACAGTTGTCTCTTTTTGAGAAATTATTTAAAGATAGCGATCTTTACAAAGAACTTTATCCTGTCCGCAATTTTCGTCAGGGATTTAAAGATAATTTATTCCTGGGCTCACTTCATTTTGCAACACAGTTGATCACTGGCGGCCGCGGGTTTTCGCTTTCCGGCCGATTGAGCCTGGCCGAAGATCGCAAGCATTGCCGTCCGCTTTCTGAAACAAAGGGAGTCGTTTTCGGCATTGATCAACCCTTTGACAAGAAAACGACATTTGATAAAGAAGCCTGCATTTATTTTTCGGGTACGAAACATGATGAAGCGCAGCCCTCTCATATCGTGGTGCCCAGCGCCAAGGTTTGCGATGAATGTATAGCCCTTTACGGCGGGCCATGTCAGTATTTCTGTCCGGCTCAGGTCTTTGAGATCAGCCCGGACGCCAGCGGCAAGAAAGTTCTTAAATTGCATCCGTCCAATTGTGTTCATTGTAAAACGTGTGATATCAGGGATCCTTATACCAATGTGATCTGGGGAACACCGTATGGCGGAGACGGTCCCGAATACGAAGAACTCTGATCAGTTCTGTTATGACCTGCCGTCGAAGTTTCAGCCTGATATCGGGCTGATCCTTGTTACCGGGGCATCCGGTTATATCGGCGGGCGACTGGTCCCTGAACTGATGGCGCGGGGCTATCGGGTCAGGGTGATGGTCAGGGCCGAGTCTCCGGAATATGCTTTACGCTGGCCCGGCGCCGAGATCATTGTGGCCGATGCTCTTGACCCCAAGGCTTTAGCGATCGCCTTGAATGGCGTTGATACAGCGTATTATCTTCTTCATTCTCTGCAATTAGGTCCACGGAAGTTTGAGGGGGTCGATCTTGAGGCGGCCGGCAACTTCTGCGTTGCCGCCGAACAACAACAGGTAAAGCGCATCATTTATCTGGGCGGATTAGGTGATGTCCGTAATCCCTTATCTTCACATTTATGTTCGCGCATGGCGATCGCTGATCAGCTGCGACAGGGTCGGACGCCAGTTACCATCCTGCGGGCTGCGATCATTATCGGTTCCGGCAGTGCTTCCTACGAGATCATTTATTATCTGGTCAAAAAACTTCCGCTGATTTTTCTGCCGGATTGGGCTGCCAACAAATGTCAGCTTAAGCCAATATCGTACAAAGAGTCTTTGGTTCGGGCGATCTCTCGTCTCGAACAGGATAGTGTTTCGACTCGATGGTCGGATGCGTATCCGCCGGCACATGAACTGGCCATTAAATTGCATGAGGTCGTTGGCCGGGTAGAGTACATTAAAGAAAGCAGCCTGGTGACCGATAAAGAAGCGTCGGCTTTATTTCAGTCATTATGTCGTGTGGGCGGGAAAGAAGGCTGGTTTCATACCAACTGGCTTTGGCGTTTACGAGGAATGTTTGACCGTTTGCTTTTAGGGGTTGGCACTTCCCGCGGTCGCAAGAGTCAGACACGCCTTCAGACCAATGATGTGATCGATTTCTGGCGTGTCGAGGCCTTGAAGCGCGACCGACGGTTATTATTGCGAGCCGAAATGAAACTGCCGGGAAGGGCCTGGCTAGAGTTTAATATTTCTGAGGCTGAAGGGAAGCGCAAATTAACCGTTAAGGCTTATTTTGATACGGATTCTTTAGCGGGTCGTCTCTATTGGTCTTTCTGCTATCCTTTTCATTTATTCATTTTTGATAATTTGATCAAAACCATCGAACAACGCAGTTAACACACCCGTCAAGATTTTAAACCTGATTAGTAGTTCGCCTCAATTCAAACAATAGCTAAGAATATTGTTATGTGTAGTTAGATGTTATATTATGTCACTGGATGTAAATATTATTTTGACATTACAACAATTGTATATTAAGATCGATCAAATAAAATTTAACGCTTATTAGGAGATCTAAAGAATGCGGTACTTATTTTTGTTCAGCTTTTTGTTTCTAATCACTACTCAGGCGATGGCCGCTAAGATCGAGTATGAATTGCTGGCTGATGGTACGATGGTTGGATATCGTGTCAACGAAGCCGGTTCAAATCAGCAGTCACCAGCATCTGATAAGGGAAAGGTATCGGCGGCTAAAGATCGCGAGATGCCTGTCACCCCGGCAGAAAAGGTCCCGGCGGCATTAGCTATTACTCCTATTGTTAATGAGCATGCGGACCAGCGTCCGCATCCGGACTTCTCCGATGCCCCTGAACATCCGGTAGCGGTCAATCCATATTCAACGGGAGCGACCACAAAATGGCCCGTGCCGGCTTGGGTTCCTCAGGATGTATCCGAGCGTCTTGTTTATGGCGATCAACCGTCGATGCAGCCCAGGTTATTCGAGTTTAGCATTGCTCCAGAAACATACTACTACAGATATAAGGAAACAGAAAATGGCCAACGCTTGATGCAGAATACAGGTACCTTTTTTGGTCTAAATTCAGCACTGGCCTGGAATCTGATGACACCGGTTTATGTGCCGGATACGTTTCGTCTGGAAGGACGGTTGGCGGCGGGGTTGGTAAAATATGAAGGCTTGTTAGCAGATACTGATACAGGCGATATTGTTGGCACGGAAACAGCAACTAATATCAAAGACTGGGTGGGTGAATTGCGTGCTTTAGTTAGTAAAAGAGTTCCTATCGGAGATAATGTCCAGGTTGCACCTTATTCCGGTGTTGGGTACCGATATTTAAAAGATGCCCACGGGTCGATCCCCCCGATGAATTCCGATGGAATGAACGTTTTATCTGGATATGACCGTGAGTCAAATTACTTTTATATTCCTATCGGCGCCGATATTAAATTACAATGCAAGAATGGCTGGGGACTGGGCTTGAATCTGGAATATGATCATTTAATTGAAGGAAAACAGCGGTCTCATTTAGAGCAGTTGAAGGATACTAATGGCACTACATACGGTTTTTCGACAGTTGAGAATACTCAAAAAAAGGGTTTTGGTGTTCGTGGTTCGGTCAAAATTTCCAAGGAGCTCGCAAATAATAAACTGAGCATTTATGCTGAGCCTTATTATCGGTATTGGAGCATCGATCAGTCAGATCTGCAGCCGACTTCTGGAACTCTTGGTGGAAAGCCGAAAAACGATTCCTGGTATGAACCTAAAAACGAAACCCAGGAAGTCGGTCTTCAGGCGGGGGTAATTTTTTAAATTTGACGATCACATAAAGTTGTGTTTTATTTGCAATTTCAGTCTTGTTTGATGGTCTTTCATCTGATACGCTAGGGTCATCCTATGATCCTGCGACATAAATATCTTCAAACGATCCTTTTTTGCGCGGGCGTGTTTTCTGTATTTATTGTTCTGGTGCTTGCGCAGGCCCAGGAGAATCCTTCCGTTAAACCATCGGTTTCCGTTGCTGATAATGATACGTGTTTGACATGTCACGCCGATAAAGACACTGCGCCTTTTGTTGATCAGGCTTTTTTCAAGGCATCAAAGCACGGCGGTCAACAGTGCGTTGACTGTCATGCCGACCTCGCTAAGAGTGATTTTCCTCATCATACGCCTGCGCCCGTCAATTGCGGTGGCTGTCATGCAGATCAGCAGGCCCAGTTCATGGATAGTCTGCACGGCAAAGCCTTGATCCGAGGTGATAAACTGGCGCCGCGATGCCAAAATTGTCATGGATCGCATGATATTATTTCCGTTAAAGATAAGAAATCAAAAGTGTCTGCGTTGAAGATCCCTTTTGTTTGCGGGTCCTGTCACAGCGAGGGGAAACCCGTCCAGGTTCAACGGACGATCCACGAAGACCATATTCTGGAGAATTATTCCGAGAGTATCCATGGCGAGGGGCTCTTCAAGAAAGGTCTTAATGTCACGGCGACCTGCGCCTCATGCCATCATTCCCATCAGATTTTACCGCATACGGATCCCCGTTCGTCGATCGCCCGCAAGAACATTGTCGAGACCTGTTTGAAATGTCACAGCCAGATCGAAGAGGTGCATCGCAAGATCATCAAAGGCGATCTTTGGGAGAAGGATCCTCAGCGTATTCCTGTTTGCGTGGATTGCCATCAGCCGCACAAAGCCCGCCGTGTTTTTTACGACCAGGGGGTTGCCGATAATGATTGTTTGACCTGTCATGCCAAAAAAGACCTTGTGGCGGCCGACGGCCGGTCGATGTTTGTCAATGCCGATGAACCAAAGAATTCGATCCACGCCAAGGTTTCTTGTGCCCAGTGCCATACCGAAGTCTCACCGTCAAAAGCCCGTGCCTGTGAAACGATCACCAAAAAAGTTGATTGCGCCGCTTGCCATAGTGACCAGGGTTTGATGTATCAGCGAGGTATCCACGGCCAAATGGTTCAAAAGAAGGATCCGAATGCGCCGCGCTGCACGGATTGTCACGGCACTCATGAGATATTGTCGCAAAAGAACATTCTTTCACCAACATATCCGACAAACGTGCCTTCATTATGCGCCCGCTGCCATCAGGAGAACAAGAAGGCGGCGATGATGTATAAAGGCACTGAACATAATATAACGACTAACTATAATGAAAGTATCCACGGCAAGGGGCTGCTCAAGAGTGGTCTGGTCGTCACGGCAACGTGCACCAGTTGTCATACCGCCCATGAGGAGTTGCCTGCCGGAGATTCCGCCTCAAGTGTTAACCGCAATAATATTGCCGCGACCTGCGGGAAGTGTCACAAAGGCGTTTTTGAAAGATTCCGCTTGAGCGTGCATGCGACCGCCAAGGTATCCGGCGATGAAAAATTGCCGGTATGCAGCGATTGCCATACGGCCCATACGATCAAGCGGACGGATATGGACAATTTCAAGTTTGAAATGATGAACGTCTGCGGCAAATGTCATATGGAGATCGCGAGCACCTATTTTGAGACCTTCCACGGGAAAGCCATCAAGCTTGGGTATACCAAGGCTGCTAAATGCGCGGATTGTCACGGGTCGCACGATATCCTCCCGGTTGATAATCCTCATTCTTCATTGAGCCGCGAGAATATCATCGGGACTTGCCAGAAATGTCATGCCGGAGCTACACGCCGTTTTGCCGGATACTTGACCCATGCCACGCATCATGATCCCAAGAAGTATCCCTGGGTTTTCTGGACCTTTTGGGCCATGACGTCGCTGTTGATTTTCACTTTCACCATCAGCACGCTCCATACACTTTTATGGCTTCCCAAGTCGCTGCAGATGAGAAGGGAACATCCGCCGAAACCGTATGATCCCGCCGAGAAACAGTACCTTCGTTTCCCGGTTCTCTATCGTGTCATGCATGCGTGTATGATCATTAGTTTCCTCACCCTTACGATCACCGGGATGACCTTGAAGTTTTCGTATATGCCTTGGGCCAAAGCCATTTCCGCCTTTATCGGCGGGTTTGCGGTCTCCGGATTCTTCCATCGTAGCGCGGCGGTGCTTTTGTTCGGGATCTTTATCGTCCATATCATTGATCTGATGCGCCGCAAAAGGACCCAATTCGGCAGCTGGAAACAGATGCTTTTTGGTCCGGAAACGATCATGTTTACTGCCCGGGATGGACAGGAGTTTATCGCGACGATCAAGTGGTACATGGGTAAAGGACCGCGCCCCAGTTATGGCCGCTGGACATATTGGGAAAAGTTTGATTATATGGCGGTGTTCTGGGGCATCACGGTTATCGGTACCTCTGGCCTTATTTTATGGTTCCCTGAAGCTTTAACGCGTGTTTTACCAGGGTGGGCGATCAATGTGGCGACGATTATCCACAGCGATGAGGCTTTGCTTGCGGCGGGATTTATTTTCACGATCCATTTCTTTAACACGCATTTCAGGCCCGAAAAGTTCCCGATGGATACGGTCATTTTCACCGGCCGGACATCGCTTGAAGAGCTTAAGCACGAGCGTCCCGCGGAATATGCGGCGCTAATGGCCAAGGATGGTCTTAAGGACCGGCTGGTTTCTCCGTTACCGCCGGAAACCGTTCGCGTCATGAAGATCTTCGGCTGGTGCGCGCTGACGATCGGGTTAACATTGGTAGTTTGTATCATTTATGCTATGCTGTTCGGGTACAAATAAAATCATTTAATCGAGGGGGTTCATTATGTTTGGGATCGGGATGCCTGAATTACTGGTGATCTTGTTGATCTGTCTTTTGGTCTTTGGCGCGGATAAACTGCCCGGCATTGGTAAAGCGCTGGGGAAGACCGTGAGTGAATTTAAAAAAAGCGCTAAGGAAACCGAAAGCACGATCAAAGACCTCGACAATAGTGTGAAAGAGGCGGAGATCATTGAAAAGAAGTCTTAGCCCGTATGGACAATGAATTGACGCTGGTCGGGCATCTTTCAGAATTACGTCAGCGGATCCTGACGACACTGGCAGTTATTCTGGTGATCATGCTGGTGGCTTTTTCTCATGCCTCCGAGATCCTGACGATATTAAAGATCCCGTCCGCCGGCTCGATCGATAAGCTTGTTTTCTTTAGTCCTACCGAAGCGTTCTCTTCGTATTTTAAGCTTTCTTTCTTCACCGCTCTGGTTGTTTCATGTCCGTTGATCTTGTATCAGCTGTGGGCATTTATTGCACCGGCGCTTGATTCTAAAACTCGTCAACAGGGAGCCGCTTTCCTGACATTATCCGTCTTGGCTTTTGCTGCCGGGGTATGTTTCGGGTTTTTTTGCCTTTTGCCTGCGGCGATCAAATTTCTGATCGGGTTTTCCCAGGGGGTCCTTGTCCCTATGATCTCTGTATCTGAATATATTTCGTTTGTTACCGGGCTTCTTTTAGGCTGCGGCCTTGTGTTTGAAATGCCGGTCTTGAGTTTTTTGCTGGCGAAGATCGGGATCCTTGATCATCGTTTCCTGCGCAAATCCTGGAAATATGCCGTTGTTGTGATCTTTATTATTGCCGCTATTGTGACCCCGACGCCCGATGCTTTTAATATGTGCTTGATGGCTATGCCAATGCTGGTGTTGTACGAGATCAGCATCTGGGTAGCAAAATTCAGCCGTCCGCGCAGCTAAAACATTTTCTTTTTTGATTCCTCTTCAAGGTCGACGTGTTAAAATGTCTAAAATCAAGAAAAATATCAAGAGGTCCAGCCGATGAGCGAAAAAGACAGAAAAATTTTTTCCGATCTTTTTTATAATAAAATTTCTTACGCGGGGATAGCATTGGCTGTTGTGGTCTTTGCAATAGAATGCGTCCTGTTCGGCCTGGATTATTTTTCCGGAAATTCCAACAGTTACCTGAGCCTTTTTACCTATGTTGTTTTGCCGCCTTTTTTGATCCTGGGCCTTTTGTTGATCCCGTGGGGAGCCTTGAGGAAAAAAAGGAATATTCGTCTCGGACTAGCCGCCCCCGGGAAAGAGCCCATTGTTTTTGATATTTCCAACCCTACCCATCGTAACGCCGCCCTTGTGTTCTTTGTTGGTACCGTTATTTTTCTTATCATGACCGCAATTGGAACATATAAGGCATACAATTTTACTGAATCGGTTACTTTTTGCGGGACCACTTGCCATGTCATTATGAAACCTGAATATACCGCCTATTTGAACTCACCGCATGCGCGTGTTAAATGTGTTGAATGCCATATAGGTTCAGGGGCCGGCTGGTATGTTCACTCCAAGCTTTCCGGTGCCCGTCAGGTGGTGAAAACATTGATGAATAATTATGCCCGGCCTATTCCTGTCCCTGTTAACGATCTTCGTCCCGCCAAGGACACCTGTGAAGAATGCCATTGGCCGGGGAAATCTTTTAGTGCTATCGAATTCGACCGTACGTATTTCCCCAGTGAGCCGGGTGCCGTGGCGCAATGGAATCTGCGGATGCTGATGCATGTCAGCGGAAGTGGACAAGGCAAATCCGGGATCCATGCCCATATGAATAATAACAACACGATCTATTACGCTGCGGATGATGAGAAACGGCAGAATATCTCCTGGGTTAAAAGCGTCAGTAAAGAGGGTAAAGAGACGATCTACATCGGTAAGGATTCACCGTACAGGACGGTCCCGCCGCCAGCAAGCAAGATCCGGGTCATGGATTGTATCGATTGCCATTCGCGGCCATCGCATCACTATGAAGCGCCCATGCCGATCGTTGACCGGGCGATGGCTGAAGGGAAGATCGATCCCGGTATTCCTTTGATCAAGGCTAAAGCGGTTGAAGTCCTGGCAAAGAAATATCAAACCGAGGCGGAAGCTGTAAATTCAATAGAGAGCACGCTTCTGAAATATTATAAAGAAAAACAGCATGAATATTTTCAGACCCATGAAAAACAGGTTCATGAAGGCATTGCCGGTGTGGTGACATTGTATAAAAATAACTTTTTTCCTGAAATGAAGGTCCGTTGGGATGGCTACCCGGACAATATCGGCCACATGATCTCGCCTGGGTGTTTTCGTTGTCATGATGGCGAGCACCTGTCTGTTTCGGGGAAGACGATCACCCGGGCCTGCGATACCTGTCACACGATCATCGGCCAGGGACCGTCTGATAATATGGAAAAGAATCTCGACGGGATTACCTTCCGTCATCCGTTCGACAACGATGAATCCTGGAAGGAAATGAGTTGTACGACTTGTCATTCCG
>PEAR01000085.1 GCA_002753745.1 Candidatus Omnitrophota bacterium | reverse complement strand
GGATATCAGTGCGGCCCAGGACAGCGCGGAGGAGTCTGTCAGGTCCCGTGTGGAGGATGCGCTTGAAGCAATGCTTGAGGCTAAGACGCGTAAAGGAGTCTGGGATGGTGCGCGCCAGGCGATGAATCTGCTGCTGGACGCTTCGCGGATCAATGAAGCCGATCAGGAAAGTATCCTTCTGGCCTTGAGAAATATTTTAACTTCTAAAACATTGGCTGAATTAGAGGCTGCGGAGATCGCGGCAGATAATTTGTTAGCACGGCTGGCCATTGAAAAAGCCCGGCGCAAAAACGTCAGGGGTTTGCGGTCTGTCGTTAAGAAGGCGCCGGCGGCTGCCGTAAATCTCAAGACACTGTTAGCGGCGATCGAGCGGGTCATTGTTTCCGATCAGGAACAAGCGGTCTCTCGTTGGGTCCGGGAAGGGCAGTGGGATAAAGTGGCGGCGGTCATTAAGCAAAGAAAAACCGCGCAGAATTGGGCGGTGCAGAGGGAAAGGCAGGCCAGAGAACGGCAGGCAGAAAATATCAGTGAATTGGTCTATATGACGGACCTGTCGACCAAAATTCTGGTTGCGGTGTGTGAGCAGACCATTCGTGAAGATAAAGGCAGGGTGTTTATGCAATCGCCGGCATTTATCTTGTTAAGTAAAGATGTGCAGTTCTATTTTCAAGCCAATGCCGGAAGTGATGATTCGCTGCAGAACGATCCAGGTCAAGCGATGAAGGTGCCGGGTGGTATTGATCTAAATGCCAATACAATGGGTTTAGACCGGGACCATGTCGGCAAAGGGATCGATCTGACACTTGATTCTGCGATGGTCGCTGAATTTCGCCAGGGCAATTTTACCGGCGTTGAAGGGGTCATTCTTAAGATCGTGCCGTTTTCGGTGTCACGGCCTTTATTGGGACTTGTGACCAGCGGTTCGGGGATATGATTAAAACAATGCGGATGAATACGCGCGGATTAATAACAAGTTTTGTGTTGAGTGCTTTGGTGATCACCAATGCCTGCGGGCCGGGGTTTGCCCAGATGCCGCTGGGGGTTGGTCTTCCGCCGCAGCCTGTGGCGCTTTCGCCGTATTATGAACCACCGCTGCTGAAAGGAATACGGCTTGATCCGCGCGATCCGTTGAAACTTGACTTTATTCTCGATCCCGGCGACGGGGCGCCGGCACAGGGCCTGCTCCGGTATTTTCTTGGCGGCCTGACGATCCCGCAAGGTGATCTTTGGGTCAGGCTTTCTGCTTACGAAAAAGACCGCATGATCTCTGAAGCCCTGGAATCGACCAGGATGGGAAAAGTTCTTCTGGCGCAGGAATATTTGCTCAAGCAGTTGACCGCAACCTTGTTGTCGCCGGCAAGTGCTGTTGGCCGCAATTTCTGGGATGATGTTTACCGCCAGACACACATCAAGTATGGGGTGACCGAAATTTTAACCGGAGCATTGAATAATATATGGATCGTGCCGTCCCGGCCGGTGATCGAAATTAAAAACGGCGTGGCCTGTGTTTCCCGGGCCAGGCTAAAAGTACTGCTGGAGTCTGATTATATGAAACGGCCGGCCGCTCAGGGTAATGTGCCGGCACCCGACGGGTTAGAACAGATCTTTCGCGACACGGTTATTCCTGTTATTGAGAAAGAGATCAATGAAGGCCGGAATTTTGCTTCGCTGCGTCAGGTTTATTACGCGCTTATCCTGGCCGGCTGGATGAAGAGTGAGATTCTTTCTTCGGCAAATGGCCGGATCATCGTCGATGATGAAAGCCGTAAGATGCAAAAAGCCTATATGGAGGCCCTCACCCGTGGAGTCGAAGTGCTGATGCGGAAAACGGACGGATCCACTTACCCGTCGGCTGCAGAAGGATTCTTGTTGCCGAATAACGGGGAGATGGAGCGGTCATCCGGCGGCGGCATTGATCTGAACACGGCCTTAACGCCGGAAGTCTACGGTGACAGCCCCCGATTGATGCTTAACACCGCGGCGGGCGTCAGTATCGATCGCGGCCAGGTCATCAGTTTTGAACCGGTTCTTATTTCGATGGATCCGGTGGATACGCTTTGGTAAGGGCGTTAAGCAGGTTGGGGTTAACAGCCGCACCTAATGCTTTTGCTCGACGGATATCTTCCCACGCTTTTTTATATTCCTTTAATTGATAGCAGGTCGCGGCCCGGTTGAAATAAGCAGGGGCATAGTCAGGGTTTATTTTTAGCGCCTGGTCATATGAGGCCATGGCCTGGTCGATATTATTCTGCCGGGCATAGATAATGGCCCGATTGGTATAAGCATCCTCATAGTCGGGATTTAAAGCGATGGCTTTATTGTAATCCTTAAGGGCTAGCGTCAGATCGTTTTGGGAGCCGTAGATGAAACCGCGGTTGTTGTAGGCTTCAGCATAGTCGGGATTAAGGTCGATGGCCTTATTAAAGTCGGCCATGGCCTGGACAAAATTTCCCTGGTCGGAAAGGATATATCCCCGGTTATTGTAGGGCTCGGCGAATGTGGGGTTGAGTGCGATGGCTTGATTGTAATCAGCGACGGCTTGCGGTAATTGCTCCTGTTTAAAATAAGCGATGCCGCGGTTATTGTACGGCCTGGCTTTATGGGGTGATTTGGCGACAACATCATTCCAAAGAGCCAGCTCCGTTTGCCAGACCTCATTTCTTTTAACCGTCATCACGCCCAGAATGACCGTCAGGATCAGCGTGATCCACACAGCCTTCTTTTTAAGGACTGGGTGTTCCCAGATCAGCCACGCAACAGCAATAAAGAATCCGATCGAAGTCAGGTAAAGCTTGTGTTCAAAAATAACATGGACGCGCGGATAAAACTCGGGCAGCCAGGTGATCAGAAACCACAGGATGGCGAATGAAACAAAACAATGGCGTTTGAACATTTTCCATCCCGCCATCACCATGCCGATGATCAACAGCAGGCTTAAGAAAGTGGAAACCGGCGTAAACAATCCGCTGGACATGGGGAAATCATAATCCAGGTTCTGGCCGACGGGAAGGATCAGCAGCCGCAGCATCACGATCATCACGCGCAGCTGGGTGAGGAAGAAAGTGCCGGCGTTAAGAATGTCACCTTCGTGGGAAGAAGATTTTAATGTCATCGAGAGGATTGCCTGGAGATTAAAATGGAACAGGACGGGAATGATCAGGCTGAAAGCGATCATTGCAGCGATCAGGACAGCCGGGACTTTTGCCGGCAGCGCCGCGGGCTTGCTTTTCTTGGGAGCTGACGGTATTTGATAAGAAATAAATATCCGGTCAATGACCAGCGCCATCAGCGGGAGGGTGATTGTGATCTCTTTGGAGAAAATGCCGAGCAGGGCCGAAATGCCGGCTAATAAAAAGAATGGCAGACTCGCGTCGGTGTTGGACGCCAACCGCGCGCGCAGATAAAAAGCCAGAGAGGCGATATAGAACATGGTGGCTAAAGATGCAAAACGCTGGGTGATATAGCTGACGGCTTGCGTATTAGCCGGATGGCACAGGAACAGGAGCGCGGCGCCAAAAGCGATGTTCGCGGCATTACCGGCGCTTATCGTTGTTGAAAAACGCGGGGTGGATAAGAGCAGACGTGTAAATTGCCAGATGCCAACGGCGGTCAGGATGTGGATGAGGGTATTTACCAGATGGTAGCCGAAAACGTCCAGTTTGTTGAGATGATAGTTCAGTGCAAGGGTAAAGAAAACGACATGACGCGCGTGTTCGCCAAGCAGGCTTTTGCCGATCAAGGCCCAATTGGTAATATCCCGGATGGTGGGGTTCCTCACGATGAACAGGTCGTCGTCCAGATGGAACTGCCCGTGAAGGGTATTGGCATACAAAAGAAAGCCGATGGCCGTCAGGATTCCCGCTTGTAGCCAGAAGTTCATTTTTTGCATACCAGTAAGGTAACGTGCTTGCCGGGCGCAATCAAGGATAAATTTCTGTTAAGATATTTCATGAATTCCCGACTACTTTTATGGTATATTGAGCCCCTATAAGGAGGCTCTATGGTAAAAAGATATTTGGTATTTGTTTCGTTGTTTTTGATGATGTCTGTCATGCCGGTGTTCGCCGAAGAATCCAGTCCTAAATTGTTAGGTATAGGCGCGGTTGTGATGACCAGGCCGTATGTTGGCGTGGGGGCTACGACGATGCCGATTCCTTTGGTGGCCTGGGATTACAAGGGTTTCTATATTCGCGGTATTGAAGCCGGGTATACATTTTATGACCATGGCGGCCTTAAGTTAAGCGCGGTCACCTCTCCCCGGATGATGGGTTACAGTTCCGAGGACAGCAGCGCTCTTAACGGGATGGAAGACCGCCGCAAATCTTTGGACGCCGGTGTTCGCCTGGAACAGGAACTGCCGGTCAAGGGGCTGTCGTTTAATGCGAAGATCTTGAACGATACCCTGTCGCGTTATGACGGCCGCGAGGGTGAGGTCAGTTTGGAACAGTTTTTGAAGGGCGAATATTTCCGGCTGCGTTTATCCGGCGGCATCAAGATCCAGTCAAGTCAGCTGGCGGATTATTATTACGGCGTTCAATCCAATGAGGTCCGGGCCGACCGTCCGGCGTATATGCCGGGGCATGCGGTTAATCCGTTCATCGGGGTGATGCTCTCATCGGGACTGTCCAAAGAATGGCCCGTTATTCTCCGGGCAGGCATTGATTTCCTGGATCCCGCGATCCACAAAAGCCCGATCGTCGAGGATAGCTACACGCTGTCCGCCATGCTGGGCGTAGCGAAGAGGTTTTGACCCTCCGCCACCCTCCTCCCTCCCCGGGAGGGGGAAGGGTCAATGGTTTTTTGATGGAAAATCAAATTTGTGAGGCCGGGGGAAATTGCTTGCGGGTTTGGGGGATGGTTTATATAATGCACTCTTTACCGGGTATACAAAGGAGACAATCATGAGTAATGCAGTCAAAATAACAGCCGACAATTTTGAGGCTGAAGTCTTAAAGTCGACGACGCTGGTGCTGGCGGATTTCTGGGCGGAATGGTGCGGGCCGTGCAAGATGGTGCTGCCGATCATGGATCAGATCGCGGTCGAAATGGCTGGCCAGGTCAAGGTTTGCAAGATCAATGTCGATGATAATCAGGAGCTGGCGGCGGATTTCAACGTGATGTCCATCCCGACCATGATCATTTTCAAGGGGGGAAAGCCGGTCGACCAGATGGTCGGTGCTTTGCCCAAAATCAAGATCGTCGAGAAACTGAAAGCGCAGCTATAAATGTTCATTACATTCTGCAAGTCCAAGATCGGCCACGCGCGGGTGACGCAGGCCGAACTTTATTATGAAGGCAGCATCACGATCGATGAGGATATCATCAAGGCCGTGGGGATTATTCCCGGCGAGAAGGTCGAGATCTTTAACGTTAACAACGGCGCCCGGATCGAAACATATGTGATCGCCGGCAAGTCCGGATCGGGCCAGATATGTCTTAACGGTCCCGCAGCCCGCCTGGGTTATGTGGGTGACAAGCTGATCATCGTGAGTTATGCCCTGGTGACGCCCGACGAAGCCCGCGCCATGAAGACCACAACAGTCCATTTAGACGATGCCAACCGCATTAAAGCTTAGATATTACGGCGATCCTGTGTTACGCAAGCATGCCCGTCCGCTTAAAAGCGTCGGGCCGGCCGAGCGGCTGATCGTTCGCGAAATGATCCGCGCCATGTACGATTTTGAAGGTTCGGGACTCGCCGCGCCCCAGGTGGGGATCGACGAGCAGATCTTCGTGGCCGATGCCGGCGACGGCCCGTTTGTGATCATCAACCCCGAGATCCTCGAGGTGCTGGGCAAGGAGACTGTCCTTGAAGAGGGGTGTCTCAGCTTGCCGGGGATTCGGATCGGGATCAAACGTCCGGAGTCGATCCGGGTCAAGTACCTGGATGAAACCGGCCGTGTCTATGAACGCGTCCTTACCGGTCTGATGGCCAAGATATTTCAGCATGAGGGCGATCATTTGTTCGGCCGGATGATCATCGACTATGCTACACCCGCCGATCGGGAAAAATTCAAAGTCCAGCTGGCCAAGCTGGAAGCCTTAAGCTCCAGCCTTACCAAAAGTAAAGTTAATGTCTAATTGTGCATGTGGGAAAAAAGAGCAGCTGCCTGAGTGGTTCCGTCAAGAAGTCCCGGATCAGGCGGCCATGGGGCGCATGCGGTCTTTGCTAAAAGAGACCGGTGTAACCACCGTGTGCCAGGGTGCGCATTGTCCCAATACCGGGGAATGCTGGTCGAAAGGCACGGCGACGTTTATGATCCTGGGTGAAATGTGCACGCGGGCGTGCCGTTTTTGCGCTGTCGAAAGCGGCGTGCCTCAGGAAGAGTCCGTTGAAGAGCCCCTGCTGGTGGCCGAGGCGGTTCGTCAGCTTGGGTTGAAATATGTTGTTATTACATCAGTTACCCGAGATGACCTGGCAGATGGCGGCGCGGAACATTTTGCCCGGACGGTGCGCGCGATCCGGATGGTGTCCCCAGAATGCGGGGTGGAACTTTTGATCCCGGATTTTGCCGGTGATCAGATTTCTCTCGAGATCGTGGCGCAATCGCGGCCTCAGGTGATTGGGCACAATGTGGAAACCGTGCGGCGTTTGTCATCTTCGATCCGTTCATCGGCAGACCATGACCGCTCCCTGGATGTTTTGAGATCGCTCCATTTATTAAATCCTGATGTTCTGGTGAAGTCGGGGTTCATGGTTGGCCTGGGTGAAACGGATGAGGAAGTTTTTTCAACTTTACAGGAGCTTAAAAGCGCGGGCTGTGATATCGTAACCATTGGTCAATATCTGGCGCCTTCCAAAGAGGGCCGTCATGTTCCGGTGGCGCGTTTTGTTGAGCCCGGGATGTTTGAAGCATATCGCGCCGAGGGGTTGCGGCTCGGCATCCGTTTTGTTGTTGCCGGCGCGCTGGTCCGCAGTTCGTACAAAGCGGAAGAAGGTTTTAAAGGCTGCTGTAATAAAGAAAGTTCCTGTCAATGAAAGAGCAAATGAAGAGTGCCTTGTCTTTCCTGGGCCGCCTGGCGTTAAGTTCGGCGCTGCTGGTGTGGCTGTTCAGGTATATAGACTGGAAAGATATTATCCGTGCGGTCAAGATGGCTGACTGGCATCTGCTGGGCTGGGCATTTGCGATCAACTGTCTGGTCCAGGTTGTGTGCCTGGTGCGCTGGGCTTTGTTAATGAAGGCGCTTAATTTGTCGGCTTCCTGGGGTGCGACCTTCCGGTATTTTTTTATCGGGATGTTCTGCAATTTATTTTTACCGACCTCCATCGGCGGCGATGTGGTCAAGGCGATCGGGATGTCCCGCAGTGTCGGCAACAAGCCCAAAGTATTCGCGTCTGTTCTTCTTGACCGGTTAAGCGGGTTCGGGGGGCTGGTGGTGCTGGCGCTGGTGGCGTATCTTTTCGGGCATCAGGTGATTGATGCGCCGGCGGTAATGATCCCGGTTTTGGCGTTGACAGCGATATCGCTGGCTGTCGGGTTCATGCTTTTTCATGATCAGGTCTATACGTTTTGCTGCCAAATCTTCGGGGGATTTCCCAAAGCGCATAAGGCCCTGATGGATATGCATACGGATGTGGTGCTGATGAAAGCGCGCAAGCGCACGGCCGTCGGGTGTGTGGCCATGTCGGCCGCGATCCAGGTTTTTGGTGCTTATATGTATTACCTGATCGCGGTGGCGCTGGGGCAGCATGTCGGGTTATCATATTTTATGGTTGTGGCACCCATTGTCTGCGCCGTGACGTTTTTGCCCTCCATTGGCGGGCTTGGCGTGCGGGAGCTGGGGTGGGTTTATTTTCTGGGGCGGATGGGCGTGGATAAAGGGATTGCCGCGAGCATCAGCCTGATCAGTTTCTTTTTTGTGATCGTTACCGGCGTTCTCGGTGGGGTTTTCTATGTCACGTCAGGTCCTTCTCGACGGGTACAATGTTCTGCGGAAGATGCCGCAGCTCTGTGATCTGAAGCTTGAGGACGGACGCCGTGGTTTAGTCCGTTTCCTGGAAGCAAATCGCCCGCAGGGCAGCAGTTCGCAAAATTCCATTACGATTGTTTTTGACGGTAAAGATGATGTCTGGGGCGGCGAATCCTCGGCTGAAGTGCGCGTCCTTTTCTCAAAAGGCGAGAGCGCGGACGACCTGATCAAACAGATGGTTGAAAATTCTTCATGCCCTGGCGAGATCGTGCTGGTAACCGACGACCGCGACCTGGGTTATTATTGTAAGGCCCAGGGCTCCCAGCTCTGGAGTGTCGCCCAGTTCCTGGCCCAGGCCCGGAAAACCGGCGAGATCCTCAAATCCGGCGCCCGTCCCAAAGGCGGCCGACCCGATCCCGCGGAAGGCAAGTCTATTTCCGAACGCACCGCTAACCAGATCAACACCGAACTGTCCCGCCTGTGGTTGAAATAAATCATTTCGCGCCTTACTGGCTGGCCAATGGCTCATACACCAACCGCAAACAACTCATCCAACTCGGGGACATTCTCTCCATGCTCAAGACGATCAGCAATGGCGCGAAAAGCCAGCGTTTCAACACGGGCAACAGCCTCACCTTTTGTTTTCCCGTAGGCTAAAACTTACTCTCAATATGTTTCGTTTGCTATTTAAAAGCCGCCAGAGGACTCTCGACCAGCGTCATCCGGATGAACACTGGCGTAAATCCTTCAAACCTGCCATTAAAAATCGCCTTCATGGCCGCGTCATTGAACTGAATCTTCCCGCCGTCGCTCTTTTTCTCGACGCCGATATTGTTGATGTCGATACCACCGTTTAATAATTGTGACGAATCAGTAGCGTTCTTTAATTGCCAATATCCCTCTGCCGCCTTAATTACACGCAGACCTGGACCTGAAGCATACCCATCATCATAAAAGAAAGGTTCGGTCTCTGCTGGTTCGGTCTCTGCTGGTTTGGTCTCTGCTGGTTTGGTCTCTGCTGGTTTGGTCTCTACCCATAAATAGTTTCCAACAACTTCTCCGTCATTAGAGCCACTCCGTGTCGGCTGCTCATTTATACCTTCATTCTCACTACTCTCCGCCGAGTCAAAATTACGATGTATCTTTTCATAATGTCCAGGAATAGCCGCTATATATTCATCATGCTCTGGAGTGAGTACATCTGCCCACCAACTATCCGCATAACCCCCACCATTAGTGCCAGGTAAAGACTCAAACTTTTCTGGCACATGCGCCACATATGCTTCCACAGTCGGTATATATTTATAAATATAACTTCCATTACTATCACCCAACGTATTTAAAATACGACTCAATTCATTATAGAGAGCATAATCACCCTTCAGCTCCGCAGCTTCCATCATCCTTACTAGCAACGGCAATGCATTCGCCCCAATCTTAATCAATTCAGTCCATTGTTTTGCCGCAATAAAGAACATTACTTTCTTATCTAACGTTTCAGGTGACCATCCCAATTTATGAAGCGCCAGAGAAGCACCCCGGCGGGCGCCATTCTCGTTACACCATACCGCTACAAGCGCAGGAATTGCTTGCGTCCCCATCTTAACCAATTCTTCCCACTTCCCTGCAGCAACATAAAAAGAAATCTTCATCCCTGCTTCTTCGGGAGCCCACCCCAATCTATCAAGCGTTTGAGAAATGCCTATGCGGTCATCCTTTCTGTTATACCAAGCTTTAACCAACAAAGGAACCGCAGGCAGCCCAACTTTAACCAAATCATCCCAACGACCCTCACGAATTAAAAGCGGAACCGCTGAAGTCCCAAGTTCAACCAACTCATCCCACTGTTGTAAAAGTTGATATAATAAAACCTTTTCACCTACACTCTTGGGCTGCCAGCCAATACTCTCCAGCGCCTCAGCAGAAGCCTCTTGCACATCAGAATCGGCATTTTTCAATGTTTCAATTAACAACGGTATAGCTTCTATTTTCTGATGCTTGGCAAAATATCGTATCGCCTTTATTTGCCTCTCAACATCCCCACTTTTTAATGCCCTATATGCCAACCAGTCAAGACCCAAAGGACCTGCGGCTCTTTTGTACCAAGGCAAATCTTGAGCAGCATCAACGCTCATTTTTAATTTTAATGGTTTTGTGATGGCTGAAAAATCCGACATGGCAGCATCATTGCGAATCCAATAACCTTGCGAATAAGGCTCCCAATGGCCATCATTAGAATGAGCCCCAGTACTAGGCTCAGGAATTCCATCATCCACCCAAGTTTCAGGATATGTTTCTACCCATCGATAATTTCCAACAACTTCACCATGATATGAGCCATTCCGTGTCGGCTGCTCATTTATGCCTTCATTCTCACTACTTTCCGCAGAGTCTGAACGCCTTACTTTCTCCCAATACGCCACTTTATCAACGACCTCGACATCTTTTGTAACCGGGACTTCTGCTTCATACATAAAATCAGCCCCGCCATCAGTTCTATACCCCTGCACCGTTTGTGTTTCAATACTGGTTACTGATTCCGTATGAGTCTCCGCTGAGTGGTATATATATTTAAAACGCCCTCGGGCATCGCCTTTATTGTAAAGATAATCAGTCACAATATTGTATGGTTCGTAATCACCATCTGCCTCTAACTTCACCAACAAATTATTTCTCAAACTTGATTCAATAACATCCTGAGCAGCTATTAGATGGTACTTTACCAAATAAGGAATAACCTTAATATCGCCCTG
>PEAR01000084.1 GCA_002753745.1 Candidatus Omnitrophota bacterium | reverse complement strand
CAAGTCAGACGCGTCCAAGGAAGAGGCCGATACGATCGTGGTCAATGGCCACAAGACCAGGTGCGTGATGGCGACCAAGAATCCGGCGGAATTGCCGTGGAAGGCGCTGGGCGTTGACTTTGTTATTGAATCGACGGGTTTGTTTACGGACAGCGAGAAGGCCAAGGGCCATCTTGAAGCCGGTGCGAAAAAAGTTATTATTTCAGCGCCTGGCAAGGGTGATGTGAAAACGCTGGTCATGGGCGTTAATGAAAATGAATATGATGCCACGAAGCATAATATCGTTTCGAATGCTTCCTGCACCACGAACTGCCTGGCTCCGCTGGTCCATGTTCTTTTGAAGGAAGGCATCGGGATCGATAAAGGTTTAATGACCACGATCCATGCGTACACGGCGACTCAGAAGACCGTTGATGGTCCTTCCAAGAAGGATTGGCGCGGCGGCCGTGCGGCGGCGATCAACACGATCCCGTCATCCACCGGCGCAGCGAAAGCGGTTGGTGAAGTTCTTCCTGCTACCAAAGGTAAATTGACGGGCATGGCGTTCCGCGTTGCCACGGCAGATGTTTCCGTGGTCGACCTGACGTTCACCGCTTCCCGCGACACCTCGATCGAAGAGATCGACCAGAAGCTGAAGGACGCCTCCAAGTCATACTTGAAGGGTTACCTCGGGTTTACTGATGAAGAGCTGGTTTCCACGGATTTTATCCATGATCCGCGTTCTTCGATCTATGATTCGCTGGCTACGCTTCAGAACAATCTGAAGGGCGAAAAGCGTTTCTTCAAGATCGTTTCCTGGTATGATAATGAATGGGGTTATTCCAACCGCGTGGTTGACCTGGTTAAGTTTATGGCTAAGAAAGCCTAAGGCTATAGTCCCGAGGCCGCCTGGCGATAGCCGGGGCCGAGGGAGTTACGACATTGTGATGTTTTCAGCCTGATTTTCAGGGGCTGAAAACAGCGCGAAGTTTTCAGTTTTACAGCACCATATTTTCAAAACACCACTTTTGGTTAACGTGAAATGCGTTAATCAGGAGTGGTGTTTTTGTTTGTACGGCAGGCGAGCCGCAACCGCGGGGAAGGAAAGGAGAAATGAAATGCAAAAGAAACCGTTAAGCCCTCTTAGGGCCATAAGGAAACATTGTTTGACTTGCGGTGGTCGGTCGAAAAAGGTACGGCTTTGTGCTTCAGTTCAATGTGCACTTTATCGTTTTAGGATGGGCTAGAATCCGTCCCGGGCAAAAGTTGGGCCAGGCAGGATCATAAACAGCCGTTCTTTGCGTAAAAGACTCGACTCAATTAGCGTTTTTGATCAGATCGGAGTTAAGCGGGGTTCGTATCAGGCGAAAGAGAAATTATGCCCTTAAACAGCCCAATGTACAGAGAAGAAGTTATATATGACTGGAGTTGGACAATGGCTGCGTTCGGGGATCTCTTTGTGGAGTGTTTCGGCGAGCCTGGCGTGGGATTGATTTGTGCCAATGACGATAACCATCCTATCAATGTAAGTCGTGTGGATTACAATGGTCGGTTAACCGACTTCTTCCAAACTCCGTTAGGATACGCCACAACAGACACCCGCAAGTTACTTGCCCCATGGGATCACGTTCACTTCCGGTTACTTGGTGCAAAGAAACGCAGACCCTTGTATCAGGACCAGCAGTACAGTGAATTTCGCACTATAAATATTATGACCCCAGATGCACGCCGTCTTACATCAAAGTACGGGGCCAGCATCTTGGCAGATGCCTTACCAGTGTGGAAACGCCTGCGTCTTACCGAAGATTCTATAATGATGGCGCGCATTATGAAATCGCCCCAGCGCTTTCTATTCAAAGTGGTAATTCCAGATGACCAAAGCAATTCAGAAGCCGTGGCACACTTGGTCGATCAGTACCAATCCGAGATCAAGAGAGCACGTGCATTAAACATCGATTCAAATAGTCCTGGGTATGTGGATCGGTTTAATGCAATGGGTGGGGCAGAAGATCTCATATTCCCAGTATGGGGTAGTGAGAACAATCTCACAGTGGAAACTCTAGGAGGCGAAACTGATATTAAATGGATCGCAGATTTGGACAAACTTGAGAATCAGTTAATCACGGCCCTCAAAGTTCCTAAACAACTTCTTGCAGGATATTCAGGTGAAGGTGGTGGTGGGTTTGAAGGTGGTACTGCATTGGAGAAGATGGACATCAGATTCGCAAGACAGGCCCGTAGAGTACAGCGTTCTTTGATTGCCGGTCTCACACGTATGGCGCAGATTCACCTCGCATACAGTGGGGAGTCGCTTGGTTAACGAAAGGCTTGTATATGGGGTATAAACGGGGATGTAATCCAAATTCACATAAATCAACGGAAATGACCAAAAAAAATCTTTCAGCTGGCATTAAGCGATCATGGGAAGGGCGCAAAGTGCCTAGAGAGATACGGTATTGTGCCTGCGGCTGTGGCGGTACCTTTGAATGTAAGGTCAATTCAAAGCAGAGGTATTTCCCTTGTCATCAGCACAGAGGGAAGCGCCAATCGGCTGAAACCATCGCCAAAAGGGTGCTAAAGAAGACAATGCCGCGTGAGACAAGGATTTGTCAGTGTGGGTGCGGCGAGTCGTTCACTTGCAAGGTTAATTCGACTAAGCGGTTTATATGGGGTCACAACTCTAATGGCGAGGGGAACCCCTCTAAAAGACCTGAGGTGCTGGTTAAGATTTCCGAAAAAGCCAAGAAGCGTGAGCTGGAAAGAAAAGGGCAAAAGGTTGGTTGGCATTCAGACGAGGCGTTACGAAAGAAATTGCGTAAAGCACCTCCTAATGGGTTTGAAAGAAAAGTATTGATGTATTTAAATAAGATCAATCCCGGTGCGTTTGAGTACATTGGCGACGCATCGCTGATCATCAACCATCGAACAGTGGATTTTTTCTCAGAAGAGTTAAGAACGGTTGTTTTGGCTCATGGGTATTATTGGCATTTTAAGAAATTTGGGATGGCGGTGACGGACGAAAACAAAAGGGCTATTGAGAAGATTGATGCGGCGCCATTCGTGGCGGTTGGATATAAAGTTATGTTTATATGGGAGGATGAAATAGATAGATTGCTAATTAAGGCTAAAAAGGTGTCGTAATGGTGAAAGTCTCCGGGGAGTGATTAAGGCGAAGTTATGCCCCCTCAATCCGATGACTTCTTATATAGGCACGACCTGATTCTGTCAAAAACCATCCATGTCTTTGCAAGGAAATGTGGTGCGGGCTGGCAGGATCGGGAATCTCCCCGTTTCTGGCAAGTCCGGCGTGTGCGCGTTAAACTTGCCGTAGTGGTAACTAGAATGTCCTGTTCCGTCGCTGTGGCAGGTAAGTCGGTTACTAGAGTCGGCGTAGACGCCCTTCTTTTTGACAGAAAGCCGGCTCCAGCGAGTCCGGAGGGGCGGGGGCAGCGTTGGGGTGGCCCGTAGGTGAAAACGAGACCTAGGGTTGCTGGAGGGCGGGTTGTATTGTGCGGTCTGTAAGGACAGGGATGATCGCGTGCTGGTTCGTCAGGAGATCGAGTATTCAGATTTTCTGGAACATCTGATGCCGCTCACCCTTTACCTGCAGGACGGCGTGTTGTTCCTGCCAAGTGAGGATTGATGATGAGAATAGCCCTATATGCCCGTGTTTCAAAGAATGACGCCACCCAGGACCCACAGAATCAGATTGTTCACTTGCGGGACTTTTCGCGAGCGATTGGCGGCGAGGTTGTCAGGGAGTATGTAGATTTTGCATCTGGCGGCAAGGGGGACAGGGAGAACTTCCTGAAGATGTTGGAAGATTCCGGACACCGCGAGTTCGATCTGGTCGTGGTTTGGTCCTTGGATCGGCTTTCGCGCGAGGGGATCAGCAACGCTCTGGGCTATCTTGAACGGCTCAAACGAAACGGCGTGGCCGTGAAGTCACTGCAGGAAAGTTGGTTGGATACCCGCGATGAAGGGCTTGGGAATCTGCTCATATCAATTTTCGCCTGGGTCGCCCAACAGGAGCGCCTGAGGATCGTTGAAAGAACTAAGGCTGGGCTTGAGCGTGCCCGGCGCGATGGCAAAAGGTTGGGGCGACCGCCCGGATCGAAAGATTCCAAGAAAAGGCCGCGGTCAGGATATTATTTGTGGCATCAGAACGCCAGGCAATGTCTCCATAAAGAAAGTCCTGTGCCAACGAAAATTGCCTAAATTCTTGTGCTGTCAAGGGCGTGAGGCAGTATTTCTTTCTTGGGTGCATTTATAATCAGGCAATAAAGTCCAATTAGTATAAAGAGTTATAGAAAAGTAAGGAAAACGTTTTCCCGAGATACGCCGTAACTGCCCATATATCATATATTTATATGTTATCATTGATGTAATGGAGTGGTGGCCGCGTTTATAGGGGGCAAGGAATGGGCGTGCGTATAACAAAAAAGATAATATCTAGCATCATGCTTGTTATGTTTATTATGACAAGCGTAATGCCTGCCCATGCTCAAGGTTTGTTTTTAGGTGTGGGAGCCGGCGTGTTGCCAGAACCGGGCAGCATGGTTCAACCCTCTCAAGCATCAGCCCCGATCTTACTCAAAGGCCTCAGAGTTGATTTTCATGATCCCTTCCGTATGGATTTTTATGTTGATGGTGGCGATGACCTCTGGACATCCGATCAACTAAAATCCGGTTCTCAACAGCAAATAAAGTATTTTCTGGCGGGGCTTGCCATTCCAGATAAGGACTTATGGGTCAACTTGTCCCCGTATGAAAAAGACCGTATTACTTCTGATCATTTAGGCGTAACGGAGCTGGGGCGCGATATGCTGGCGCAAGATTACATATTAAAACAGCTGACGGCCTCGTTAACATACCCCGATAGTGAGACGGGAAAGTCATTTTGGGCAAAGGCCTATTCCGCGGCGTATCAAGTTTATGGGACTACGGATGTTCCTATTGATACATTTAATAAAGTTTGGATCGTTCCGGGGCATGCGACTGTGGTTGAGAAGAACGGAACTGCTTTTGTAACGGAACTGGAATTAAATGTTTTCTTGGATAAGGATTATCAGGCACAAAAAGAGACTGCTTCAACGGGTAATCAGGAAAAGACTAGTACTGGCGCGGAGGATGCTGTTTCAAGAGATGTTGCGAGAAAAGTTCTTTTACCTATCATTAAGCAGGACGTTAATCATGGGCGACAGTTCGAAAGAATTCGTCAGATCTTTTATGCCTTGATTCTGGCAAAGTGGTACAAAGACCGGTTTAAAGAGGGCTTTCTCGGTTCGTCATATATCGGGAAGAATAAGGTGACAGGGATTGATATCGAAGATGTCAAGCTGAAGGAAAAAATCTTTGAGCAATATGTTCAGACATTCAGGAAAGGTGTTTACAACTTTATCCGAGAAGACGTTGATCCGCTTACGAAAGAAACAGTTCCTCGTAAGTATTTTTCTGGTGGTGTGGTGGCGACCGCAGAGGCGTTGGATCATGCAACTGAGGTTGTTTCTCCTCGCCAGGGGGATTTAGAGAAGGCTCAAGGCGGTCTCGGAAAGAATGGATTGCGGCGCCTATCGGTTGGTTTTGGGGTGCCAGGTGCTGCGGTGGAACGAAAAGAAGCCAAGAGCCCTGTGAAGCAAGATGTTGGTGCTGCATCATCAAGCAGTCAGGGTGCGAAGTCCCGCGATTTTGCAATTAAACTTGTTAATGGTCAACAGCCTGCTGTAGGGAACACGAGGGCGTCCGAAGAATGGGCTGCGGTATATGGACGACGGTTTCAATATCGTGCGGCGGATGCGGTTGTAAGAATGCATATGGATCACACAATAGGATCGCGTGAGAAATATACAAACACATACGGTTTGATCGAGAAGGTTTTGGATAGGCTATGGCTTTCAGAAGGGATTACAGTCACAGCACCAAGGGTTTTCATTGTAGAAGATTCACGTGTTGATATGCGATTCAATGCAGAGGATCGCGTTATTTTCTTGAGTACCGGACTTCTGCAGTTTTTAAAAGGTTTACGGCAAGGGATCGCAGAGGATGATTTGGCATGGGTTTTGAGCGGAGTGATTGCGCGTGATTGGCAAGTATCTAGCAAAGTTATCAATGTAGACGGGACTCCTGTTCAGAAAGAAATAACGCAGGACGCTGTTAATGATGATGCAGATAAATTGGCGGTTAACATATTGAATAAGGCTGGTTATTCAGTTGCGGTTGTTATGGATGTCGTTCAGGGATTAATCCAGCGGGAAAGAGATATCAGGGCAAGCAATGAACAGAGGGCGGTGGTATTTGAAGAGGGTGAGTCGGCGAATGTTCAAGAGTATAAGGCCAAGAGCGAGCGTTATAAACGTTTACAAGAGACTTGCGAGGCCTTTATTGGCGGTGTTGATGGCCGTGATGCGACCAAGTTAGTCCAGCTTCCAGGGGTTATCTCAGGACTTGAAGAGCTTTTGACGCAAGAGAATGCAACACGACTTGCCCCGGGGTCATATATACATGACGAAAAGCGAGGATTAGCTGTTTTTAGGTATCTTCTAAAGTTAAAACAAGATGGGCTGTCTGTTTCCGACGGGATCGTTAATTTGCAAGAGAGTGGCATATTGCCATCAGGAGAACATAGGCCAGAGGAAATTAAAGGCAATGTAGCGCGTATTGTTAAAGATATTATGGCCGGTGGCAAGAAGCTTTATGAAAAGGAAGTTGATCGTGTTAAGTATACGGCCCACGGCATAAGGACATCTGATCCTCGTAAGGAAATGCCTATTGCGGATGGATATTTGAGAATCGGATTCAATACGGTGGATAAGATATTGGAATACCGGAATCGATACTTTCTTGAATCAAATGGGGCTCATTTAACAATTGATCAACGTGAAGAACTATCAAGTGAATTGGCGGGGGTCTTGGAGCGTGATCTTAATCATCAGGCCTATCAGGGGGACGAACAGGCGGTTATCGGTCGATTATTGAAAATTGATGAGTGGGATGATCGTATCAGTTACTTACGCCAATCGCCGCAGAAATTTAAACAAGAGAGTGTTTATCAAGAGGTTTTGGCGGATTTAAGACAAGATTCTCGTTTAACGGAAGATCAGAGGCAATACTTTGAACTACAGTTGAATGTTTTGTTTGGTTTTTCCGAAAAGAATCAAGCTCTCCCCCTGGCTAATAATTTAGATAAGCTTTTAAGCGTAGCTACGTTTGTGCCGTACTTTAAAGATTTTAATGAGTATTTAATCGAGAGGATTCATCAGCTTCATAAAGAAGTTGTCACCCGAGGGGACAGTTTGCAGCCGTATTTCGATCGTATCCTGACACTCTACGATTCGATTGAAGTAATGACTAAAAATAACAGTGCGTATATTCACGATCTTCCTGTTTCAAGCACGGTTGAGGGAAACTTTTATTTGAAAGTTCTTTTGGACTATCTACCAGCGTCCGTTTATCGGCATGATCTTTCGGACACATTGCGGGAGCGACTTGTAAAAGACGGATTGTTAATTGCTGAGAATAAGGAAGATCGTGAAGGTGGAGCGCTCGCTACTTGGGAATTTTCATCTGTTACTGAATCTTCCTTGAGGGACAGAATGGCTAGCTTGAGTTATCAGGAGGCTGAGATAGGCGATGTTGTAGCCATCTTTCGTCTTAAACAAGGCATTCCATTTTCTTTTGAGAATAGCAGTAAGATTTTCAAAAGGCAGCCACGCCAATATCGTCTGAGCGAATCAGCAATTTTCCCGACTATGATGCGGTTGACGCTTCAGTATTTAAGGGAAATAGGTAAAACCCGGCGGATAGATGTTAACAAGGAGAAAGAATCGGGAGCACTATATTTTATTGGCCAGTTGATTAAGGGTGACTCTTACAGTGGCAGTAACCAGTCAAAGAAATATGCTAATTTCTTTGGCCTGGATCAAGGGGCATTCGGATATCAGCGTTTCATATCTGAAGATTTCTCAAACTTGGGATTTGGAAATACCTTTAGCGAAAGTTTGGATATCATTTTTTCCATCATCAAGGAAGCAAAGATGCACAGCGTTCATTTTAGCCCATGGTTGAGCACGCTTCAGAAGAAGTACCTTGATCGTGCTTCTCCGGAAGAAGCGTTACGGTATGCGCGTGAGTTTTGCGAATTCATGCGGAAAAATGATTTTTATGAATTTAGCGCTTCTCGTTTGGTTGAGTCATTGCTTTTTAAGAATGTATTTGGGATTCAGCAAGGCCGTGTCCAGAATCCCGTTCAAAGAGAGAGGATGGCAAGACAACTCTTAGATGGTTTGACGATTCCTTTAACCGATCAAGAAAAAGCCGTTCTTCTTGACGCGCCCGATATTGTTTTGGTTCATCTGTTTTTTGCAGACTTGCGGGCCTTTCCCGATTCCCAGGATATTATTTCTCAAATTGCTAACTTTGGTCCACGCGAGAAGGAGGCGGAATTTCTTGTTGCACGCCTAATACAGAAACATCGTGCCGAGGATCTTAAAAGCAATAAGATCGCCAAAAGGTATCTTGATTTGATGTTGCGAGTGATTATTAAAGGACAGGCGGTCTATTATAGGATTCCCAATAATCCTAACCAGCAGATTAGTACCCAAGTTGAGACATTACATACCTATCAGGTGATTGAGTATCTCATCAATGCCATGAACGGCGGCGAGTTTGTTTTAGAGAGAGTTTCTTTTGACGAAGGTGTTCACCAAATTGTTGCCGTCTTGCCTGAAGGAGAGATCCGCGATGTTGTACTGCATGCGTATTTTCTTAAAGTTAAGGTCGCGCCAATTTTTGAAAAGAATGGGGTTGAGTTTAAGGAAGAATGGATAAATGGTGAAAATCCTAGAGCCGGTGAATTTTCCAGCGCCTGGTTTATGAAGGCTGGCGGGCGGGCAAGCAAGATTATAAAGAACGACATGATGTATTGGGGGGCGGAGGATAAAGAAGAAATACGACATGCTCTTGAATTGATTTTACCGCATATGGTCTTTAATGAGTCGGGTGGGCTTACATCACTTTACAATGTGCTGACAGGGAGCTATCGCAGAGATGGTGTCCTGGCAGAATGGGCGACGGTTAGGCATGCACTGCCGGTTCGTGGTCAGAATGAGTATGAGAATTATGTCCGCAAAGAACATATCAAGATCGATGGCCTCAGCGCTATTGCCAAGAAAGTGGCGTCTGGACAGGGAAGTGCCTTTGAGCAGGCATTGATATCCGTTTTAGATCCGAAAGAGCAAGAGTTCCTGCGTGCCTATCAAAAAGGACAAGTTGTTCCTCGAGAACTAATCGGTAAAGTTGTGCGGCATCTCAATGATCGGAGGCATTTATTTAAAGAATGGTGGAAAAATCCTGCGTATTTTCAGTTGTCTGGCGTGGATGACAACCTGTTGGTGAATGAATTAAAACGCAACGGGTTGGTTTATGGTTTGATCTTTGATCGATTGAAAGACTCGGTGAAGTACCTGGGGGAGGATGCTTTAAATTCTGTATATACGATGGCAGATCTGAAAGGTATTTTGGAAAAGTATTTACCAGAAGGATTGAGTTGGGATGACTTTGTTAGGTATATAAAGGCTGAAGTTGCGAGTGGTCATCAAATTCGTGAAGAGATGAAGACGCATGGCGTAGTTAACGATGAAGGCGATCTTAACTTGAGTGATGTTGGCATCCTGGCAGATTATTTGAATTTTCTTATTATGAGCGCATCGCCTGGTCTTATAGACATTGGTTTTGAGCCGTTTAAATATCACGAAATTGGGCGTGCCGAGTCCTTTATAGATCTTTATTCAGCAGACATGTTACGTGATGAGCTGGAAGAACATTTAGATAGCGGTGACAGTGCTGATGCCAAGATCGCGGCAATTGAGAAACTTTTTCCTTATGCATCCAAAACCCGAGATAGATATGTAGAGAAACTATTTAATGTTATGCAGGGGGACTTATCAAAAGTTAACTTGGATCAAATGCAAAGATTATCTCGTATGGCGAAGGGGGATGAGTTGAGAGATAAAGTTCGTTTGATCGCCATACAAATGGAGGTTGATCTTTTGGGCGGCAGGATTGACTTTCAGAAAGAATTGCGTCTGATCGTCGGTGAACGGGATGCTAATGGCGAGCTCATCAAAGCTGCGGATGGAAAGCCGACCTATGAGGGGTATTTCCCGGAGAGAGGAGCTTTTCGTGATGGTCTTTTGAGGAATTTAAAGCGTCGCAGTGTTTCTAACCGCGAACAGTTGAGGCAGGTACAGCAGTTCATGTCGTTTGATTTTAGTATTCAACTTAATAAAGAGGTTTCCAAACGTGAGCAAAATAAGGTTGATATTCGATCCATGTTAGCAGAAGAATCTGCAGAGGCCAAAAGGGACATTCTTTATTGGATGATGGGTCTGGCTGAAAAACCTGATGCCATCAAAGACATTGAGTTGCGTTTTCAGGCCAGTCTTGATTATTTAAAAGAGTATGATGCCCTTCATACTGCTTTATACAACGATGTTGGCCGGGAGGTTCGCCTGGAGCTCTTAAGAGATTTGTTGGTTGGTGAGAGCAGGGGCATTATTAATGTAGATTCGGTCAAGAATCAAGAGGTAGATAAGGACACAGGGGTCCCGAGGGCCATCGGGTTCGTTCAGGGGCTTTTTGACCGAATGATGCGTGATTTTGATATCGATCAGGGCAAGCCCGAGAGTAAGCGGCTGATGGCCATGGTGAAGACTATATTTTCTGTGTTGGGGAAGGAGCCCCGGGAACAGTTAAAGATATTATCTCAAGTCATATTGGCGCTCGATAATCTAAAGAAATCGCCGGAATTCTCAACGGCCACTT
>PEAR01000083.1 GCA_002753745.1 Candidatus Omnitrophota bacterium | reverse complement strand
GCTCTTCCGATCTCTCTTACTTTTTTTCTTTAAGAAACTTCATGCCTGTGTTGATCGCAATGAGACCGCCAATGAAGATCGCCAGGGGCATGCTGCCGCGCAGGAAATCGCCAAAGTTATCCCACCAGCCAATGATCCCGATAATCCCCAATAAAGCCGCGATCGAACCCCCAATAATGTGAACCATTTTTTTCTCCTTTTATTACGCGTTTTTATTTAAGCAGTTTGGCACTACCGGCTTTACTGGCAATCTTATGCCCGAAAGCCGCAATGTATTTCCCTGACAAAAAAGCACCCTCTTTGATAAACCCGCCAAACTTGTTCTTCTGCTTCTCCAGAAACTCACCAACCGGAACATTCTCTTTGGAGCGCGAAGCAATCTCAAGCAAAGCTCCGGCCGGCAGCTCAACCGGCACAGAAGCGCCCGCGTACTCTTTGGCCGCAACCGGTGCCTGATCATTGGAATGACTTTTTTTGAGAAGTTCTAAAACAGCGGCCCTGGGAATCCGCTGATGACCACCAAGGGTGGACACGGACTGGATCTTGTTTTTCTTAACCCAGTTAAGAACGGTGAAGCGGGTAACATGAAAAATTTTGGCAGTTTCAGATGTTGTTAAGTAGTCTGGCTGCATTTCTTATAGGACCCTAACTCTTTATGATATATGAAATTAAGTATGTAAATTAAATCTGTGAATCTATAAATTATAAAATAAACTGCGTTTGAATTTCGTAAGTATATATATCGATATAATTCTAGTCAAGAAAATATTTTGAAGGGCCTGCGGATTTAAAGAGAAAAATGTTGAAATCGTTGAATGTCGACCACTGGGCGGGAAAAGTCATAACTTCCGTCGAGAAGGCGCTAATCGTTTTGCGCAGGGCACGGGAAGGTCTATCTGTGAGCATCAGATGATTTTCGGCAAAAGTTTCCGAAGGTTTACAAAAAAACGTTCGCATCATCGGCTCGCCCTTGTTCAACTTAATGCGAGAGCGATGTGCGCTTTACGTTTTTTTGTAAATCGAAGGAAACGGCGAAAATCATCGCGAACAGATAGACCTTCCCGTGCCCGACTTAGCAAAACGCATCTGTGCGAAAGAATTCAACCTTGCCTTCAACATTTTCAACAATCAAAGCTTCAACATTTTTAAGCGTGCAGACAAAGGCCAAACCCTTGGCGCCGCCCATGACGCATAACGCCGTTGACAGTTCATTGGCGGCTTGTGTTGTATCCGCGATCACTGTTACGCTGGCTGCGTTTTCCTGAGGGTACCCGCTGCGAGGGTCAATAATATGCGCAAACCGTTTCCCGGCAATGGTGGCAAACTTCTCATAATTGCCTGAAGTTGATACGCCTTTTTTATCTAAACATATATCCAGCAACACTTTTTCTTTGTAAAAAGGATCTTGAACGCCTATTTTCCACGGAAATTCACCCTTATTAAGCCCCTGACAGAAGATCTCTCCTCCGCCATCCACCATAAAGTGTTCAATTCCCGCGCCTTCCATTATATGAGCCACCTCATCGCAGAAATATCCGGATGCTGGCGAACCCAAATCGACCATCATGCCTTTTTTCGTAAAGATCACCTTGTTCGGCTCTTCAAGCTTTAAATTCTCATACCCTACTTTTGACTTGGCATTCTCAATGGAATCAGGATCAGGCAGGCGGTTAACGGCAGCAGCATTCTTCCACAACTGAACCAGGGGATAAATGGTCATATCATACGCGCCATCGGTCAGCCACGCATACTCAATGGAGCGTTTTAGAATTTTAAAAAGGTCTTCCTGAACCCGAACGCCTTCATAACCCAGCGAATTCAACCAGGTCAAATTACCTTCTTTGAGCCCGGCATGGACATTCATATTCAGCTGAATATTCTCGGCCTTCTGCCAGCACGATCTCGCAACACTGGCAATGTCTGTTCCAGCCTTATAGAAACAGTGAACCCAGATCATTGTCCCGAAATACGGACGAACCTCATAGTATTCTGTTAAAAATGTTGAAATTGTTGAATCCTCCGCTTATGTTTAGCTTCTTGAATACCAAATATTCTCATTAGGGACTGTCGAAAAATGCCCAGATGCAAGGCATTGGCGAGTGAGCGCGGAGGCGTACGCGCCGGTACGCCGCACAAGCGAACGAGCCAATAACGCCGCAGATGGACGTTTTGCGACAGTCCCCATTAGTATCTAAGATATTTCCGGCATAGACCGGTCAAGTAAAGCGGGATGGTGAAAATGCCGATGAAGGCTTGAATGATCGATAACACTTTAGCAAAACCGACCGCGGTCAGGTTTTCCGGTCCGATCCTGGTATAGCAGGTGAAACTGTAATAAACACACTGCATCAGACTGGGGTGAATGATCGCGCTATCCTGCAGAAAGTGACCGAATGAGTATAAACCGGCAAACAGCAGAATCAGCGCAATTCCGAAACCCACAATACGGTGCGGCCGCTCACCATGACCCCACAGGAAGGCAGAAAACGTGGCGGTAAAAAGCGGGATCAGGCGCTTGCCGAAAAATGGCAAGTTAAACCCGATGGCCACACTATCACGGGTCTTTTTGGTATGAAACAAATCCTGGATCAGAAACTGGCGATAGGCTTCGCGGGACTTAAAGAAACATTCCGAAAAGGCAATATTATTATAATCCCGCTCATAAGCGATGGCAGCAAATTTATAAAGCATGGAAGCATATTCCAGGTCTTTACAAATTTCAGCTTCCTGGGCTGCTTCCTCATATAAGGATGCCACGCGATGAAAGGTCTTATCCCCCAAAACCGAAGCCCGGGTGCTGGCAGCAGCAGCCAGGCAAATGGCAGCCCGGTCATGCTTGTCCTGTCTTTGAAAAGCCTTGGCGGCCTGAAGATAGCGCTCACCGGCCGCTTCGTACTTTTCTTCAGCCAGAAGCTCCTGGGCTTCCTGTTCCAGTGTTTTCCGATCCGACACTACAGGCTCCTCAATGCTTCCTGATGGCTCTCAAAGATCTTGAACAGTTTATGCACCTTGGTGATCTCAAAAACATTGATGATCTTTTTATTCACATGGCACAGGCACAGCCGGCCATTAACCTTGACCAGGTTCTGGCAAACTTCAATAAGCGCAGCGATCCCGGAACTGTCAATAAAGGGCACCTTGGCGAAATCAATCAGCACCTTGGCATTCTTTTCCTTTAAAATGGTTTTAAAGGTATCTTTGAATTTATGGGTGCTTTCCACACACAGATCGCCATCCAGGACAATAAGGCGGATATCGTTGATCTTTTCTAATTTAATGTCCACTGCGCGCATCTCCGTTAACGGACTTTTTCCGGCCCGACCTTGATCACCACAACCGTAATGTCATCCTGCTGTTTAAGCTTGCCGCGAAACCCGGCCACATCCTGCACAATAATATCGATGATCTGCTGGGCGTCCAGACTTTTGTTTTTTGACACCAGCGCGGTCAACCGCTCGATCCCGTACATTTCCTTGGCGGCATTAGCTGCTTCCGTGACACCGTCCGTATAATAAATAAAGATGTCTTCCGGGTCAAATTTTTTCTCCCCGCCTGAATAGGGGCCGTTCATCATACCCAGCGGCAGGCCGTCCTCCACGTCAAGGCTCACGCCCGCGCTATCCTTGCCGAAATATAACACCGGCATATGTCCGCCGTTGGCGTAGGTCATGACCCGGCGCTTAAGATCAAACAGCGAATAGAAGACCGTCACAAAACGATCGGAAGCATGCTCACGGACGATCTTCTCATTGAGATCAAACAATGTCTTCTGCGGCGCGATCTCGGGTTTTGCAAAAAACTTGAAAGAGCTGACCGCCATGGCCATAAAAAGACTGGCTGGAAAACCCTTGCCCATCACATCGCCCACCATGACGCCGATCTGGTCGTCGTTAAATTTATTAACATCATATAGATCGCCGCCCACTTCCCGGGCTGTCAGCATCAAAGCGCCCACGTCAAGACCATTGATCTCAGGCAAGATCACGGGCACAAAACTTTCCTGGATCTGCTTCGCCAGCTGGAACTCATTATCAATGACGATCTTTTCCTTAAAATAAACGATCGACTTGTAAAGCATGCACACCACATAAAAAACCGCGCACACCAGCAGCGGATAAAAGATATCGATCCAGATCCCCAGTTTATTAAAGAGCGTCACGCTCAACACCACAAAAACCGCCAGGATCTCGACCAGGATCCCGAAGGCATGAGCCGGCGCGGTCTTCAAAGCGGCCACAAGGATCAAGGCGCAAAGAACAAACAGGATCGCGATATTCTGCCATTTTGTTGCCCGGGTAATAAAATGCCGGTTGACCAGGGAATTAAAAATGTCGGCATGAATGCCGATGGATGGATACAGCGGCTCCAGCGGACTGGGATGCAGATCGGTCGTGCCGTCTGCCGTCAGGCCGACCAGGCAGACCTTGCCTTTAAAAACGCTCAGGTCCAGGTGAGGCTTGTCACCGGAAGCCGACTGTAAAATATCAGCATAGGAGAAATGTTCGAACGAATCCGCCCATTTACCGGCAAAATTCACGATCACGCTGCCCTGCCCGTCTTGGGGAATCTTTTGGCGATACGGATCCAGTTTCAGGAAGTCCGACCCGACCTGATACGCCAGCGACGGATACTTGTTCCCCTGGTATTCGATGAACAGCGGCACCCGGCGGAATTTACCGTCTATGTCGGGAATGACATTGATGTAGCCCGTCCCCTTGGCCGCACGCGCCAGCTTTTCCTGATTCTGTGACGAGATCCTCAGCGCTTTGGGCGTTTGCCCATCAACAACATTATCCAATTCAAAAACATACGGCAGATACACATTGCCGGCCAGCCGCATGGCCAGGCGGAACTCGTCGTCGCCGCGTTGAGGCTCACTAAAAAACATATCAAAGACGACCGCCCTTGCGCCGGCCCGCGACAAGGACTCCACCAGTTTGGCATGATACCCGCGGTCGATCGGAAAGCGGCCGAGCTTTTTAATGGTGTCATTATCGATCTCAACAATGACCACACTGTCCGTACGCTCGATCGCCGGTCTCAGGCGAAAACGCAAATCAAGAGTATCAAGCTCATTCTTCTCAAAAAACCGAAAATACGACCCGCCCACCAGCACCGCCGCCGCGCACACCAGGATCAAAACAAAAAATTTTTCTTTGTAATTTTTAATCATAAAAAAACAATCATTCCTCAACCACTCTCCGTCATCCCTCGGCCTTCGCCATCGAAATGACGACTAACCCGCGGTTTGTACGTATTCGGAATAGCTGACATCCTTGAGACTGACGAAAACGGGCATTAATTTGACGAGCTTCAACTGGCGGTATTCTTCCTGCGTGATCTCCACATGAATCCGCTCGCCGGTTTCGGTCTTGAGGGTCGCTTTGACGAGCGTCCCGGCGGGATTAAGGTATTCCACGATCGCCTTAAGCGACGAACCCTTGCCAGGGCCGCGAGACAGCTTGAACTGGTTGGGGCGAACATACAGCTTGGCGATTTTGGGCTGATCGACCGACAAGCCCGGCACCTCAAGCTCTGTTTCACCGATAATCGCCTTGCCCTCGGCCAGGCGGCAATGGAAAAAGTTAACATTGCCCAAAAAATTCAGCACGAACGCATTGGCAGGATTGTGGTAAACATCCTCCGGCGTACCCACCTGCTCAATACGGCCCTGATTCATTACCACAATGCGGTCGGCCACTTCCAGAGCTTCCTCCTGGTCATGGGTAACAAATAAGGTCGTAATATGCGCCTCGTCGTGAAAACGGCGCAACCACATCCGCAACTCCTTGCGCACCTGGGCGTCCAGAGAACCGAAGGGCTCATCAAGCAACAAGACGCGCGGCTTGACCGCCAACGCGCGCGCCAGCGCGATCCGCTGGCGCTGACCGCCGGACAATTGCCAGGGAAAACGATCCACCACCCACTCCAGCTGAATAAGCTTTAACAACTCCATCACCTTTGCGCGCACCGCCTGTTCCGACGGGCGCAAATGGGGCGGCTGGACCCTGAGGCCAAAAGCGATATTATCAAAAACCGTCATGTGTCGAAACAGGGCATAATGCTGGAACACAAAACCCACGCCGCGGTCCTTAACCTTCTGTTCCCGGGCGTCCTGGCCGCTGAACAGAACCTGGCCGGAATCATGAAAATCAAGCCCGGCCACGATCCGCAGCAGCGACGTTTTGCCCGACCCCGAAGGACCCAGCAGCGCCAGCAATTCGCCGTGCTCGACCTTCAGGCTCACATTGTCCAGCGCCTTAAAGGCGCCAAACTTTTTGTGAATATTGCGAACTTCAATGCTCATGATGCCCGTCCCCGGCGGATCAGCGCCTCAATAACAGTTTTCGCGATCAGGGTAACGATCGCCAGCAAGGCCAGAATCGAGGCCGCCGCAAAGGCAGCCGTCGACTGGTACTCATTATATAATATTTCAATATGAAGCGGGAGCGTATTCGTCAGCCCCCGGATATGGCCGGAGACCACCGACACCGCGCCGAATTCCCCCATCGCGCGCGCATTGCACAAAATAATGCCGTACAAAATACCCCAGCGGATATTGGGGACCGAGATCATCCAGAATGTTTTCCAGCCGCTGGCGCCAAGCGTGAGCGCCGCCTCTTCCTCTTCATTGCCCTGGGACTTCATGATCGGAATAAGCTCGCGCGCCACCATCGGAAAAGTAACAAAGATCGTCGCGAGAATTATCCCCGGCAAGGCAAAAACGATCCGGACATTATGCGCGATCAGCCACGGGCCCAGAAACCCCTGCGCCCCAAAGATCAAAATAAAGATCAGCCCCGCGATCACCGGGGATACCGATAACGGCAGGTCAATCAGCGACAATAAAAGATCCCGGCCTTTAAAATCAAATTTGGCGATCGCCCAGGACGCCGCCACGCCAAAAACCAGATTCAGCGGCACAGCCACCAGCGCGGTAATGATCGTCAATCTCATGGCCGATACAGCATCGGGATTCTGCAGGGCCTTAATGTAAACCAGCCAGCCCTTGGAAAAGGCATGAAAAAACACGCACGACAACGGCAATACAATGAACAAGCCGAAAAACACCAGCGCAATGCCGATCAGCAAATATCGAACAAGCTGAGGCTCAGTGCGGGAGTTCATAAATTATGTTTTCCCCAGATTTTTGGAGGTCAGCCACTGAAAATAATTCGCTGTCGCCAGCAAAGCAAAAGAAATCAGCAGCATCCCGATGGCAATGGCGGTCGCGCCGGCATAATCGTACTGTTCGAGCTTGGTCATAATCAGTAGAGGTGCGATCTCGGTCTTCATCGGCATATTCCCGGCGATAAAAATGACCGATCCGTACTCGCCGATAGCCCGGGCAAAAGCCAGGGTTACGCCGGTTAGTAATGCCGGAAAGATCACCGGCAAAATGATCAGCCGCACGGTCTGCCAGCGGTCGGCGCCAAGCGACGCCGCAGCCTCTTCGATCTGCGGATCAAGATCTTCCAGCACCGGCTGCACGGTCCTGACCACAAAAGGCAAACCGATAAACGTCAACGCCACCGTGATCCCGAACGGCGTAAACGCGCCCTTGATGCCAACAGACTGCAGAAAATGGCCAACCCAGCCCGTCGGCGCGTAAAGTTCGGTAAGCGTGATCCCGGCCACGGCCGTCGGTAAGGCCAGCGGAAAATCCACCAGCGCATCCACGATCCGTTTACCCGGAAACGTATAACGCACCAGCACCCAGGCAATAATCGAGCCAAACACCGCATTGACACAGGCGGCGGCAAAAGCAGTGCCGAAACTCAAGCCGTAAGCCGCCAGCGTGCGGGGGGCCGTGATCACCTCCCAGAACTGGACAAAAGTCAACGTCGATGTTTTTATAAACAACATCGATAATGGAATAAGAACAATCAGGCTCAAATAAAATATCGTGAACCCCAGCGAGAGGGTAAACCCGGGCAGGATGCTCTTTTTAACAAAATCAGTTTGCATTAAATTCGATAATCTTTATTTAATAGTTATTACAGTTTTTTAATTGTATTCCATTTGAGGCAACTGTCCAGCCAAAAAACCCCGGAAGGAATATGCAGAGGCTATTTATTCGATCTTCTTCTTAGACCCTTCCCCATTGCTCTTCTTTTTACATGAAGATGCCGAGGGACATTCGCTGCAGAGGCAACCTTTTCTTTTATTAAAAACAGAGGCATACGCCCGCCACCCGAGATAGGCGGCGGACGCAACCAGCAAAAACGCAACTATTGTATTCTCAACGATCGACCAAAGCATACCTAGAACCCCAATAATCTCCCCGAATGATACACCACAAAACACAAACTCCAGGCCAGCACCGTCCAATATGTGATCGCAAACATGACCCACTTAAACCCTATTTCTGAATATATTACCGACACCGACGCAAAACACGGCACCACGATCAACATAAATAACATCAGGACATACGCCACCAGAGGGCTGAACGTCGGATCACGCCGAAGAGCTGACCGCAGAGAATCAGACTTCTCATCCGCCCTGGCTTCAACCCTGTATAAAACACCCAATGTTGACACCACCATTTCCTTGGCGGCAAAACCCGTGACAGCCGCGATCCCGATCTTCCAGTCAAACCCGATCGGCGCCAGCACCGGCGCCATTCCTCGCCCGATCTGGCCGGCGTAACTCTGCGCCATCGCAACATCTTTCGGCGCATCTCCCGCGGATTTTGGGAATGTGGTCACCGCCCAAATCAACATGGATGCCGGCAGCAGCACCAACCCCGCCTTTTTAAGATAGCCGAATGTTTTTTCGCGGACATGCCACAATATTCCTTTAACCGTCGGCAAGCGATAGGGCGGCAGCTCCATAACAAAAGGCGTTGATTCCCCGCGCAACACTGTTTTTCTGAACAGTAACGATGAAAATAATGCCAGCGTCGCGCCGACAACATACATCGACAAGACCACGGTACCGGCGTGTTTTGGGAAAAACGCCCCCGCCAGCAGCACATAGACCGGCAGCTTGGCCCCGCAGCTCATGAAAGGCGTCACCATGACCGTGATCACCCGGTCACGCATATTTTTTAGTGTACGCGCCGCCATTACCGCCGGAACCGAGCAGCCTATCCCCAGGATCATCGGCAAAAAAGACTGCCCGTGCAGACCAAAAATATGCAGGAACTTGTCCATAATGAACGCCGCCCGCGACATATACCCTGAATCCTCCAGGATTGATATGAACATGAACAATAAAATAATAAGGGGAATGAATGATGACACGCCGCCAACGCCGGCAATGACCCCGTCAACCAGCAGCGATCGTAGAATTCCCGCCGGGATGACTGATGTTGCCAGAGAACTTAACCAGCCGAACAATGACTCGATCCAACCCATCGGATACGCGCCGATCTTAAAGGTGATCTGAAAGATCGACCAGAGAATAAACAAAAAAACCGGAAAGCCCAGAACGCGATCCATCAGGATCTGATCAACCTTTTCCGTGATCGTTTTCTTATCGCTGTGCAGCCTCGTGACCGCCTCTGCCGCAGCGCCGTGAATGTAGCCGTAGCGCTGTTCCGAAACAACGATCGAGGAATCCCGGCCAAAATGCTCTTCGATGCGCTTGACGCGCTCTTTCAGGACAGCCCTGACACTGGCTGCCGCTGTATGCATCCCAACCAATTCATCAGCCCGGGCATCTTTCTCGATCAGCTTGACCGCGCACCAGCGGACCGGATAGCGCAGGCAAAAGACATCGTCTTTCTTCAGCTCGGCAATCACAGCCTGAACATCTTCCTCAAGCTCATAACCATAACTGACTTCATACGCAGGCTTTTCCTTCTGTTCAAAAACAACAATTGCCTTGTCAAGGATCTGCTCGACCCCGACGCTCTTTTTCCCCACGGTCTTGATGACCGGCATCCTTAATATTTCCGACAAACGCTTTTCATCGATCTGAATACCGCGGCTAATCGCCTCGTCATTCAAATTCAACGCCGCAACGATCGGCACATTCAATTCCTGAAACTGAAGACATAAATATAAATTACGTTCAATATTGGTCGAGTCGATCACGTCGATCACGACATCAGGCCGTTCATTGATAATAAAATCCCGCGCGACCACTTCATCCATGGAATACGCCGTCAGGCTGTATACGCCGGGCAGGTCGTGCACCTGGAACTCATAACCTTTATACAAACGCCGCCCTTCCCGTTTTTCCACCGTTACCCCGGCGTAATTACCAACTTTCTGGTGGCTGCCGGTCATGGCGTTAAACAGCGTGGTCTTGCCCGTATTCGGATTCCCGGCCAATGCGATGCGAATCACTTTGGAAGCCTTGCGAGCAGCGCCTGCCGGTGGCGTCAGACCATCACTGGCCAAAACAGCACGATGGCCGTTCATACACCCGCCTCCGCCATTTCAACCTCGATTCCCTGAGCTTCCGCCCGGCGGATCGAAACATCATACTGGCAGATCTTCACCTGAATCGGGTCCCCCAGCATGGCGCTGCGGACAATACGCCCTTTAGCGCCGCGTACAAAGCCCATATCCGCCAGGCGTTTGCCGATCTCGCGGGCAATAGTCACCCGCTTGACACTGAAAGACTCCCCGTTTTTTAAACCCAGCATTGTCATATTGCTCCTCCCTATAAGTATAGATGACATTAACTCTGTTAGCCACAACTAACATCTTGCGCAAAAAAATTACCGCCTTAGCGGCTTTCCGCGTTCGCCCGCAACTCGCTCCCCGATTTTGAGATACCCGGCGAAATTCTGCAGCAGTTTAGGCCTGATACCGTCCGGTGAAAGCTTAAGAAATTTGAGAAATTTGA
>PEAR01000082.1 GCA_002753745.1 Candidatus Omnitrophota bacterium | reverse complement strand
CGATGTGGGGACGATTACGCCTCATCCTAAAGATATTCTAGCGCAAAAACTCTTTAAGATTCACCGGCATCTGACGGATATCGTAAAGTCCTGCAAGCCGGACGTTCTGGTTCTTGAGAAAATTTATTCGCATCACGCTCATCCGGTGACAGCATCGATTATGGGGCATACGCGCGGGGTTATCTGCCTGGTATGCGCCGAACAGAATGTTGAGCTGGTTGAGCTGAGTGTCAAGCGCGTGCGTAAGGCGGTGGTGGGTAACGGGAATGCCACCAAGATCCAGACCCAGCGCGTGGTGGCCGGATTTCTTAATATTGATCCCGCACGACTTTCGCTGGATGCCTCTGATGCATTGGCGCTGGCGATGGGGCATGCGTCCATGAGCAGGTTTTTGAAATGATCGCTCGCATAAAAGGCAACGTAGTAGAGCTTAAAGATCTCGCCGTTATCATTGATGCCGGCGGGATTTTTTATGAAGTGAGTATCCCGGCGTCGGTTGCCCAGCGTTTGAGCGCACAGCAGGGGCAGGATGGTGTTATTACCCTGGTGACACATCATTATTATCAAATGACCCCTTCCAGTGCGACGCCGATTCTGGTAGGATTCCTCAATGACCTGGAAAAAGATTTTTTTCTGCAGTTTATCTCGGTGTCGGGCATCGGCCCCAAAGCAGCAGTAAAAGCGCTCGACCGTTCGATCAGCGAGATCGCTTCCGCGATCGATAAAGGCGATATCGCTTATTTGAAAACACTGCCCGGGATCGGCCAGCAGAAAGCGCGCGATATCGTCGCAAAGCTTCAAGGCAAAGTTAGTCGTTTCGGCTTGATCCCCGACGCTGGGGTGAAGCGGGATGTTTCAGTGTCGGTGGCATTTAAGGATGAGGCGATCGAAGTTTTGATGCAGCTTCAGTATAAAAAGAGCGAAGCTGAAGCCATGGTGGCTAAAGTGCTGGAACGCAACAGCTCGATTTGTTCGACAGAAGAATTGCTGAATACCATTTATACACAAAAGGCGGCGCGGTAATGGACGAGATCCAGTTGAATCATTTGAAGGGTGCGGTTGAAGCGCTGCTTTTTGTCAGCGAGAAACCGGTCAGCATTGATCAATTCAAAGATGCGATCCCCGGTTCTGTTCCAGCCGACCTTAAAGAAGCGGTCAAAGCCTTGGAGGCGGATTATACGGCGGCCGGTAAAGGTATTGTGATTGCCGAGATCGCGCATGGCTATCAAATGCTTTCCAATCAGCTTTATGCCGGCTATATTCGTGAATTCTATAAGACACGTCATAAAGAAAAGCTGTCGCGTCCGGCGTTGGAGTCGCTGGCGATCATTGCCTATAAACAGCCGGTATCACGCACGGATGTGGAGCTGATTCGTGGAATAAATTCTGATGGTGTGGTGATGCATTTGCTAAATAAGGGGCTGATCAAGATTGCAGGCCGCAAGGAAGTGCCCGGGCGGCCGTATGTTTACGGCACGACCACGCAATTTCTGGAATATTTCGGGTTAAGGTCGCTGGAAGATCTTCCCCGTCTTGAAGAGTTTCCGGCGTTGATGGCTAAGGCCAATGAGGTGGCGGCTACATTGAATCCGGATGTCTCGGCGGTGTCAACGGTTGATCTGCCTGCCGAAGCGCTTCCTGAGGCGGCGCCAGAGGTTCCCCTTGTGATCCCTGAGGCCGAGGCGGAAACGCGTTTGGATGAAGAACTGGCAAAAGTCAGGACTAAACTGGATATTGAACAGATTGAGAAAGAGGCTCAATCCCTCCCGGATGTTGAACCGGGACAAGGAGGCGAAGCCAGCGGTCAATCACGGTTGATGGGTGATAATGGAGATGACGGTCATGGATCTGACACACCTGCGCAATAAGATCGACGGGATCGATGCTCAAATGGTGAGCTTGCTTAATGAACGGGCAGGGGTTTCCCTGGCCGTCGGCAAAGCGAAGATCAAAAGCAAAAAAGGCATTTATGTCCCGGATCGTGAGCGTCAGGTGCTGGATCGTATCAAATCGCTGAACAAGGGGCCGATGCCCGATGCAGCTTTTGAGGCGGTGTACCGTGAGATCATGTCGGCATCGATCGCGTTGGAAAAGCCTTTGTCGATCGCGTATCTTGGCGCGGAAGGTTCAAACTCTTACGCTGCGGCGATCCACAAATTCGGCGCCCAGGCAAAATATTGCGGGCAGGCCAGCATTGCGGATGTTTTTCAGGCGGTGGAGAATGATGCCTGTGATTACGGCATTGTGCCGATCGAGAATTCCGTTGAAGGGTCGGTGACGCCGACTGCGGATCGGTTGACAGAGTCTGACCTGCAGGTCTGCGCTCAGGTGACCATCAAGATCGCGCATAATCTTTTGGCTAAAGGTCCGCTTGAGGGAATAAAAAAGATTTATTCCAATTCTCAGGTCCTGTCGCAGTGCCGTCACTGGCTGCTGGCCAATATGCCGCCGGAACGGGTGGAACAGATCAGTGTGGCGGCGACCACCGATGCTGCCAGGATTGCGGCCTCCGAGAAGGGCGCGGCGGCGCTGGCATCGGCTGATTGCGCGCGCATTTACGGCCTAAAGGTCTTGAAAGCTAATATTCAAGATGTGGCGCATAATGCGACCCGCTTTTTTATTATCGGTCGTCAGTCAGCGAACTCGACGGGCAAAGACCGCACATCGATTGTTTTCTCCATTAAGGACAAGGCCGGGGTGCTCTACAAGATGCTTGAGCCGTTCGCGAAGAACGGCATTAACCTGACGCGTATAGAATCCCGCCCTATTAAAAAGAAGGCGTGGGATTATTATTTCTTTGTGGATTTTGAGGGTCATCAAAATGACGCCAAAGTGCAAAAAGCGCTTATTAAGCTTGAGGGGATGTGTAAATTCCTGAAAGTGCTGGGGTCGTATCCCGCTTAAATTTCTAATCTGACTGGAGGTTTGCATGGACCCAAAAGTTCTCGTCGCCATAGACCGGATGCAACAGGCTAAAGACCTGCCCATGGATCAATACAAGCGCATGCTGATGATTGAATTGTGCGACCTGGCGAAGTCTACATTATCATATTTTGCAACAGTCAGTGCTGATGAGCTGGAGATGACCATGGTGGGCTGGTCGGGATCGGCAATGATGAATTGCGCGATCATGGATAAACCGTTATTGTACAAGGTCAAGGATACGGGGTTATGGGGAGATGCGATCCGTGAACGACGCGCGGTTATCACCAATGATTATCCGAACCTGGTCAAGGAAACTAAAAAAGGCTATCCTCAGGGCCACGTCAACGTTAAAAGGCATTTCAATTTACCTATTATTGAGAATGGCCATATTGTTCTTGTCGCCGGCGTTGGTAATAAGGTTGATCCTTATACCAATGAAGACGTCCGCGATATCGAGGATTTCCTGAGAAATATCTGGGCTGTTTTAAAGACAAAAATTTAACGATCAAAAGGAATGCGGCATGTTAACCAGAGTAAATAAGAATATTTTGAAGGTTAAGCCTTATGTCGGCGGGAAGCCGATTGAGGAGGTTAAGCGCGAGTTTAAGTTGAAGAGTGTTATTAAGCTGGCGTCGAATGAGAATCCGTATCCACCGTCACCTAAGGTGTTAAAGGCGATTGCTGCAGCGGCGAAGACAGCGAACCGGTATCCGGATGGCGCCTGTTTTGAACTGCGCCGTGAGTTGGCTCGCCGCCTGAAGCTGGCGCCGGAACAATTTGTTTTCGGGTGCGGGTCGGACGAAGTGATCGTGATGGCAATCCGGGCGTTTGTGGAGCCGGGTGATGAAGTGGTAATCGCCAAGCCTTCGTTTCTGGTGTATTCGATCGCGTCAGCGGCGGCCGGCGCTCAGTTGGTTGAGGTGCCCTTAAATGGATTCCGGTATGACTTGCCTGCGATGAAAGCGGCGGTAACATCACGGACTAAGATTGTGTTCATTGGCAATCCGGATAATCCGTCGGGATTGTTTCCCACCAAGACTGAGATCGCGGAATTTCTTGATGGGTTTCCTTCGGACGTGCTGGTATTTTTTGATGAGGCGTATTTTGAGTATATAAGTGATAAAGATTATCCTGACACGCTGGCGCTTTTAAAGACGCATAAGAATGTGATCGTGGCGCGCACGTTTTCGAAGATTTACGGGTTGGCGGGACTGCGGGTTGGTTACGGGATGTCTAATCCGGAGGTGGCCGGGTTATTGGACCGCGCGCGCGAGCCGTTCAATGTAACGTCGATTGCCCAGGCAGCAGCTTTGGCGGCGCTTAATGACGGCGCGTATTACAAGCGGATCATTAAAGAGCAGACCAAAGAGCGTGAGCGTTTGTGTGCCGCGTTTAAGAAGATGGGTATTGATTTCAGCAAGGGCTGCACGAATTTTATTCAGGTTCGTGTATCTAAAGACAGCCGGGATGTGGTGCTGGCGTTGATGAAAAAAGGCGTGATCGTGCGCGATATGGGCGCCTGGGGCTTGCAGAATTATATTCGGGTTTCTATTGGGACGCCGGCGGAGAATAACCGTTTTCTGAAAGCGTTGAAAGAGGTTCTATGATCATTGTACTGCAGTCAACAGCGACGGAAGAAAATGTCCGTCATATTTTGGAGAAGACCGAAGCGATGGGGCTGCGGGCGAACGTGTCACGCGGCGCTGAACGCACGGTGATCGGTTTGATCGGTCCTGAAGACAAGCTCCAGGTCGTTCCGCTGGAAGTATTTCCGGGTGTTGAGCGGGTGATGCCGGTGTTGGCTCCATATAAATTGGTGTCACGAGAGTTTAAGGGGACGAATTCCGAAGTAAAAGTCGGTGGTGCCGGCGTAACGGCGGTTGCCGGCGGGAAACATTTGGTCGTGATGGCCGGACCTTGCGCGATCGAAGGGTATGATATGTTGTTATCGCTCGCGAAGAATGTGAAAGCGGCGGGCGCCAATATGCTGCGCGGCGGGGCGTTTAAGCCGCGCACATCACCGTATGATTTTCAGGGCATGGGTGAAGAGGGATTAAAGATCCTTCAGGCGGTCGGCAAGGAAGCGGGCATCAGCACGGTGACCGAGGTGATGGATCCGCGTGATGTGGACCTGGTGGCCCGCTACGCGGATATGTTCCAGATCGGCGCACGCAACATGCAGAATTTTTCACTGCTTAAAGAGGTGGGCAAGGCGCGCAAGCCCGTCCTTTTAAAACGCGGGATCAGCTCGACAATCAAGGAGTGGCTGATGTCGGCAGAATATATCCTGGCCCAGGGGAATTATGATGTTATCTTGTGCGAGCGCGGCATTCGTACGTTTGAGACGGAAACGCGCAATACGCTGGATATCAATGCGATCCCGGTGGTAAAGCTGAAATCGCATTTGCCGATCATTGTTGATCCCAGTCACGGGACTGGCAAGGCGGCGTTGGTGGGCAGTATCGCCAGGGCCGGCGTGGCCGCGGGGGCGGATGGTGTGCTGATCGAAGTGCACGATTCACCCGAAGAAGCCTGGTCGGACGGTGTGCAGTGTTTGACCAGTGCGCAATTTTCCAAATTAATGAAAGAACTGGCCGCGGTGGCTAATGCCGTCGGCAGGGAGATCTAATGGTGTTTCGCAGACATTTATTCCGTAAAGTGGTGATTTTGGGAACAGGATTGATCGGCGGTTCGGTCGGGCTGGCGTTAAAGAAGAACGAGCTGGCCGCTAAGATCGTCGGCACCTCCCGTCATGAAGCGTCGCTTAAGACGGCGTTGACAATGAAAGCGATCGATGAAGCCGAAATGGATCTGCATAAGGCGATCGCGGGCGCGGATCTAGTTATTTTGGCTGCGCCGGCCAAGGTGATCCTGGAGAATATTAAGGACATTGCCCGGCATTTGCGCCGGGATTGTATTGTGACCGATGTGGGGAGCACGAAGGGATTGATCGTAGCTGCCGCTGAAAAACATTTTCCGCCGCATGTCCTTTTTGTGGGTTCCCATCCGATGGCTGGTTCCGAGAAAAGCGGGGTGGCCAATGCTTCAGCCGATCTTTTAAAAGGGGCGTCCGTTATCATGACCCCGACGGCCAAGACCAACAAGCTGGCCAAGGATAAGGTCAAGCACCTTTGGACCAAGCTTGGCGCTGACGTTAAAGTGATGGATCCTGATAAACATGACGAGGTAATGGCCTTTGTCAGTCACCTGCCGCATTTGACGGCGTTTGCCCTGATGCGCGCTATTCCTGATGAGGTGCTGGGTTTTGGCTCGACCGGATTGAAAGATACGACCCGGATTGCTGCGTCCTCTTCAAAGATGTGGGGAGATATCTGTTTCTCGAATTATCGTAATGTCCTTAAGAGTATTGACGAGATGGCCAAGTCGCTCGCTGAATTGCGCCGGGCTATTGTCGATAAAGATGAAGCAACGTTGACACAATATCTCAACCAGGCCAAGGTGAAGCGGGAAAGCCTGGATAAAAAACAGGGTTGAATATTATGGTTATAGTGATCGATGGACCGGCGGGCGCGGGCAAGAGTACGGTAGCAAAACTGCTGGCTAAGAAGCTGGATTTCGCTTTTATGGACACGGGGGCTATGTATCGTGCCTTGACGGTTAAGGCGATGCGCTGTCAGGTAAAGCTCGACGATGCCGAGGCTTTGGTGGCGCTGGCGAACAAGACCCATATCGATCTGGTTAATGAATCCGGCAGGCCGTTGAAGGTATTACTCGACGGCGAGGATGTGTCTGAAGCGATCCGTGCGACGGACGTAACTAACAATACTTTTTATATTGCGCGCACACCCGGGGTGCGGCATGTCATGGTTGAATGGCAGCAGCGCATGGGGGAACGCCGGTCGATGGTTGGCGACGGCCGCGACCTCGGCACGGTGGTGTTTCCTAACGCCGATTACAAATTTTTTCTTGATGCGGATTTCAAGGTGCGCTGCCAGCGGCGGATCGACGAGCTTAAGGCCAAGGGCCAGGCCGTTGACGAAGAGGCGCTTGCGCGGGACCTGGCAGAGCGCGATCACCAGGATATTTCACGCAAGGTGGGCCCTTTAAAGCAGGCGAGTGACGCCGTACGCATCGATTCGACGAACATGTCGATCGATGAAACGGTTGAGTTTATGTTTAACCGCATTCAGCAAAAAAAATAACAGGATACTGGCCGCCGGATCTCCTCCGGCGCCGTTTGAAATAATATGGACCAAAGCCTTATTCGTAATTTCTCGATCATTGCTCATATTGACCACGGCAAGTCAACGCTCGCTGACCGCCTGATGCTGGCCTGCGGTGCTATTGACGAGCGCAGTTTCAAGAACCAGCTTCTCGACGATATGGATCTGGAGCGGGAACGCGGCATCACGATCAAGGCCTCGGCGGTGCGTCTGACCTATAAGGCCAAAGACGGTAAAGACTATCTCTTTAACCTGATCGACACGCCTGGTCACGTGGATTTTACCTATGAGGTTGAGAAATCGCTCAAGGCCTGCGAAGGCGCGCTGTTGATCGTCGATGCCACACAGGGTGTTGAGTCGCAGACCGTGGCGAATTATTTTCTGGCGATCAATAACAATCTGGAGATCTTGCCGGTCATCAACAAGATCGATATCGCGTCGATCGACCTTGACGAGTCGGTACGCAAGTTCAGCGAGACCTTGAAGTTCAAGGAGGTCGATATCCAGAAAGTTTCGGCTAAGGAAGGTCTCAACATTGACAAGCTGCTTGAGAAAATTGTTGAATTTATTCCCTCGCCTTATGGTGAAGAGAAAAAGCCGCTTAAGGCGCTGATGTTCGATATGAAGTACGATGTCTATAAAGGCATTATTGTTTTTATCCGCGTGATCGACGGGAAGATTGCGGTCGGCACCAAGGTTCGCATGATGAACATGCAGAAGGAATACACGGTCGACGGGATTGGCGTGTATTCACCGTTTGACGTCAAGGTCAAGGAGCTGGGCGCCGGTGAGGTTGGTTACATTACCTGCAATATCCGCGATCCTAAGGAAGTGCGCGTGGGAGACACCGTCACTGAAGTGCTGAATCCCTGTGACGCTCCCCTGGAAGGCTACCGCATCCTTAAGCCTTTGGTTTTTTGCGGGGTGTACCCGGTAACCGCGGACCAGTACATGGACCTGCGGGTGGCGATCGACAAGCTGCGCTTGAGCGATCCCAGTTTTACCTATGAGCCGGAAACATCGCAGTCTTTCGGTCACGGGTTCCGCTGCGGGTTTCTGGGGCTGCTGCACATGGAAGTTGTGCAGGAGCGTCTGGAACGCGAATACAATCTGAGTCTGGTGCTGACGACGCCTAACGTCGGATACCGTTATGAAACCAGGGATGGAATCATGACGGATATCGAGAATCCGTCCCAGCTGCCGAATATGAGTGCGGTAAAAAGCGTGGAAGAACCGTATTTGAAAGTTTCCGTGTTGACGCCGGTGGCCTCGATGGATGCGGTCATGGAGCTGGCCAAGCGTAAACGCGGCATTTATGTGAAAAGCGAATATATTTCCGACCGCATGCGCGTGATCTATGAGATTCCGTTGTCGGAGGTTATTGTTGATTTTAACGATATGATCAAATCCGCGACTCGCGGGTACGGTTCGATCGATTACGAGTTTTGCGGCTATCGGGCGGCGCCGATCGCCAAGCTTGATATTCTGATCAACGACGAGGAATGCGATGCCTTTTCCTGTCTGGTTCATAAAGACCACGCTTATGATAAAGGGTCGGCTCTTTGCGACAAGTTAAAGGAACTGATTCCTGCCCAGTTGTTTGAGATCCGCATTCAGGCCACGTGCGACGGGCGCATTATCGCGTCGTCCCGGATCAAGTCAATGGGCAAGAATGTGACCGCCAAGTGTTACGGCGGCGATATCAGCCGTAAACGCAAGTTGTGGGAGAAGCAGAAAGAAGGTAAAAAGAAGATGCGTTCGGTTGGCCAGGTGGAAGTGCCTCAGGCGGCGTTTTTAGCCGCATTAAAAATATAATGAAAGGTCACATGGATAACGATAAAGAAGTGAACGTCGGCTGGAAAGCTGTTGCGTGGGATTGGGCGGAATCATTGATCATTGCGTTCTTGATGGCCATGGTCATCAGGGCTTTTCTGGTTGAGCCTTTCAAGATCCCGTCGGGGTCAATGCGAATGACCTTGATCGAAGGCGATCGGTTATTCGTTCCCAAAGTCGAATATGGTCCGCTGGTGCCGTTTACGAAATACCGTCTGCCAGGTTTTGTTAAGCCTAAACGCGGGGACGTGATTGTTTTCAAGTATCCCGTTACACGTGACAAGGATTTTATCAAGCGTTTGATCGCTGTCGGCGGTGAAACTGTTCAGATCGTGGATGGCAAGGTGTTGATCAACGGAAAAGCGATAACGGACGGATCGATCGCCAGCATTCATTATTACAATATGGGCAGTTACGGCGCCGAGGGCAAGGTAACGACTGTGCCGGCGGGAAATTATTTTGTGATGGGTGATAACAGCAAGGCCAGCCATGACAGCCGGTTCTGGGGCTTTGTTCCCGAGGAGCTTGTGGTCGGCAGGGCTGAATGTATCTTCTGGCCGCTGAATAGGATCAGATGGATAAGATAAGATTTACGTTGATAGGATCACTGTTTTTTATCGCAGGCTGTGTCACGACGGCTCCTCAGCCGAAAGTCCCGGTGAAACCGCCTGAAACGGCGAGCCAGCAAATGGATGCAGCCCGCAAAGTAGTGGGCGGGATGGTGGCGGGAGGCGGGAAGGCACCGGCGGTTAAATATTCTCCTTCTACTGGAAAACATTATAGCGGTGAGCTCGATTCCGATCCCGATACGGGCGAGAAATTGTTACCTTTACCGGAGTGATCCATGGGGCTGACCCTGGCGAACAAGATCACGATCGGCCGTATTCTTTTGATCCCGGTCTTTATCGCTGTTTTATTGTCTTACACTCTGGATCATGACTATTTCCGCTGGTGGGCCCTGGGTATTTATCTTTTGGCAGAGATAACGGATGTGCTGGACGGTTATATCGCGCGCCGGTTCTATCAGAAAACCAAAGCCGGATCAATCCTGGATCCCTTAGCCGACAAGTTTTTTTTGATCAGTGCCTTGATCATTCTTTACATCGTTGGTGAGAGATATGCCTGGGATGTGCGCTTTCCGTTGTGGCTGGTGGTGGCCTTTGTTGCGCGGGATGTGATCCTGATTTTGGGCTGGTTGTTGATCGAGGTGATGCGCTGTCCCATGGAGATCAAGCCTAATGTTTGGGGGAAAGTGACCGCGTTTTTGCAGGCGGTTTGCGTGGTGGCGGTTTTTGTTCAGTATCATCTGGCCTATGTGACCTGGTGGCTGGCGCTGGCGGCGGCAGCGATCTCAGGGATTATTTATATGAAGGAAGGAATAAAGGTGCTTAATGGGGAACATCCTTAGTCTGATCGGTGTTGTTGCGGCAAGTTATATCATTGGATCATTGCCGACAGCTTTCATTTTTGGCAAGGTTATGAAGGGTATAGACATCCGTGAGCATGGTTCGGGTAACATGGGGGCGACGAACGCTTTTCGTGTTCTGGGCAAAAAAGCCGGTTCTGCCGTTTTGTTTATTGATATGCTAAAGGGGTTTATCGCGGTGGTTTTTGTGGCCGGCTGGCTTAGCCCGGGGGTCGAGGGGCGCATCGCGGCTTCAGTAGGTGCTGTGTGCGGGCATAATTGGACCTGTTTCTTGAATTTTAAAGGCGGCAAAGGTGTGGCTACAACCGCTGGGGTTCTATTAGGGTTAACCGTGGCACTGGTTGCGGTGCGCTGGCCGGTAGGGTTGTGTTTGCTTGGTTGGGGTGTTTGTTTTCTGGCGACAGGCTTTATCTCGGTATCATCTATTTTTGCCGCTATTTTGCTTC